>NZ_JBKFGH010000027.1:0-146865 GCF_051233475.1 Neobacillus terrisolis | reverse complement strand
ATCAGCTTCTCTACTTAGAGTTGCCCAAAATTAATACAATACAAATTTGGAGTGGGAGCCTTGACAGTTTCGTTCATATCAGGAGGCTCCCGGACTCCCCCTAAGGTGCGCGAGCACCTGGAACGGAAATCAACAGCCAACTATAACAGAGCTATTTAAAAAATAGATTCATAAATTCATTAAAAAAGAGGAGCGATTTTATGAGTATCGAGATTACACGAGAGGTTAAAAACGTTAGGAATCAGCAGGTAACCGAATATATTAACAAGGTTTTAAATTTAATTGAAAAGGAGAATATCACACAGGATGAAGCCGCTTGGATTACCAAAGAAACCGTCGATGGCTTCCGCGAACACGTCAACCCGGGCTTTCTGTCTTACCGAAAAACAGTAACAAAGGACGGTCAATTTGCAGCAGTAGAATGGTCCGATAACGGCGCCTGCTTTAAAGATGTAAATGGAAAAGAATACATCGATTGTCTTGGCGGGTTTGGAATCTATAACGTGGGTCACCGCAATCCAAAGGTTGTCAAAGCGGTTACGGATCAATTAAAGCGACAGGCTCTCCACAGTCAGGACTTGCTTGACCCACTTCGCGCCATGCTGGCAAAAATTTTAGCAGATATCACGCCTGGCGACCTAAAATACGCCTTTTTCACAAACAGTGGAACGGAAAGTGTGGAGGCAGCATTAAAGCTAGCGAAAATGTATAGCGAAAGAACCACATTTATTTCAACTACCCGTGCCTTCCACGGTAAGAGTCTTGGTTCACTATCAGGGACGGCGAAAGGAATGTTCCGCAAACCGTTCTTGCCACTAATTCCAGGCTTCCGTCATGTGCCATTTGGAGATATTGATATGATGAGAAAAACGTTTGAGGTCTGCTCGGCCGTTGGGGAAGATGTTGCAGCCGTTATCCTTGAGCCGATTCAGGGGGAAGGGGGAATTATCTTGCCACCGGAAAATTATTTAACAGAAGTGCGTGAGCTATGCGATCAATATGGAGCATTATTAATTTTCGATGAAGTCCAAACAGGAATGGGCCGAACCGGAAAAATGTTTGCATCTGAATTATACGGTGTCGTTCCAGACATTATCTGTTTAGCAAAAGCGTTCGGTGGAGGGGTGATGCCTGCAGGAGCTATTGTTGCACGAGAAGAAGTGTTCAAAAGCTGGTTCCCTAATCCATTTATGCACACCACTACATTTGGCGGAAACCCGCTAGCGTGTGCTGCAGCGATTGCAACGATCGGGGTATTAATTGATGAAAACCTTCCAGAAAGAGCCGGAAGGGTTGGCGAATATTTCCTAACTAAGCTGAAGGAAGCTGCAGTTGGTCATGAAGATAAGGTTCTTGAAATCCGTGGTCAAGGACTGATGATCGGAATTGAATTCCATCAGGATGAAATCGGCTATGAAGTGTCTAAAGGAATGTTTGATCGTGGCGTACTCGTAGCTGGAACACTTATCAATTCGAAAACGATTCGAATCGAACCGGCTCTGACGATCAGCTATGAAGAAGTTGATCAAGTAGTTCGTACCTTTCAAGAGGTCCTTGATTACGTAAAAGCATAGGCAGGCGTGAACAGTAAAGGAGGATTTTAAAATTGAATAAAAAATATGTTAGGCTCCAGACCGATATACCAGGACCAAAATCATTGGAAATATTGGAGCGAAGAAAGCGTTTTGTACCTAAAGGAATCAGCAATAATAGTCATGCTTTTGTAAAAAAAGCCCAGGGTGCCCTGGTTGAGGATGTCGATGGCAATATATTTATTGATTTTGCCGGAGCAATTGGAACGATTAATGTCGGTCATTCCCATCCTCGTGTGGTCAAAGCCTTACAGGAACAAGCCGGCCAATTTATTCATACGGGGTTCAATGTGATGATGTATGAATCGTATATTAATCTTGCTGAACGGCTCTGTCAGCTTGCACCCGGGAATTTTGCAAAAAAAGCGGCCTTTTTTAACAGTGGTGCAGAAGCGGTGGAAAACGCGGTGAAAATTGCCAGAAAATATACGAAGCGTCAAGGAATCATCTCGTTTACGCGTGGCTTCCACGGCCGAACATTAATGACGATGACGATGACCAGCAAAGTAAAGCCCTATAAGTTTGGCTTCGGGCCATTCGCTCCTGAAGTGTATAAAGCTCCTTATCCATATGTGTACCGTCGCCCGGAAGGAATGAGTGAGCAGCAGTATATTCAAATGATCATCGAGCAGTTTGAACAATTTTTATTAGCGGAAGTGGCTCCGGAAACAATTGCCGCAGTAGTCATGGAGCCGGTCCAAGGCGAGGGTGGTTTTATTGTGCCAGACCCGGCCTTTGTTAAACGGGTAAAAGAAATATGCACCCAGTATGGCATCTTGTTTGTGGCCGATGAAATTCAAACCGGTTTTTCCCGAACTGGAAAATATTTTGCTATCGATCATTTTGGGGTCATACCTGATTTAATTACAATATCCAAATCGATGGGTGCGGGTGTGCCAATCAGCGGAGTCATCGGCAGAGCAGAGATTATGGACGCGGCAGATGTCGGCGAGATTGGCGGAACTTATGCCGGAAGTCCATTAGGCTGTCGCACCGCATTGACAGTATTGGATATTATTGAAAGTGAAAATCTTAATGAACGTGCCCAAACCCTTGGTAACAGAGTAATCGAAAAAATGAAGTCTTTATCAGCTCGGTTTGATGGTATTGGGGATGTCCGGGGGCTTGGCGCGATGTGCGCCATGGAGATCGTCAAAGATAAACAAACGAAAACACCGGATAAACTGACCGTTTCTAAAATAGTGAAGGCGGCCGAAGAGCGGGGGCTATTACTATTAAGCGCCGGATTATTCGGCAACGTTATTCGTATCCTTATGCCGATCACGATCACAGATGATCAATTAGAGGAAGGACTACAAATTCTCGAGGAAGCAGTTGAAGCAGTATATCAAAACGATCCTGCCCTGTCTGCTGGGAGGTAAGGTAATGGACACAGTCAAACAAAAATATCAAATCTACCCAATGTACATTAATGGGGAATGGGTCGGAAATGACTATGAGTTTTTTACAGAAATCATAAACCCGGCTACCCAAGAGGTTTTAGGAGCAGTCCCAACAGGAGGCGTAACGGAAGCAGAGGAGGCAGTCACGGCTGCGCACCAAGCCTTCAAAACATGGTCGAAAAAAACGGCCGATGAGCGTTATCAGCTCCTTATGAAATGGCATCAATTGATGGATGAAAATAAGCATGAGTTGGCTAAAATCATGACCTTAGAGCAGGGGAAGCCATTTGCTGAAGCGGTAGGCGAGGTCAAGTACGCCAATAGTTTTGTGTCCTGGTATGCCGAAGAGGGGAAACGGATATATGGAGAAACCATTCCGGCGTCCCATCCTAATAAACGCATACTTGTTCGAAAGGAACCAGTCGGTGTGGTGGCAGCGATTACGCCATGGAATTTTCCTGCCGCAATGATTACAAGAAAAGTAGCTCCCGCACTGGCTGCTGGTTGTACTTGTGTCGTGAAACCGGCAACCCAGACACCGCTTACAGCTTTAAAAATGGCTGAATTAGCCCACGAAGCCGGCATTCCTGCCGGAGTTATCAATTTCATTACCGGAAAATCGGTTGAAATTGGCGAGGCCTGGCTGAAAGACGAACGGGTTACGAAAATAACCTTTACCGGGTCAACAGAGGTTGGCAAAACTCTCATGAGAGGCGCAGCTGACAATGTAAAGAAAATATCGCTTGAGCTGGGTGGAAATGCTCCTTTCATTGTCATGAACGATGCGAATTTACAGAAAGCTGCCCAAGGTCTGATTCAATCAAAGTTCCGAAACGCCGGTCAGACCTGCATTTGTACAAATCGAATCTATGTTCAAGAAGGAGTAGCCGAAGACTTTATCCAGCTTTTCCAAACAGAATTAGAAAAGCTTAAAGTTGGAAACGGTCTAGAGGAAGGGACGGATATTGGTCCATTAATTGACGAGACAGCCTTTTCAAAAGTTGATGCACTCGTTAAGGATGCGCTTGATAAAGGCGGAAAGATTCAATTTAGCGGGGCTAAACCGTTAAATGAGACCGGATATTTCTACGCACCAGTGATTTTGACCAATATTCACGAAGAGATGGAATGTGTCAAAGAAGAAATTTTTGGTCCGCTCGCCCCGATTTCAACCTTCTATACGGAAGAAGAAGTAATTGAACGGGCAAACAACTCCCGTTATGGGTTAGCGGCTTATGTATACACGGAAAACTTAAGCCGCGCTTTTAGAATGACCGAGCAGCTTGAGTACGGAATCGTTGGGTTAAATGATGCCCTGCCGTCTACTGCACAAGCTCCATTTGGTGGCTACAAGGAAAGCGGACTCGGACGTGAAGGCGGGCATTATGGGATTGAAGAGTTTTTAGAGGTGAAATATATATCGATTGGGTTGGATGTTTAAGAACCAGGTCTAGCTCATTCAAAGAAATGGATCTGTCCTTAAGGGGCAGATTCTTTTCTTATAGTTATTGTTTTATTTTTTATACGAACCTCGAAAGACTATGTTATAGTAAAAGAAATAAATACGAGGGGGTACCCAGTATGAATGAAAACCAATTCCTACTGCATGATCATCATAAGTCCATTTTATTAAAAGCAGAAAGAGCTTCATTCTATCTCCAAGGAGAAATTATTGAAGCCTTTTCTGAGAGCAACGAGGTTTATTATTTGTTTTTTTATAAATATCATTTTCTTGCAGCCGTAAAAGCAAAAAAACTTCGCCGCAAATCATTTATTGAGAATGCATTTAAAAAGGGCATCGTTTTCGAAGCTCCACATCCGCTTATCAACGTATTACACTCCTCCAATCCCCCTTACAAAATGGTCAGCTATCAGCAATTACTCAAAAAACTTGAGAAAAACTATACTCCTCAAGAAAAAGCCTTTATTTTAACCTTCTTTGAATCGTTTTTTCCAAAAAAGGAATTGTTCAACGAGATAAATTCACTATTTTTTGAATATCGACGGAATGGGCAATTATTACAAGGTTATCAAATCATCCGTATTTTAATGGATTTTGCTCCAAACCACAGCCTCGTCAAACAGCTTTCTAATGACATGCTGTTTAATAAATATACAGATTTGTACAATCAGTCATCTGAAAAGCTTCTAACTAAAGATCTCCTATTTGCGGAAAAAACTCTATTTGCGCAGAAAGAAAACGAAGCCAGTTTTGAACAACTTATCGTCCTCTTAAAAAAAGAATCCCGTTGGGTTGATCAATGTGCCTTGCGTATCGACAAATTAATCCGCATCCCGTCAACGGATCATTATACTTCTTTACTAACCTTGCTTAAAAAGCATTTAAACGACAATGAAACGGTGCTCATCTTGGAAAGGTTAGCCTCTCAATTACCTGATTTTCTTCCGTTACAACAAAACTTATTTGAAAAATATATAAAAGCATCCAATATCGAAAAAGCGCTCAAGATGATGGAAACCTATCACTTTCAGCTTAGCAGCTCTCAGGTTCAAGCCATTGGTAACATCTTAGAGCAAATTGATTCAACTAAACATTCGTTTCAACCCGAAATGCTTAAAGTTTTATTGCAATCGTATATTACTTATTTCCCGGATAAGGCAGAAAATATGTTAACTAAATGCGTAAGTACCTTATTTAAAGATCATGAATTAGATTTTATTAAGGAATGGCTCCAGCCTTTTAATGAAAAACATCAAAACCTGCAAATCGTTGAAAAGATTGATATGATGCAGAAACTTAGCAATGATCTTGATCAAATGCAAACGCTTGGAGAAATGTATGTTGAATTTGGTCAGTTCGAAAAAGCGATTGAATGCTTCAGCTGGGAAATGGAATTAACACCTGCCAATACAAAACCAATAAAATGGTTATCTAAAATATACCGGGACATGGGGATGAACCAAGAAGCAGATGCTTTTCGAGAGCTATGTATTGACATGCAAAAACGGGCATAGATGTCGCAAGCAATTGGTCAGAAAATATCCATTTTAGGAAATAAACGATTAATCAGGAATTTATTTTCAACAAAATGATTCATCTGATTTGCAATTATAGAGATTCTCTGTTAAGGTTAAAAAGAATTATTTTTGTTTGTTCGGCAAGAACTTAAAAGTGGATAAAACTTTCAAACTTGAAGATGTGAGCAAGGATAGTAACAAAATGTGTGCAAAGCACACGAGGAGGAAACACAAATGGAAAAAGGTACAGTAAAATGGTTTAACGCAGAAAAAGGATTCGGATTCATCGAACGCGAAAGTGGAGACGATGTATTCGTTCACTTCTCAGCTATCCAAAGCGAAGGCTTCAAGTCTTTAGACGAAGGTCAAGCAGTAACATTTGAAGTAGAACAAGGTCAACGTGGACCTCAAGCTTCTAACGTTCGCAAAGCTTAATTAACCAATAATCACAAAAAGACTCTCTTGTAGAGTCTTTTTTTTATGGATAGCTTTGTTAAATTTGACAATTGGGATAGGGTTGTTGGTGACTGATGATGAGAGATCATTGTGATTAGGGTAACCAGTAAGGGCTCTTGGTGCCCGGTAATTCGAAATCATCATGGTTAGGGAAACCAATAAGGTCTCTTGGTGCCCGATATTCCGAAATTATCTTGGTTAAGGTCATTAATTAGGACTTTTTGGGTCTAGTAGAGTAAACCCACCAGCATAGAGTGTTTTATGAAAAGAAAACAAAAAAGCCCCGCTAAGCAAAATAGCGGGGTAGTAAAGTAAATGGTAAACACAGTATAGCATACGTTTTCTGATAAACCTAATTATATTTGAAAATTATTTTATTTTGTCCTACAGAGAGGAAATCACTATATTGAAAAAACCAAAATGTTGTTAGGTTGTTTGGAGACAAAAATATTAGGGAGACACTGTTTTCTTGAGAGTGTCATCCTCACCTGATATGCCTTATACTAAAAACAAAGAATTTATAAAATATTGCTTTCAGCAACAAAAATGTTTATGGGATTATCATGACTTTTTTAAGGATGATGATGGATGACTAATACCATTTTCAAGGAAGTTACAGTCAACAGTGCCTTAAACAAGCTGAAAAGAAAAATTCCTTATGGCTGGGATTTAAATATTTATCGGGGCTGCCAGCATGGCTGTCATTACTGCTATGCAATGTATTCCCATCAATACTTAGATTCTACTAATTTCTTTAAGGAAATCTATGTTAAAACGAATATAATCGAAGAATTGGAAAAAGAACTGAGCAGAGAAAGTTGGCAACGGGAGGTTATTAACATTGGTGGCGTAACTGACAGCTATCAGCCTGCTGAAGCAAAATATAAACTTATGCCGGAAATATTGAAATTGCTCATTAAATATCGAACTCCAGCGATCATATCGACTAAATCAAACCTAATATTAAGAGACTACGACTTGATCGATGAGCTCTCTCGAATCACTTACATCAATGTTGCAGCGACCATTACGACGATGGACGAGTCTGTCAGAATGAAAATTGAACCAGGAAGTTCGACAAGTTTAGCCCGGTTTGAAGTATTAAAAGCTTTCAGAAAAACAAATGCTAGTACAGGTCTGCATTTGATGCCGATTATTCCTTATATTACAGACAACGAGGAAAACTTTGACCATTTGTTTCGTAAAGCAAGCGAGTGTATAGTTCACTATGTCCTTCCGGGTACTTTGTATTTAAGAGGCCATACACGGAAGCACTTCTTTGAGTTTATTGACAAAGAGTTCCCATCTGAAAGTGATAAAATAAAAGCCCTATATAAAACAGGCGGGGCAGATAAAGAATATAAAAATGAACTGTATAAAATGGTTAATAGAATAAGGGATCAATACAAACTTTCGAGCAGCTACATGAAGGTTATGAGAGAAAAATTATAATAATGTTTTGAAAGTGGTAACGAAGATTGTTCTCTCGGACTCTTTTTATTAGAATAGGATCAATGAAAATGGTAAAATGAAAAAATCAACAATGAAGGGGAATGGTCATCGAGGTATGAACAAAGTGGATATTATTGCTCGAAGAATACTAGGTTGGAAATTAAATAGATGGGATCGATGGTATGATCATGAAAAGGGGATTTTCATTCATGATTCAGAGTTTCAGCCCCAAGAAAACCTTGACCATGCGATGATCATCGTTAAAAGATTAGAAAAGTTTGGTTTCACGTATACAATAAAAGGGGACAGCGAAGTTTGCTTTAATGAGGTAAGCGCAACGGGGGGGACGTTAGCTGAAGCGATCACAAATGCAGCTTACGAAATCGCTGATAATAGCTCAATAGCTGATGAATGGTTATAGAAAAATTTCTTATCCAAAACTCACTGCTTGATGAAAAGCTGTGGGTTTTATTTTTTAGAAGACGAAAAGTAACTTTCGGTAAAAGAAGGAGGTTTTTGTTGGCCAAAAGTCCAGTCTGAAAGCAACAAAATGGCCAATAGAAGGTTCTCACTGGCCAAAAGTCCAGTCTGAAAGCAACAAAGTGGCCAATAGAAGGTTCTCAATGTCCAAAACCCTTGTCCGGAAGCAACAAAATGGCCAATAGAAGGCTCTCACTGGCCAAAAGTCCAGTGCAAAAGCAACAAAGTGGTCAATAGAAGGCTCTCACTGGCCAAAAGTCCTGTTCGAAAGCCATAAAATGGCCAATAGAAAGCTCTCACTGGCCAAAAGTACTGTTCGAAAGCAACAAAATGGCCAATAGAAGGTTTTCACTGGCCAAAAGTCCAGTCTGAAAGCAACAAAGTGGCCAATAGAAGGTTCTCACTGTCCAAAAGTCCGGTCCAAAAGCACCAAAATGGCCAATAGAAGGTTCTCATTAACATAAATTCCTCACCGGAACCAACAAACCAGTCAACACCAACCCACAAAGACTTAAGTCCAAAAACCAAAAAAGGCTGCCAACCCCAAAACACAAAACACATGGGATTAAGCAGCCTTTATATATACATCTATTAATTAAAAACTTCCACTTTTCCAAGCTCTAAAACACGTTCAAGCACACGAGTTTCTTCCTCAGTCAATGGAATCAACGGTAAACGAACTCCGCCAACTTGGATACCTTTCATATTTAAAGCCGCTTTCACCGGACTTGGGTTTGGTGCTGCAAATAGGGCCTTCATAATTGGGAGCAGGGCACGATGTGCTTCAGCCGCTTCCTGAAGTTGACCATTTTTAAAACTATTGACCATCTGTTGCATTTCATTCCCAATGATATGGGAAGCAACGGAAACAACGCCTGCACCGCCGATGGACAATACTGGTATGGTTAAGCCATCATCACCACTGTACAGTACAAAATCACTTGGAGTTCTCTCGATAATTTGGGCTATCGCGTCCAAGTTCCCGCTAGCTTCTTTAATTGCGACAATATTATTGATTTCAGAAAGACGAACAACGGTCTCAACAGAAATGTTTACGACACTTCGTCCTGGAATATTATAAAGCATTACCGGCAAAGAGGTAGCTTCAGCAATCGCTTTAAAATGCTGATACATCCCTTCTTGACATGGCTTGTTGTAGTATGGTGCAACGAGCATAATACCGTCTACACCAACTTCCTCCGCTTGTCTCGTTAAGCTGATTGAAGCCCTAGTGTTATTGGATCCCGTTCCAGCAATGACAGGAACTCTGCCATTAACAACCTCAACAACAAATTTAAACAAAGCGACTTTTTCCTCAGAAGTTAGAGTTGGAGATTCGCCTGTTGTTCCGGCAACGACGATTGCGTCTGTACCAGTATTAATTAAATGATTAACGAGTATTCTCGTTGCATTAAAGTCAATATCACCATTTTGATCAAAAGGTGTTACCATCGCAGTTAGTACTTGCCCAAAAGTCATATTTCCTCATCCTTTACATAATTTTTTGAAAATTAGAGGGATAAGGCTATTCAAAAAGCGCAAAAAAGCAGCAACGAGGCTCGCTGCTGCAATAGAAACAAATAAAAAATCGTTCCCATGCGTGAGATAGCCCTCCATATAGATTACCTATATGACAGTTCTGCATTTATTCAATAGCAGACCCAGCTTCAAGAACAATGAGGTCTTTGAAGCTTCGGCAAATTCCCCTTTCCGCAATTGTCACTGGATCTCATCATCCTCAAATTACTTACTTATGGTCTTTGCGCCTCTATCCTCACTTCAAATGGTATTGAAGTAAGAAAATATTAATTTCTTGTAATATAACACGAAACTTCATCTATGTTCAAGAGAATTTCACTATATTTTGAAAAAGTTGGGAGGAAACGAAATCAACAATCCAATCCCTTCCACCAATATTTTCTATTTAAACTCCTCCTATAAAACAATAGCAAAGGGGAAATCTAACAAAGGTGTAATAATTTGAAGAGACATTTTTAATTTTGAAAAAAGGAGCTGGAAGTGGTGAAAGTAGTCATAACAGGAGCAGCAGGAAAAATCGGCCGCTGGACCGTAAGAACGATTTTAGAAGCAGGACATGATGTTACCGCTTCGGACCGCAAATTGCGCGAGGAATCTGCATCGAAAAAATTTATCCAGGCGGAATTGCGCGATTACGGGCAGGTCATTCAACTGTTGATGGGATGCGATGCAGTCGTTCATCTTGCTAATATTCCAACCGATATAAGGAATACGTCACAAGCGATATTTGAAAACAACATGCTTGTTAATTTTAATATCCTTGAGGCATGTAAGGATTTAAAAATCCAAAAGCTTGTATGGGCCTCCAGCGAAACAGTATTAGGGTATCCGTTTGTGCAAGAGCAGCTTAGTTACCTGCCAGTTGATGAAGAGCATCCTACCAATGTTAGATCGTCTTATGCGATGGTCAAGCTCCTTACAGAACAGCTGTCCGGTATGTTTCATAAACTGACTAAAACGGAAGTGGTTGCGCTTCGGTTTGCCAATTGCTATGAGCCGGACGAATATGAAAAAATTCCAAGAATGCATTGGACGGAAACCGAAAAAGACATTCAGAAGCAAAACGCATGGGCATATTGTGACGTAAGGGATGCTGCAAGGGCCTGTCTTCTGGCGTTGGAAAAAAAGAATTTAGGAAATCAAGTATTCCATATCACAGCCCCAGATACCATTATGCCCGACCTTAGTCAGGATTTAGCTAAAAAATACTTCCCAAAGGTTACGTTAAAGAGGGATGTTAACGGACATGAAACGCTTATGGCCATTGATAAGGCTAAGGAAATACTTGGCTATGAACCGCTTTATACATGGCGTTCTGTTCTCAATGAAGATGGATCACTTAAGGCCCTACCTGAGGACCAGCTTTCATTAACAAGCATATAAAGTGGGAAAAAGTAGTTCGGATTCCGAGCCGACTACTTTTTTGTTAGCCCACACAAAAGTGAATGGTTCTGTCTAAACAGGAGCGCTATAATAAACTTAAAAGTGCATTAAAAGGTGCTGGTGATGAGACGATGAGAATCGGAAAGTTTGCCAAATCAAACGAAGTAAGTGTGGACACAATTAGGCATTATATGGATTTAGGGTTGATCGTTCCTGAGAAAAAGGGTGGGCAGTACTTTTTCGATAACCGCTGTCAAACAGACCTTGAATTAATAATTGAATTTAAAGCGCTGGGCTTTCATTTAAATGAGATAAAATTGTTTTTTCTATATAAAAACTTTGGCAAATTGGCCAATTATCAAGAAGATCCATTTTATCAATCATTATATAAGGAAAAATACAAAAAAATTGATCATGAAATAAAAGAGTTAACGAGAATAAAAGACAAGCTAAACAGCAAATTAATCGACTTATCGGCAAAAAACATAGAATCTAGTACAACGATTGGAATCGACCTTAAGGTGCTCGATTTTCTTAAATGTTTAAATTGCGGCCAACCGCTTTTGCTTCAGGACGGTTTGATCAACAATAATCAGATTATCGAGGGTAAGCTTGCCTGTGCCTGTGGAAACGAGCATTTAATCGAAAACGGTATTTTAATTATCAACGAGCCTTTTAAGTCCACTTCAGATAACGAGCTTGAAAATAATATTCACCATTACATACAGTTAACTGACTCTAGTTATCTTGAAAATATAAACAAAGGCCTGCACTGGTCAAAAAGGAAGCTCGATCAACTGGATTTACATCGGAAAGTCATCCTGGAATTAGGGTCAGGGGTGGGTTTCTTTCTGCGCAATATTTATCAGGAGTTGCCAGAGGATTGCCTTTATATTGCTGTGGACCACAGCCTTGAGCGGCATCGCTTTTTAAAAAGCCTCCTGGAGAGAACGAATTCGAAACGGAATATCCTGTTTATTTGTGCTGATTTTCTCGAAATTCCTATTCCAAAGCAGTCCGTGGATCTGCTGATTGATCATTCCGGTACTAGTAATTATAGCTTCGACCATGAGGATTTCTTGCTAAACAAGGTAGATTCTTTGGTAAAACCGGATGGACATTTACTAGGATCCTATTTTGCTTTCAAAAATTTCAGCCGCGCCAGTAAAATCGCAGTTAAATTCCGAGACAATTTTTCAATTCGAAAAATCAAGGATCATCTTGCCGGATTACAATATAAGCCGATTGACGATAGAACCTCGGATTTATTAAATAAAGGAGGCCAATTCGAGGATTTTTTCGTAAAAGGGGAAGAGGTCTTTACTTATTCTTTTTTTGGAAGGAAACTACAATAGGCTAGAAAAGGTTGGGTTAACCCGACCTTTTTTGTTTTTTTTATAAAAAAACAGCGAATGTGGCTCTTGAAGTGGTGTTCACCCCACGGCATACACTCAATGTAAGAAGTTAAAGTGGGGTGGGCAAAATTGATGAATTCAATTGATGTAATCGGGAGTCGAGTCCAGGATAGGGTGGAATTAAGGAATCTAATCCTCTATTCAACTGGGAAGACGATTTCGATCTTTGGCACGGCAATCTATAACTTCGCGTTAGGACTGAATGTTTTAAAATTAACCGGGTCGCCGTTTAGCTTTGCAATCACCCTGATCTTGGGGGTCTTGCCAATGGTGATTATTTTTCCATTTGCCGGTGTGCTAGCAGATCGATTTGATAAAAAAACAATGGTCGTCTCAATGGACCTGTTAAGTGGTCTTTTATTGGTCGTTGTTTACATGTTAACCAAAATAGTTGATCTGGATTTAATGCTGATTTATGCAACAACCTTCCTATTAACCGTTTTTAGCACCTTTTTCGGTGTGGGGTTAGAAGCTGCAAAGCCTAATATGGTATCGCAAGCAAAGCTGATGGATATTAACACCATTAGCAAAATCATTGATTCCGGTGCTTCCATTCTTGGTCCAATGTTGGGAGGGATTGTTTACTCCTTAGTTGATATCGAACCGTTCATCATTTTCAATGGAATCTCTTTTATCCTTTCGGGAGTATCCATTTTATTCATCGATTTTCGGTTGTTTCATAACGAATCAAAGGCTCCTCAGCAAGTGGGTGAACTCCAAGTCTTCAAGGATATAAAGGAAGGCTTTTTGTATTTACGAAACCGAAAGAGCATCATCGGTTTTTTTATGGTCCTGATTTCAGTCAACTTTTTCCTTGGTTACGCTGTTACCGTACCTTTACCCTTTATCATTAACTCCGTATTACATTTAGACCCAAAGGAATTTGGCCTTATTCAAGCGGCCTTTCCAGTTGGGATGATGATCGGGGCTATTTTTATAAAAAAAATAATGAGGATGGTATCGTATCGGGTTTTGTTACGGTATATATGCTTTTTCTTAGCAATGTTGATGGTTTTGTCGGGAATTCCGGTCATGCTTCAAGGGCTGCAAATCAATCATCTAGCGTATACAGCAATTTACGGTGTTCTAATGTTTTTGTTTGGGGTCACGGTGGCGCTGATTGATTTGCCGATTGCCTATATTATTCAAACAGAGGTGCCGGATGAATTCCGGGGAAGAGTATTAAGCATTGGCGTTAGCATCGGGAAAACGATGCTGCCAATAGCGATGATCATCTCCGGAGCATTGTTAAATCTTATCCCTTCTTTTCTTTTACCCATTTCCGGTGGGGTGTTATTTCTTATCTTTATTTTTCGGTCAGGGGTCAGTAAAAAACTTAAACTTGATTCAGAAAAAGTTTAAAATAAAAGAAAGTGAGCTACTTCGTTTGATTTGACAAAACGTTTTCAAATCTTATGGAAAGTAGATGAAAGAAATGAAAAAATTGAAAGCCCTATCCTATGGGACAGGTGTATTGTTATCGATTATCGGTTTGGGTGGAGTTACCTGTGGCCTGATGTTAATGGTACAGCCAGATGGAGCAAGTATCGGATTGCCTTTGGATCTTTTGAAGGGTTCTCCTTTTGAAGATTTCTTTATCCCGGGAATTGCCTTGTTTACTGTTAATGGAGTAACTAGCTTTGTTGGTGCGCTATTATCGTTTCAATTGCACCGCTTTTCAGGTATCGTCACAACGGTCCTTGGCATAGCGATGATTATTTGGATTTTGGCAGAGATGTACTGGTATGGCGGTGCAAGTTTTTTACAACCTGCCATGTTTGCTGTGGGGGTTGTCGAAATTGTTCTTGGCTTAATGTTAAACGCACAGTATCTGGAAAATCCTAAATTTTTTAAGCATCATCCGGGATCACATACGCATTAAAGAAGAAATTTTTAATAATGTATGGAATGGAGCTGTCAATGTGGCAGCTTTTTCTTTTTGCGCTAACGGTAAGATGATATCCTCCTTTTCTATTTATGAGATTAATATAGGTAAGACTTAGCATGTTTTTTTAAAAAAAATATAGGTTTGTCCAAGGCATCTACCCTACCACTTTATTGTTATTTTTATAAAATATTTCAGTAAAATGATTGGAGGTGAAAAAGATGACTTGTCCAACCCCAACAGATAGAGACATTCTTCGCCTGACATTAGGTGAATTTCCTGAAGGAGTAGAGCCCACACCTCTTTTGACTTTATTAGGATTAGAGGTCTTTGTAGAGTTGTGCGTTGTAATTCGTACAGCTGAAGGTACATCGACTGTCCTTACTCCTCAACAGCTTGCATTCCTAATTCAACTAGTTCAACTAATTAATCAAATTCTAGCTGCAATTGAAGATCTGTCCAATGCCACTCCGACTGTTAAATCAGAACCTAAAAGCAGGACATCCTACACGGGTGTCCTGCTTTTAGTTTGCTTATCAAATCAAACGTTTGTTGTATCTTTTGATACTCTTTCTATTCAGCTAAATCAGTATTAAATCGTATAGAGTTGGTTAAGTCCTGTCAGAATTTTTGTATTTTTATAGATAAACCTGTTTTTGGGGGTTGAAGATTTAAGAAGAATCTGATAATATAAAAAAAACAAAAAGGCTATGTGTAACTGGCGAAACGCGGATTACCGTGAGGGAGCACATAGTGTCGTAGCCGTTCGCCTGGGCAGAGGTAAGGGAAAGTGAATTTCCCTTACCTCTTTCTGCTTAAAGGGAGAGGACTGATAACGAAATAGTAGCCGATACTTTGTTCATCTTTGTTCACTTACTGAAAAGCCGATTCGTTTAGGGAATTGAAAATGGTCATTTAACAAAAAAGGGGAGAAAACACATTGAGTACAATTACTTTAGACACTGTGAAAACAATCAAAACGTTAAATAACATCGCTGAGAGCGGACTAAAAGTTTTTAATAATAATTACACAATTAATAATGACAGCGAAAATCCTGATGCTATTCTTGTTCGTAGCTTTAACATGCATGAAATGGAATTAGATAAAAACTTAAAAGCTATCGCACGGGCTGGCGCGGGTGTTAATAATATCCCAGTTGAAAAATGCACAGAGCAAGGTATTGTCGTATTTAATACTCCTGGTGCAAATGCTAATGCGGTAAAAGAGCTTGTTTTAACAACATTAATGGCTTCATCTCGTAATCTATTCGAGGGAGTTGCTTGGACTAAGAATTTACAAGGTGAAGGCGACCAGGTTCCGAAGCTTGTTGAGGCCGGCAAAAAACAATTTGTTGGTAAAGAAATTAAGGGTAAAACTCTAGGTGTAATCGGCTTAGGTGCGATCGGTGCACTTGTAGCCAATGATGCACTAGATTTAGATATGGATGTAATCGGTTTTGACCCATTCATCTCTGTTGATACAGCATGGAATCTATCTCGCAACGTCCAACGCGCGATGACACTTGAACAACTATTTGCGAACTGCGATTATATTACTGTTCACGTTCCTTTAACAAATGATACAAAAGGAATGTTCAATAAAGAAACATTCAGCATCATGAAGGATGGAGTAACGATTTTGAACTTCTCTCGTGGTGAACTGGTAAATGAAATTGACATGGCTGTTGCACTAGAAGATGGAAAAGTTGCAAAGTACATCACTGACTTCCCGAACGAAAATGTGTTAACAATGAAAAATGTTGTGCCAATTCCACACCTTGGTGCATCAACACTTGAATCAGAAGAAAATTGCGCAATTATGGCTGCACGTCAAGTGAAGGACTTCCTTGAAACAGGAAATATCAAAAACTCAGTGAACTTCCCGAATGCTTACCTTGATTACACAGGTAAACGCCGTGTCGCTGCATTCCACAAAAACGTTCCAAACATGGTTGGACAGCTTACAGCTGCTATCTCAGGCTATGATTTGAACATCGCTGACATGGTAAACAGAAGCCGTGGCAATTACGCTTACACAATGATCGACATTGACGAAAAAGTAAACGGCGACGTCATCCCTGGCCTTGAACAAAAAATCAACCAAATCGAAGGCATCGTAACAGCCCGAATCATCTAATCACCTGTTTGACACAGGGGGACGGTTCTCCTGATTCAATTTTGAGCGTTCTTACGACTAAAAAATGAAGCTGACCTAAATGTAAGAAACTACATTTATGGTCAGCTTTTTTGATTTTGGTAAATTTTCGTGAATACTGGGTATAGTGAATGACTAAACTGTGACTTTTGGTATATTGATTTCCACGCCTCTATGCTATCTTAAAATTAATCATTTTGAAGTAAAAATGTAACATGGAGGGATACAGATGAGTTGTGGATGCAGTTCAAAATTAAAAGATGGACAAGCTATTGTGGATCATGTGAAGGAAAAGGGGAAAGAAAACTTTGCTCCAGATGTGGCACATGAAATTACATGTGAATGCGGAGAAACATTTGTATTAGAAAAAGTAATTATGAATTGCCCAAAATGTGAAATGACTTACGCAGTAACACCTTGCGGGTCAAGTGATAAAAACAATATTAAGCTTGCAGGGATAAAATACGCATAAGTAACAAACAAAATAACAAATGGCCCCCCTTATTTGATGAGGGGGCCTATTTGTTATGTACATCCTCATTGAGGAAAAGTTCCTTTTCTTAGGGAGTGGACATCGAAAAATGAATCACAAAAACCGTCCCTCTATTTCAAACCAATTTGCACATTATAGGTTTGGCCGTCGTTCAGTGTAATGGATAGTTGGTAAGTGCCGGATGTTAGGCCTTTTGTACTTAGATTGAAGATATATTGGTTGTCATTTAAATCATATCTGAAGAAATTTCCAGTTGTGGCAGCGCTTGTTGAAATGGCTTCCTCTACTCCGCTTGCATCGGTACTAATTTTTTGGTAATAAATCGAAGCAATAGCATCCGTAACAAACGCCCCGTTCGCATCTTTTAACTGAAACTTCACAGGCACTGTGCTGCCAGCTTTAAAAATACTTGTCCCATTTTGGTTGATTGGTTGAAGCACTCCACCGAAATCGTATTCAACAGTATAGTGAATCTCAATTTCATTACCAGCCTGATCTTTAACAGTGATAGATTTCTCTCCAACTGTGCTCGTATCGAGTGTTCCGCTTTCCTCAGAAGCAAGGCCAGATGTTGCATCACTTGCAGTCCAATTTACCACTTGGTTTAGCTTATAGGCCCTGCCATTTTCAATCCCTTCAAAGACCGGAGCTGTTTTATCAAACTTAATTGTAATCGGATCGGAAGAACCTGTATTTCCTGCATAATCTTTAGCGGTTCCGATAATTTCATGAGTACCGTCTTCAGTAACTGTAACAGGGGCGCTAACAGAACTTTCATCAACGCCTGATCCACCTTCTTCGTCCTCAGCAGTGAAGGTTACCGTTACATCCTTGTTATACCATCCATTTTCATTTGGGGAACTGTCAGGTGCACCAGTCACAACTGGTTCAATCGAATCATACATGTAGGAAAAGCTTACTTCTTCACTTTTATTCTTTGCAGCATCAACAGCAAATAAAGTTACGGTATTTAATCCTTGAATTGGAGTTGGTAATGCCAAGCTGTGTGTTCCAACGTCAAAGAAACCTTTTGATTCACCATTAACAAAAACTTCACTAGACTCATCTAAAGAAAACTCAAAACCCGCAGGCAGTGAAGCAGCATTAAAAATGCCATTTATTGAATTTACTAAAGTTAAGATTGGAGCAGTTGTATCTGCTGGAGCTGGTGAGTCTGCAACAACCTGAATCGTAACGTAATCTCTATCTTTATTCCAAACCTGATTGTTTCCTGTTGTAACGTTTGAAGTCATAATAACCTCCAGGGAAAGTGGACCAGGGGTGGTACCTTCCGGAATCGTGTATTTAAGATCAATAATTTTTGGAGTATTAAATTCACTGGCTGCAAACTCCAACGTTTTATTATGTTGAGTTTGTCCGCCAAGGTTAACTGTAACCGTAGCAGCATCTGTTGCTGGTTCTTTCCCGCCACCATCTGGGACAAGCTCTATTTGAACAGGTACAGTTATTGTTTCACCTGGTTTACCTGAAATAACAGTGTTCTCTTGAGCGACAAATTCATTTGCAACTAATTCTCCATGAGCTAATACTGAGGTAGCTGGCAGTATACCAGAAATAGCAATTGCAGCAGTTGTGTAAAGCGCCTTTTTCGTTAAAATATTAATATAGCTTTTTTTCATTTTAAAATCCTCCTCTTAATAAAGGTAAGAGGGTCGGTTACACTACTCGCTCCACTAAGCCCAAGTGTCCAAATAAAGGCTAAGCATCATTACGCCCCTTTAAGTTGTCAGGTGCCACTGAATCCTCCAATGGCCGAATAAAATTTGATAGTACATTCGTATCAAATTCAGTAGAATATTAAAACGATTAATTATATAGTGCTATACACCTATACTTTAGTGGCCACTAGTATATGTAAAAACCTATATATCTATTATATTCGATATAAAGAACAACGAAATGAAATTTAGTCGACAAATTCCGGCATACCCTGAACTGTATTGAGGAAATTCTACATGGATTTTAATCCAACCCTAGGGAATTAGTATGTTTTTTATCACTGTAAAATAATACTATGTTATTACCATACAAAACAAAGTATGATATAAGAAACAACTAAAATATAGCAGGTAATAAAAGAGGGTAACAGATGGAATTGCATTCTGATCATATATTGCTACAAATGTTAATGGTTTTATTCCCGATCATTTTACATCAGGCTCTATTAAACAATCGTAAATTAGAAGAAAAAGAGTCCTTTTATTGGGGAATGGTTTTTACGGTTACAATGGGATTGTGTTTAGCTTTTGCTATAAAAATAGATGACGGGGTTTTTCTAGATTTGCGAATGGTTCCGTGGTTTTTAGGTTTCATTTATGGAGGAAAAGCAGTAGGTATTTTTGTCACAACCTTTTATGTGGTGGTTCGCTTCTTTGTAGGTGGTGACGGAATGATCCCTGCTTTTATCGTATTGCTATTAGGAAGCCTGGTGATTTGGAGATTCCGAAGCTACTATTTAAAATGGGAACGAAAGAAGAAGATTCTCTTTTCAATCCTTTTTCTTATCATTTTATCTAGCTTAATCCCGGTTTTTGGAACTATCCTATTAGATAAATCATTAACAACGAGTAGGCTTTTCATCAATATAGGATTTGTTACAACAAATGCGATAACTTTATGGCTCGCTGTCCATTTGATGGAGTCCTATCAAGAAAAGCAGGATTTAGTAAAAGAAATTCAAAAAAACGAAAAATTACAAGTGGTTGGACAGGTGGCAGCAAGTGTAGCCCATGAAATTAGAAACCCAATGACGAGCGTCCGTGGATTTATTCAATTACTGTCAGCTTCAAAAAATATAAATATAAATGAAAAAAACCAACTCCAACTATGCCTGGATGAACTTGATCGAGCAAATGCGATTATTTCTGATTATCTAAGTTTAGGGAAAAATCCAGAATTGGAGCAGCATGCGGTGTTGGATATTACCAAACTTGCTACGCGATCCGTCGATACGCTTACTTCTTATGCAACGATAAATGGTGTGAATATAACTATTGATGCTTGTGTTAACGCTTATGTTATGGGCAATAACGGACGATTCCAGCAAATGCTTGTGAATC
Organism: Neobacillus terrisolis; assembly: GCF_051233475.1. NCBI lineage: Bacteria > Bacillati > Bacillota > Bacilli > Caryophanales > Bacillaceae > Neobacillus > Neobacillus terrisolis. The sequence continues at coordinate 126,553 of NZ_JBKFGH010000027.1, read as the reverse complement.
TAATTAAGAATGGGATTGAAGCAGCCCGTCCAAATGGGTATGTAAAAGTGAAGGTTTCCATGATCGACCAGCAGGTAGAAATCATCGTTGAAGATGACGGGGTAGGAATGACGCCTCAGCAAATGGAAAACATCGGTCTGCCCTACTACTCAACAAAAGAAAAAGGAACAGGTCTAGGACTAATGGTTACTCTCCAAATCATCAAAGAGATGAATGGAATTTGGAACGTATCAAGCCAGCAAAATAAAGGGACTGCTTTCAAAATTTACTTTCCATCGGTTAAAAACGAATAACAAATAGAAAAGTTCAGCTGCCTTGAAGCATAAAGAGGTAGCTGAACTTAATTTATATTATCGGTAGAATAAATAAGATTTTTTATTTGTACTCATTATCCTGAGGTTGATAATTTTAAAAGAATAAGAGGAGTATTTGTTATGAAGATAAGTAAACAAAACGCAGAACATTACATATGGGGAGATAGTTGTGATGGATGGCATCTAGTAAAATCTAAAGAATTAAGTGTCATTCACGAAAGGATGCCAGTAAAAACTTCAGAAGTGAGGCATTTTCACAACCAAGCACGTCAATTTTTCTTTGTTTTATCCGGTAATCCCACATTAGAAGTCAATGGTGAACGTATAATTTTAAACCCTCAAGAGGGAATTGAAATAGCACCTTTTACACCACACCAAATGATTAATGATTCAAATACGGATGTTGAATTTTTGGTAATTTCTCAACCGACGAGTAAAGGAGATAGAGTATTAACAAAAGAGTAATTTGATTAGGTATTCAACTAATAGGGAGAGCGTTGAAGATCGGAGTTGTCATTACTGACAGCTCTTTTTTTGTCCTAAAGGTCAGTATTATTTTTATCAGCAAGAAATGCCAAGATTATTTAGCAAAAACAATATGTTATAATTATCCAAAATAATGTTTTCAGTTACATTCTTTTGTAATGGGTCACGAAAATACTTCTTATAAAGTAATCCATAAAAAGGAGAAACCTATGAAACACATAACCTTTAAAAATATAAATCATCTAGGCAAAGTTGTATTTGAAAATGAACTATACGAACATATTCATAATCCTGAAATGCTGTTAATGTATGATAGTAATTTTATTAAGTTTAAAAGAACGCCGTCTTTGGCTGAATTAAAACAAGCCGAACATTATTTAAGTTCGTTTCATTTAAGATTTGGGCAAGAGCATCTTAAGTTTTATTTCCCTGAAGGTGAAAAATTAACTTCAGAACTTATCGGTTATTTAAATGGATCGCAATATCAGGTGGGCTTTTTAGAGTTATATGCGATTCAACCTAATCAATTTCCCGCAGTGAAGGAAGACCCGGAAATCAAAATCCAACCAATTACGAATGCTTATTTGAATGAATACTTAGAATTTCAGTATGAACAGGATAAACTGTATGGCATTGGATACGCTGAGCAAAGACGGGAACAGCACAAGAGGAATTTTCATAACGAAAATGTGCTCCAACTACTTGCTTATTACAATGGGATTCCAGCGGGTTCAGTGGATATCATTCTTTCGGAGGATACAGCGGAAATTGATGGTTTAACCGTACTAGAACCGTTTCAGAAAAAAGGCATTGGGAGCAGGCTACAAAAATATGTGATGGAGCATTATTTTGATAAGACTGTCATTTTAGTAGCCAGCGGTGATGACACACCGAGGGAGATGTATCGCAGACAAAACTATCAATACCTTGGATTTAAATATGAAGTGATGAAGGTTTATCAATAATATATGAGTTTACAATGATGCCAGTTTGTTTTCAATTAGCTGGCATTTTTTTTGTTGGAAAGGCCATTGAGAACCGTTTTTTCGAAATCAACATGATACTTATAACCAATAAGAGATATTGGTGTAAGTTTTAACAGAAAACAACCTGAAATTTATAACCAATAAGGGTTATTGGTGTAAGTTTTAACAGAAAACAACTTGAAATTTATAACCAATAAGGGTTATTGGTGTAAGTTTTAACAGAGAACCACATAAAATTTAAAACCAATAGCAGCGATTGGTGTAAGTTTTTACAGAAAACATCATAATTTTTACAACCAATAAGGGCATTAGGTAACCTATTTTCAAAAATCATTGTATTTTCGGTTACTAATCGGGCTTTTTTTCACCCGTACAGCGTAATGGGATAAGCCCCATACATCTTTTGGTAATAATACGATATTTAATTGAATAAAAATGATATGAAATTTGAATTTATAAAGCCGAAAATGACTAGAGTAAAATCTGGAGGGGATCTGGTGAAATCAGTTGGAATCTTAGGCGTTGGTCAGGCAGGTGGCAATATAGCAGGGATAGCATCAGCCTTGGGTTTTCAAACCGCACTTATCAACACGAATCAACGTGATGGATTAGTGAACACCAGCGTAGAAAAGAAGTATTTTGTTCCAGGGTATAATGGTGCTGGTCAGGATAGATCATTGGGAATTCAAGCCGTTCGTGACCACTATATCGAGATAATTGATTTTGTGAAGCGGTCATTTAAGGGGGTAAAGCTGTTATTAGTAGCCTTCTCTACAGATGGGGGTACCGGATCTGGAATGGGTCCAATCTTGATTGATCTTTTATTAGATCAATTGTCTGGTTTAAAGGTCGGGGCTATTGCGATCGTCCCGGAACGAAACGTGCTAGCAGGGAACCGGATCAATACTTCGCAGTGTATTGAAGAACTCTCCAAAATCGATACAATTTCATCCGTTTTTCTCGTCGACAATGACCAGGTCCGCAAGCTGAATCCACAATCAAGCAAACAGGAAATATACTTGTCTGCGAATCATCAAGTAATGGAAGCAATAAATCACGTTCTTAAAGTCACCCAAAAAAGCTCGTTTTTCGGGAATTTCGATGAAACAGATCTTATGAATTTACTTGCCACAAGAGGGGTAACGATCATTGCGTCTACTCCGATTAACGATGCTAAGACAACGGCAGATATATCTTCTAAAATACAACTTTCTTGGGCGAATTCGATATTCTGCCCTGTTGAATCACAAGGTGTCATTCGAGCTGGGCTCATTTATGAAGGGCCAGAAAATATTTCAAAGCTCATAAATGTCCCGTCCATTTTTCAAAAGGTGGGCGAACCGTTGCAGTTATTCGAAGGAACCTATATTTCAGATGCTGATCCAACATTCACAACAATACTTGCCGGATTATCCTTTCCAACCCGTCGCCTTCAAAACCTAGAAGAATCTCTAGAAAGAAATAAGGATCGATTACAGAAATTAGTGAATAAGGAATACACCCAGACCTACAAATCACGGGCTACATGGGCAACCGATCTAAAAGCAAAAAAACCAGAAAAACAAGCTGGATCACTAACCCTGAAATTATCGAAGTATCAGAAATAGGAGCAAGGGGACGGTTCTTGTGATTCTTTTTCGGAATTTGAATAAGAAATCATCGCTCAACAATGAAACTGAATAGAACCGTAGCTATTCAAAAATGGAGCAGTCTGTGAAAAGAAGCTCACAACCTTTCAGTAAATAGGTTGTGAGCTTCTTTAAGTTAATACGGGGGCAAGCGTTTTTCATTGATTATCCTAATTTCACGAGATATTCTAATATTCATAAAAATGATTTAGATATATAATTTAATTAGAAGGAAAGGGAGAAATATTTCATCCGTTATAAAAAATTTCCTGTAATGAGAGTGGGAGGTTTGAAGAAGATGAAATGGATCAAAAAGCTAAAAGACAGGCTCACAGGATTGACCGATGCTATTGCCCGTTTCCCGTTAACGACTGCATTCCTTTTGGCTGCAGCGGTGATTAATGCTTACGATATCAATGCAGAAAAGGAAATCCTTACAAAGTACCTTTTAACATTTTTAGTCGGTGCATTTTTAAGTTTCGTATTCCAGGTTGTATATGAACGGTTTTTTTCAAAGTTTTCAACCAGGTTAATTTTAATGGGATTAGTAGCCTTACTAACTGCGGGATACTACCTGATCATTTCACAAGCACCGAAGCTCAGCATGGAGATAGAGATTAGAACTGCGGTGGCCTTGTTTGCACTGCTAATTGCCTTCATTTGGGTTCCAGTTATAAAGAGCGATATTAGTTTTAATAAAAGCTTCATGATCGCATTTAAATCCCTGTTTAATTCCTTATTCTTCTCAGGTGTTATTTTTGCAGGGATCAGTATTATTCTGCAGGCTATTAACCAGCTGATTTTTACCATCGATTATACAGCTTTTCCACACACAGCTAATATTGTCTTTGTTTTATTTGCCCCGATGTATTTTCTATCGCTTATACCGGTGTATCCAGGAGCGGCGGATGATATAACTAAAAAAGAAGAAGCCATTCATCAAAAAGAAGGAATAACGAAGGCAGCCTATTGTCCAAAGTTTTTAGAAATATTAATATCCTATATTCTTATTCCATTAATTGCAGTATTCACATTAATCCTCGTCATTTACATTATCAAAAATGTCGGTGGGGAATTTTGGAAAGATAATTTATTAGAGCCAATGCTGGTATCCTACGCGATTACAGTTATTCTTGTCTATATTTTAGCTAGTGAGATCGAAAATAAGTTCGCCATCTTTTTCAGAAAAATTTTCCCGAAACTGCTCGTGCCAATAGTTCTGTTCCAAATTACTTCTTCGATTTTAAGTTTAGAAGAAACAGGGGTTACACATACCCGTTATTATGTAATTTTGTTCGGTATTTACGCGGCGGCAGCGGGTAGTTTATTAAGCTTTATCTCTGTCCGTAAAAACGGAATCATCGCTGCGATGTTAATTGTTTTTGCAGCAGTATCGATTGTGCCACCAGTGGACGCATTCACAATAAGCAGAACGAGTCAAATTAATACGCTACAAACCGTGCTTGAGAAAAATAATATGCTAGAAAATAATAAGATCAAACCGAATGCATCGATTTCTGAAAAGGACAAGAAATCGATTACGAATGCGGTTTATTACTTAACTATGATGCAATATGCTAAGAAAATTGAATGGCTCCCGGATGATTTCGAAGCGTATAAAGATTTTTATAATACTTTCGGCTTTTATGAATATCAAGAGCCAGTCAAATCGAATCAACCGGTTTTCCTCAGCTTGGAACAGTCCGCTCCAATAAACATCAAAGGCTACGATACTTTTGTTCAAATTGATTTTTATATGAACGATAAAAATAAAGACGAAAGCATTTGTGAAATTGAAAAGGATGGTAAAAAGTACAATCTGTTAAGAGATAATAACAAGGATCAAATTATTCTTAGATTAGTAGGTGAAAATGAACAGGAACTAATCAGCTTTAAAACACAAGAAATCTACGATAAATTTTACAATTATAATTCACAAATGAAGGGGGTAATCACAGCAGAAGAAGCAACCTTCACAAAGGAAAATAACCGAGCCAAAATGGCAATAGTCGTCCAAAACGTTAACATCGAAAAATTCAATGACCAACAATACAACAACGCCTTAGTATTCGTGTTCGTGGAGATAAAATAGGGTGCAAGGGTAGGGTGCATAGGGACGGTTCTCCTGATTCATTTTGGATATTTTAACTTGAACCAATTAAAAGAAGCTCATAACCTATTTCAAAATAGGTTGTGAGCTTCTCTGTTTGTGAAGAAAACCCTTTTTCTTCAGTCTCAACTCTCAACTGCACTTCTTTAATTCTATTGATCTATTTCGTTTTCATTTTCGCCATCGGCTGTTAACGTCTGACCAGGTGGCCTTTCGCCTCGCTGCAAATCCTCAATTGCCAAGCCAAAATCCATTTGTAAATGGGGGTAATCTTTGAAGTTCACCCAATCACCACCCCAATCGAAACCCAATTGTTTTGCAATAGTTACCACTTCAGTCCAGTCAGCCACGCTGTTTCCGTTACCATCAAACTGTCTATCCCAAATGACCTCTCCAGAGGGTAACTTAATGGCAAAATCAACGGCGAGGCCAAAATTATGGTACGATTCGCCACCTCTGGCGTTTGTAACAATGCTTCCTTGTAAAGAGCGCCCCTTTTCATACAATCGATCCTGATCTTCAGCACTGCGGAAACCATCAGTTATGATGATGGTAATTCCTTTTGCTGCTATTTTTTGTATTAATTGATTTGTACGCTCTTCCACAACGGGGTGGAGCGAATCCGGCATAGGAACGTCTTGTTTCACTGCTGCTGATTTTGTAAGGTACTGATAATATATGAAAATAGCAAAAAGAACAAGGAGTAACGTGATAAAGGTACTTCCAAACCACTTTATTCTCAAGATAGCTTTTCCTTTCATAATTTACTTTTATTCTACAAATATAGACGTTCCAACTGGGGAAGTGGATTCATAAAATTACATTTTCGCAAAAACTTTTCTAAATCCTGAACAGAATCCGTATGACCTGCTGTTTCAAATTATATTCAACACCAGGCTTGGTAATCAGCAAAAAGTTTAGAATTTTTAAAGGTTAAACAGGAATGATCTCCATTTCTAACATTTCACTAAATTGGCCGCTAGAAATGGGCTTACTATAAATATACCCTTGAACCTCATCACAATGAAGGTCTTGCAGGTATTTAAGTTGTTCTGGAGTTTCTACCCCTTCAGCAATTACCGATAAACCAAGGCTATGAGCCATAGAAATCATCGCCTTGACCAATGATTTATCACTCTCGTTCGTCATTATATCCTTAATAAACTGTTGATCAATTTTCAAGCTGTTAATCGGAAATCTTTTTAAATAAATCAACGATGAATATTCTGTGCCGAAATCATCGATTGATATCCGCACGCCTAAATTCCGTAAAGCGTGCATTTTCTTAATCGCTTCTTCCGCATCATACAAGGCAACCGTTTCGGTTATTTCGATTTCTAAAAAGTTTGGATTGAAACCAGTACTCTCAAGTACGGATGCGATTAAACCGACAGTATTTCCATTTAGGAATTGGATTGTTGATAGGTTGATGGCAAGTTTTAATTGATCATGTCCTGAATCATGCCATATTTTTGCCTGCTTACATGCACTGTAAAGGGCCCATTCACCTATAGGAATAATCAGTCGCGTTTCTTCCGCTAACGGGATAAATTCACCCGGCGAAATCATACCAACTCCAGCCTTATTCCAGCGAATTAACGATTCCACCCCAATGAGTTTTCCCGTTTCTATATTCACTTGGGGCTGGTAATGAAGGATAAACTCATCATTGTTGATCGCCTTGCGCAAACCATTTTCCAATTCTATTTTTCTTAAAATAGTTTCATTCATCTCCGGTGAATAAAATTTAAAGCTGTTGCCTACTTCTTCTTTGGCACTGTACATCGCCATATCTGCGTGCTTCAATAACTCATCCGTCGTACTGCCATCTCCTGGGTATGTTGCAATTCCCATGCTCATTGCCACATGCAATTCATGCCCATTAATTCTAATCGGGCTTTCAACAATAGATTGGATTTGTTTGATTAACTGAATAATCTCCAATTCACTAGAGATTTTGTTTAATAATAAGGTAAACTCGTCGCCGCCTTGTCTTGAGATGGTGTCAATGCTTCGCAATTGACGTAACATCTGCTTAGAAACATATTTTAGGAGCTGGTCGCCTAAATAATGACCGAGTGTATCATTAATGTCTTTGAACCGATCTAAGTCAATAAACACCACAGCTAACTTAGTTGAATTGCGTTTTGCATCTGCCATCGCAATCGTCAATTGTTTTAGAAAAAATCTTCTATTGGGTAAACCGCTGAGCACATCATGATCGGCCATATGCTTCATTTTTTTTACTGCAGTCAAGAGCTGCTGGTTTTTATTGCTTATTTCGATTGTTCTTTCTTCGATTTTCTGCTCTAATTTTTCCGTTAGTGTATGGTAGTTCGATAATAATGTCTGATTTTCCAGCAGGGTAAAGATTTGTCGTAAAATAACTAAAAGAATAGCCACGGCAGCACCAACAATCAAACTGTTGATTTGCTTCGTCTGGATGAACATGACCACAAACAAAACGATGACGCTTAAATACGGTAACAATAATTTTAGGGCAAAGAAATCTTTTATGTATGAGATATTTTTCTTGGTGAGCGTCTCATCAACCTTTTGCTCAGTAATAGAGTAGGACCCTGCGATGCCCATCAATAATAGGGCAAGTGACCATAATGGGTCAAATGGTCCTCCTGAAAAATAAAGAGAATTTGCGGATAGATATAAATAAGCAGAATCCGCACAAACCTGGACGACTAGACTGCTAAATATTAAAAACAAAACTTTTGGAGAGAAAAAATATTCAGAGCCCAAATAAAAACTGATGGCCCCCAAAATCAGAATCAAATCGCCAATTGGATATCCCATCGAGACGAACATAAATAAAGAAGAAACATGGGGAAGAGATAATATATCCGATATGATAAAGTGCCAGCTAAAGGAAATTGCTACAGTCATAAAAATAGAAATATCCAAGATGAATTTAGCAAGCTGCAGGTGATCTCGCTTACTCCAAAACATATAAAGAAAGGCTAATAGATAAAATACAATCTGAAGCATGTAAAACAGGTCAGCCCAACCGGGAAATGGAACTTCAACCTGTAAAAAGTTCTCATAGTAATCCCAAATCGCTTCGGCAATAACAAAACTACAACAACCTAAAAATATGAGTAACCAAAAGTATTTATCATTGTTTTTCAACTTTTTATATACATAAAACAATGTGATGGATGCAATCAATGGCGCTAAAAATGAGAAAATATTTCCACCAATCGTTCTTAAGTCAGCATGATCGTTCCAGTAGTAAGTCCAACAGTAATATCCTATCGTATGAAAAAGTGTGTAATAAATTAACCATTTTTTACTCCGTGACAAAGACATCAGATCAACTCCTGGTAGACGATAACGATTTTATGTAAATAAGCTAATGCATCCATATAGGTATTTAGAACTATGGAATATTATAACATTGAAGAAAGGTAGAAACTCCCACAAATTGTATACAAAGGTTGAAAGTGCAAAGGGACGGTTCTCGTGTTCACCCCTGGGACGCAAAGGGACGGTTCTTGTGTTCCCTTCCATTCAGTCGGGGGAGACACGAGAACCGTCCCTATGTTTCCTAGCGTGAGTAGGATGCGCCTACGAGTGATTCGGGGTTCATTCCGAGGATTAGTAGGCAGATATTGGTGTAGCTTGTATGTTTGAACTTCGTGAAAATTTGTTTGATTGCTGAGAATTCACCATGATCTTTTAATGCGTGTAACTCTCTTTTATACAAATTAAGAACTGAATCGTGTACAGATACAGGGGTATATTCACCTGGGTCTTCATCCATGATTAACGCTCCCATGAACTGCATTTTAAAATTAAGTGCGCGAGTAAGATACACCATTTCAACCAGCTGTTTGTAAAGGTTCGGATAATCCTTTTCTAAGTTCTCAAGGGCTTCGCTAACTTCTTTTAAGTCATTAATACAACAAAAAGTGACCAAAAATATTTCCTCCTCTAATTTGTTCCAAGGTACCAATCGATATACTAATAGTAGCTACTAATCAATTTAGTTCACATATTCGTAATATTTGAAATATATATGAAACAGTCTACGACTGATTTTTCGACATGTAAAATGGTTATATTTTATGGTAAGTATAGATTTTGTCTATGAAACCGTATACATGTATTCCTTTTCTTAAAATAAAAAAACGATTCTTCGTGAGAGAATCGTTTTTAAGAAATATATAATAGAAGAAAACCATTCACTATTCTCGAAATCCGAGGCTAAGCCGTTCCATTGTAAATTGAAGCCATTCCTTTGCCGCATAGGACATATACTGATTTTTCGCCCAAATAATCGCTAAACTAGACTTAATCGAAGGATTGGCAACTCTAATAGATATGACATTGTTACTGAGCTTTCCACAAACACTTTCCGGCAAAAGGGAAACCCCAAATTTGTTTAGCACCATTTCTTCAATAAAATGAAGGTGGCCGCTCTCAGAAATGATTCGCGGTGTAAAGCCAGCCTCATTACACGAGTTAATAATCAGATCATTAAGGGTAAATTCCTTATTAAAGACGATAAACGATTCATCTTTCAAATCAGCTAAATTGACCACATCATGATGAGCAAGCGGATGAGTAGGGTGAAGTACAAGCTTCAGCTCCTCCTCCATAAATTCAAAATGCTCGAACTGGTCGTTTTTGGTGGAAAGAACGATAACACCTACATCCAGCAAATTATTCGCAACTTCCTCTTCAATTTTCTTCGACCCGGCCTCTTCAAATTGAAAGGTGATTCCTGGATATTGTTCGTGAAACATACCTGCAATTCTTAGTAATTCATGTGCATTAAAAATCGGAGGCAGTCCAATTCGAATATGCCCTGATTTCAGCCCTGTCATGTTGTCGAGCTTCATTTCTAAATTATTGAAAGCTTTATCGATTAGCTTCGCCTGTTCTAAAATGATTTTCCCGGCATCGGTTAAAACTAATTGCTTTCGAGAACGATCGAAAAGAGTGACGCCGAGCTCCGTCTCAAGGCCTTTTATCATCTTACTGATTGTAGGCTGAGTAATAAACAAACTGTCTGCTGCCCGAGAAAAACTATTAAACTTTGAAACCTCAATAAAGTACTGCAAATGCTTAATATCCAAAGTAAACACCTAACTTTGTTTGATTTATTTAATTGTAGCATAGGGACGGTTCTCTTGCTTCAGGGAAGCAAGAGAACCGTCCCTATGCTTTGCCTATGCTTTGTAGTGAAATGCGTAAAGGAAGGGGAGGAAATCGTCAAAGGGGAGGGAGGATTCGCCCTCTAGCTCGCCATGATTGGCAATGCTCGTTTTAATGGAGTTTCCCCATACTTGAAGGCTGTCGTTATTTGGGTTGTAAAAATAAACACGGGTGATGCCTTCCGGATCCATATCAACTCGTTGAATAAGCACGGCATGGGCTCCAAGAACCTGACCGGCTTGGTTGTATATCGTAATTCCAGCAGGCTGGGGGAGTTCTTCGTTGACATTTGGGTTGTTTGAAGGATGATAGTGTTGTTTAAACCGATCCGAAAAGCTTAAGTCACTATAAACATCTGAAAATTCCGGCCATATTCCTTTAATATGAAAGGACGGATTGATCCATTTATGGGGGTCCTGCCCTCGTCCTTCTGCTGACTTTAACATGTCGATATAGATTGAATCAAGATGGGGAATTAACAGTTGTGATACGATATCGATATTCACCTCATCGTCAAGTGAGACATGAGGAAGTGTATCAGAGGAAATGGATCTTCCCTCAAACTCAAGGGTGATCTTTCCCTGTTCTAGAAAGTGATTAAATAGTTTGAGCAGCAGGAGAGGCTCCCTTTGTGCCCAATAACTGAGGGCTCTTGTTGATTGACAGGTCGGATTAAACCCTTGACCAATCCCAAGAGGCTGCCCTAAAACGCTAATCATACCTGAGAGTAGAAGTGAAACTTGTTCACGATGATGAGTTATGTTATATAGTTCCGAAATCCGTTTTTTAACGCCGCCATGGATAGAAATCTTCATAAGCTTTTTAAATTCATGTTTAAATTCACTCGACAATAGATCCCGTTGGATAAGGCGCATCAAACCGTAAATACTTCTTCTTGATTTGGTCGTAATAGCTGAGTGAATGAGAGTAGAAATAAAATGCAGATTAGAGCGCAGATTTTTCCTAGAGGTTCTGTCTGCGGCCAACAAACTTAGCAGGAAGTCAGGTTTTTCTTTATTAATAAAGTGTAAAAACAATTCATGGTAAGGTGAAACAAGGCCCGTTTTATCCATGGATACGCGAAGCTGTTCGGCCTCATGGATTAGCTGTGAATTATTACAGGTTCTAAGTTTATTTTCATAACCTTCCATATCCATATTCCCGGCAGCTAAATTGGATGGTGAATAAACTGAGTTTTCATATCGCATAAGGCTTGAATCTTTCTCTTCGAGACCACCGGCTAATTTTTTGGCGCTGCAAATTAATTTAAGGATTTTATCGGTTACAATCGGCCTTTGGACAGCGAGATTATCAACTTCTTCATAAAGAGTTTGAAAAACAAGCGCTGAAAAACAATGGTCTGAAATAAACCTGAGAATTTCTGCTGCTTGTTGGTCTTTATAAAGCTGTTTAACCCTGTTTTCTTCTGTTTCCTTCATAAGTAAAAGATCTATATTTAAAGCCAATACCTTCGTTAAAAATCCATTTGCCTCATAGGCCGACATTTCAGGATGAACGTAGACACCCGTGGCGATCGCCAGTATTCTCAAATTGCTCAACGCCTCAGCCGCTGCCATTGTTCCGCCTGCATGCAAAGTGCCGCGAACAAGAACAGGGTTGAGCTTGCCGACATTCTCCCAAGGCTTTCCAGCAAAAACTCCCGCCTCATCAAAGAGGTGAGCATAGTGAAAAAGCTTCACCAGTCCATTCGTTTCTTTGAGAAGGGCAGAAGCTTCTTCAAAAACTGTTTGCTGAAAATGAATATTTTTTGGAGCAGGAGCTCGTTTTAACTGATTAAAAACTCGTTCAAACGAATGCTCTGGAGTAAATTGAAAAAGTCCCATATTCCCATTCCCTTTCCTGCATTGCTTTTTATATATTATTGATGTTATACAACGAGAAGTACCAATGAAGAGTGAATTTTACAATTGTCTGGTGATTTAGTTGTATCGGTGCTTCAATGTGAGTGCTCAAAAAAATGAACAAAAGTGGTCACGTAAACAGAACTTTACGTGACCAAAAATGAATGGTTTTCAATTTAGAAAAGAGCCTGAGCTTCACCCTAATGTTACGCCCATACGAAATTTTTTCCCCAGCTGAGCTTAGCTAGCTTCTCTATTTCATCAACAAGTCTGTTTTCAACCATATAAATGTCTCCCTGGTCGTAAGGGTTATAGTGAAATGCGTACATTCTTGAAACAAACTCATGAAATGGCAGGGACGATTCTCCTTGGATTTCACCGAACCTAGAAACGCTTGGCACAATGCCATTGCCCCAATTCTGATTTCCGTCATTATTCGGGTTATAGAAATAAATACGAACATCACCGAATGGGTCGCGCTCAATCCTTTGAATTAATACGGCGTGAAGACCAAGCAGGTCACCGTGTACGTTTGTCATGAAAATACCCACCGGATTTGGATAGATTAATTTGTTTCCTTCATTAAAATCAGGATGGTGGGTGGCATAAAACAGCTTGATGAATGCACTATAATGAACGACATTCAAAGTGATCGGATCGATAACATGAACAAAGCCCTTTGGGACCCACTCCCCGTAAAATTCCGGATTCACCCACTTATGGCCATCTTCACCACGTAGGAGCGTTCGTTTCATCATTTCGTTATATATCTTATCAAGATGTGGAACGAGAATAGTGGAAACCGGATCTAAATCCTGGTTGATTTCCTCAGCAACTCCTCCTAAAAGAAGGCTTGAATGAATCTTCACTCCTTCAAAATCCATATCAATATCATTGTCACGGACGGCACGGGCAATAAATTTTAACAGTTTGCCGATTGCATGTTGCGACCACAGGGAAATGGCTCTTGCGGACTGGCAGGTTGGGTTATGACCTTGCCCAACCCCAAGCGGATTACCGAGAACATTTACAACTCCAGCAACAAGCACACCGTTAAGGCTAATTCCACTCCGTTCATATTCAGGCTTTGACAGCAAATGCTTCACCTGATTATGAATGGGGAGCTCAAATAGCTGGCGGAAAATTGCCGGAAAGACCGATTCCTTTGTAAGAAATCCGCGTTCAAGCATCCTAGCAAGTCCGTAAATGGCCTGACGAGTTTCAGGAAATATTGACAGTTGGATTAAGTCATGAATGAAATCTTTATTTGTATTTAAACATGCAACCCCTGTTTCGGATAAACCGAGAACAACTGAAATATATTCAGGATGTTTCCTGTTTAGGAAACGAAGAAGCACGGCGTGAAAGGGCGAAACAAGACCTGTTTCTTTCATTGATTCTGCAAAAATTATTGCTTCCAACTCAAGTTGCTCTGCAGGGGTATTTTCTAATGTGAGTCTGTATTCGCGCTGATTGGAAGCATTCATGCTTAGCGGTGAAGGTGCACCCACAGCACGTATGTATTTATTTAAATTTTCCGCTGTTTCTTCATTCATTCCACCTTCAATTAATTTTTCAGACATGCCAATCATGTTTAAAATCCGCCCCGTTATAATCGGACGTTGAACGGTTAAACGGTCAATCTCTTGAACCATTTTATCCGCAATCGCTTTAAAGGAAAGTTCATGGCCTAGATAATGGAACAAACGCTGAGCTCGGAGCAGATGATCCGGAAACTGAATCGTATCAAGTGCCGGAGCGAACAAAAGGTCAAGATTGAGGGCCAGGACCTCATTTAAAAATGACTCAGCTTCCTTTGGTCTAATGCTGTCATGGAGGTAGTCTCCTTTTGCAATGGAAAGCATTCGCAGTTCACTTAACAATTCAATAATGGATTGTACATCTTTAAGTCTTAGTGAGCCTCCAGCCAGAGAAGGCTCCATTTTTGTCGGGTCTTCCCATGGGCCTCCATGAAATACGCCCACCACATCGAAGCGATATGCATTTTCATAGAGGATGGAAAGACCTTCATCTGAATGGGCTAGTTCGACCGCTAGTTGGAAAACATCTGTCTGGTATAAACTTTTCAGAAATGGCTTTGCTTCCTGTAGTGTGTCTAAGGCAGCAACAAATTTGTTTTTTAATAGGGTAGTCTGTTTACTTAATCTTTTCCGTTTCGTTAAAGTACTCATCCTTATTCTCTCCTTATTGGTAGAAATCAAAATATAAATATTCGTTCAAAAGATTTCTCATGATCTCACTGTCTTTTCCAGAAAAGAAAATAGTCCCATAGTGATTGCCATAACCCACTCGGGCAGCAACCTTCGATGAGACAGGAATGAACATATCATGTTTTTCAAAATATGGATGGTTTTTAAGCTCGTCCGGAACATTAAGTTTGTCAATGATTTTAACGTTCGGATAAACCATCAAACTGCCCGAATAGCCTTTTGCTGAAACGGCTTCTTCCGGGAAAAAGGCTTCCAACTCTGCTTCGGTTGTATTTGGATCGCTGCAAAGCACCTGTGCCTGAAACGGGCTAAATCCATATGCCTTTTCAATTAATTCGAAAATATGGCCACCGGGAACTCGTCCTGCCACCTCACCAAAATATAAGGTTCCATCGTGAGCGATGAAAAACTCAGGATGGATGACGCCATATTGAATATCGAAGGCTTCAACTAGCGTTTCAATTGCTGCCCTAATTTGCGGTCTCCATTTCTCAAGGAAAGGGGAAGCAGGGACAAAATTGGAGTGCCCGAGCTTTACATATTCAGTAATATTTAGAAATCGTACTTTGCCATTATGTATAAATGCCTCACAGGAAAATTCCTGCCCATCCAGATGGCTTTCCATTAAAAGTGGAAATTCAGAATCATCAATTTGCTCAATTTCCTGCGGATTTTGAATCAAACGATGACCGACAGTACCCGCTTTATTAAAGGGCTTAACATGAATTGGGTCATTGGGCTCTCCATCTAGCTTAAGCAACGCATCATTCACTCTTTTAAAAAAATGATAGATATCGTCTTTGGCATGAGCTTCTTCAAAGATTCCCACGCGGAGGCCGGCTAATTGTGCTTTACGTTTCATTAAGCCTTTGTCTCGTAATAATAGAGACTTGTTGAAAATACGTGGGTTTTCCTGGAATTTTGCATTCAAAGCACCAGCCCATTCCACAGTTTCCTCGTATATCGGTACAGCGATTTTGGTTTGCAGTTCATTCAATTTGACAAAAAGCTCGTCTGCCTTTTCAATTTGTTCGTCAAATTGCCATGGGATAAACGCGATCCCATTACTGTCTGCAAAAGACTGAAATTCAGCCGGACCAACAATTACATACGGACGGTTCATTCTGTCGATCGCTTCAATTGCACGAAGGCTCCAGCCTAGTAATGCTGTTCTCTTTCGATTATTCTCTTCCATTTCCATTCGCTCCTGCCATTAGAATTAGTTAATAGAATCATAACGATTTTTATTTTACTAAAAATAAAAATGATTCAGACTATTTTAACAATATATTTATAATACTTTTACAGTAGCAACACATTTACAAAGTCTTCCTGTTATAGAATTAACGTTGTAATATTCAGAATTTAATCAGAGTGAGGGATAGTGTAGGGATGAGTAACTGGTATAGCAGGTTAACTGAATATTTTCCAGAAAGAGAAATGAAATCCAAACAGCATTTTGAACTACTTTTTCAAGAAAAAAAAGGAAGCTATCAATTGCTAGAAGGTTCAGATCACGTCCTTGTTTATTATGAGCAGTCAGAATTTATCTTTATTGACTTCATTCTTGTATGTGGAAGTACTCGCGGCAAGGGAATCGGCACAAAGATTCTTGACGAGCTGAAACTAGAGGGAAAAGCCATCATACTAGAGGTTGAACCTGTCACACAAAAGGATCCTGATTCGGAAAAAAGAATTCGCTTTTATGAAAAGAATCGTTTCCAAAAGATGAATGCGATTGGTTATGAAAGAATACATGCCGTGACCAATGAGTTAAATAAAATGGACATTTTCTGCTGGTCACCCATACATAGAGACGAGCAATGGGTATATAACCATATGAAAACAATTTACAGTGAGGTCCACGCCTATAAAACGAGAGAATTATATGGCTATCACTCTCAACCAGTTCCAGAAGTCCTCTGGCTCGGAGAACGGGACCGGGTAATTCATAGCCCGAAGCGATATGCAGTGTCTGCGACTATCTAACCCTTTTGGAAAAGTGAGCATAAAGGTCGGAAAAATATTTTACGAGAATAATTTGTAAGCAGCCAAGCGGTTGCTTACTTTTTTTATTATCATAAACACTTACATAAGTTACAAAAACTATTCATGGTTCTCCAATACTACTAACATAAAGGTACAAGAAAGATAGGAGGTCATATTACGTGGAGCCAGCAAAAGTAATGGAAACGCTTCCTAACGTGAGGCAAATAGATGAGAAAAAAGGTTTATTATCGCGGGTCAATCAACTGAAGGTAGGGGTTATACCGTTACCAGTTTATCTAGTACTAGCAGCAATTATTTACGCAGCATCTGTTTATAATCAGCTACCCCCTGACATGATCGGCGGATTTGCCGTCATCATGGTGATGGGAATGTTGCTTGGAGATCTCGGCTTGAAAATTCCAATCTTAAAAGACATCGGCGGACCGGCAATTTTAGCGCTCTTGGTCCCATCTATTCTAGTGTTTTATAATCTGATTAATCCCGCGTCAATGGAAGCCGTTACGACATTAATGAAAAAGTCTAACTTCCTTTACCTATATATTTCCTGTTTAGTGGCAGGCAGTATTCTTGGGATGAACCGCAGTGTATTAATTCAAGGATTTACTAGAATGTTTGTCCCGCTTATTCTCGGCACTGTTGCTTCAGTTGTTGCCGGTGTGTTAGTAGGATTCCTGTTTGGATACGATATGAAGCACACCGTGTTTTATATTATCGTCCCAATAATTGGAGGAGGAATTGGAGAGGGGATTTTGCCTTTATCTCTGGCATATTCTCAAATTCTAGGTAAGTCGGCAGAATCATTTGTATCGCAAATGATTCCGGCAGCGGTGATTGGAAACATCGTCGCGATTATTTGTGCTGGAGTGATGATGAAACTAGGAGAAAGAAGACCTGAACTTACAGGAAATGGCGTACTTGTCAAAACAAAAGGCGGAGATGTGCTAAAGGAAGAAACAAATATAAATAAGCCTGTCGATTTTTCATTAATGGGAGCAGGATTGCTAATTGCCTGCAGTTTCTTCATTTTCGGCGGACTAGCTCATGAATTCCTAGGTATTCCGGGTCCAGTCTTGATGATTATCGCTGCAACATTGGTGAAATGCTTGAAAGTAATGCCGGCAAAAATGGAGCAGGGTGCCTTTCATTTATATAAATTCATCTCAACAAGTCTAACCTGGCCGCTTATGGTTGGCCTAGGAATCCTTTACATACCGTTAGAGGATGTAGTGAAAATCGTTACACCAGGATATATTGTGGTTTGTGCAGCCGTTGTTGTGGCGATGGTTGGGACGGGCTACATCGTCGGAAAATACATGAAAATGCACCCGGTGGATGCTGCCATCGTAACAGGTTGTCACAGCGGCTTAGGCGGTACAGGCGACGTTGCGATATTATCGGCTTCCAACCGTATGTCCTTAATGCCGTTTGCCCAGGTTGCAACAAGGCTGGGCGGTGCTTCAACGGTTATTTTGGCAACATTGTTGATGAAGTTATTGAGTTAAAGGCTATAAGGGCTATTGGTTATAAAAACTTGTAATCTGTCGGAAGAAAATGAACCAATAAGGGCTATTGGATATAAAATCAAGCAACCTGGCAGAAGAAATTGTAACCAATGAGGGTTATTGGATATAAAAACAATTAACCTGGCAAATGAAAATGCAACCAATCAAAGCAATTGATTCCCAAACTGGTTAAAAGCAAGAAGTTTCGATCACCAATACTGACGAATGTCGAAACTCACCTCATATATAACCAGACTAAGTAGAATTGATAAGATTAAACTTGTTTAAACGGAGCGGATCAGCAGGAATTTCAATTGCCAATTTCCGATAGTGAGTTGAATGCGGATTATATTATTCCAAGTGCTCTAGATACTCGTGTGGTATCAAGCGTTGCGAAGGCTGTTTCCGAAGCCGCGATAAAATCAGGAGTTGCCCTGATGGAGCTTGTATAAAGAAAATTTCGTGAAAAACTGTTTGGTTTTCCAAGAGGGGACGAATTGCTTTCACCCTCTTGGTTTTAAAAAAAAATAATTCTTACATTAGGTCCGATCTTCCGTTAAATAAGTTCTAACATCAATCGGTTTAAAACTAACAAATTGATCCAACAGTCCGCTCGGCTCGGTATCCACAAGTGCCATTGAACGAAACTTTTCATCCATAAACTGCTCATCCGTCATATGATGAAACAAGGCAACAAGTGGATCATAATAATGGTTGATATTCAGTATACCTAAGGGCTTTTGATGAAGCCCTAACTGTCCCCAAGTAAAAATCTCGAAGAATTCTTCCATCGTACCGGGTCCACCTGGCAATGTAATAAAGCCCTCTGCCAAATCCGCCATTTTCGCTTTCCGCTCATGCATAGAATCAACAATAATTAGCTCTGATAAATTTTGGTGTGATCGTTCCTTTGAATCCAAAAATTTAGGCATGACACCGATGACCTGCCCGCCGGCTTCTAACACAGAATCGGCAACTGCTCCCATTACACCTAAACTTGATCCGCCATAAACAAGGGTCATCTTTCGGCTAGCAAGCTCCTTTCCCAGCCTCATAGCGCCCTCTATATACACATCAGATGCTCCATTTCTCGAACCACAAAAAACAGCTACATATCTCATACCAACGTACCTCCAAATAATGGGTATTACTACTAATATTTTAAATTGCCAAGACGAGTGGTGCAAGGGGACGGTTCTTATGGTTATTTTTTAAGCCGAAAGTAGGCGGGTTACAACAAAGGTTCACATTGCTCATTCTTTTTGATAAAATGGTAGAAATTGCAAATCAATAATAATAGGGGTGTTCTTATGAAATTAAAAAGCTTCATTGTCACTTTTGGCTCTTTTGCATTGATAACTGCCCTGTTATACTCTGCTGGTTATATATTTAGAATTCCATGGTTAACGTTTCATTACGAGTATACTAATAACGCAAATGGCTTTTCCATTTCAACTGGTTCATTTGTTCCTCTAATTATCGGTCTAATCATAAGTTTTTTTGCCGAAAAGATATATATTTTCAAACACAGGTAAATGTTTTCCTAGTTTTTTAGTTTTTATAAGATGAATAATGAATACCTGATTTTTATAAAAGTCAGGTATTTTTTAATATAGACATATACAAAGCAGAAAGAAATGATTTATGCGATACTAAAAATATTGAACCCGTAATCACAATATACTCTGGAGGAGAAATTAATGTCTTCTATAAATAAATTATTTCGAAATAGAATATCTTTCCCTGAGGACGAGGTAATATCATTTGAAAAATTAGACAGAATCCTCGAACTAACCGCAAAAACCATTCCATTTGAAAACTTGGCCATTATGAATAAACGAAATAAAGAAATTACTAAAGAATACTTAATCGAGAAAATTCTAATCAATAATGAAGGGGGAGTATGCTACGAAATCAATACGATGCTTTACTTCTTTTTATTAGAAAATAGTTTTAATGTTGAGCTTGTGCGGGGTCGATCCTACAACATTGGGGCAAAGTCATGGAGTCAAGCGGGCAGAACCCATATTATTATCCTACTCACCCATGATGGCGAGAAATATGTGGTTGATACCGGATTCGGAGTAAATTTGCCGGTAAAGCCGGTTCCATTAAACGGAGAGGTAACCTCCTCAAGTAATGGAGATTTTCGGATTAGCAAGGTCGACAGTGAAGATGGAGATTGCTTAATGGAATTGAAGCTGAAATACAGGGATGAAGATTGGGTTAGCGGATATATTTTTGACTCAACCCACTACTTAAAGGATGAAACGGAATTGAATGAGGTACAACAGATCATAGTTGAAAATCCCTATTCACCTTTTAACAAAAGCCTACTCGTAACCCGACTAATAGACAAAGGAAATCTCGTTCTAACAGAAACCTCCTTCACCCAACGAATCGGCGGAAGAGAATATAAAGAAGAAATTGACGGAGAAAAATTTAATCAGCTCGTAAAACAACATTTTGGCTTGTGAACAGGGGGACGGTTCTTCTGACCGACATGTTGCAAGAGCAGTGGGGGACTTTGGCAGCCACTATCAATCTAAAAGAAACAAAGTGCCCGGCACAACCTATTTTCAGGATGGTGCCAGGAACTCGAAAAAACCGATTGTTAACTCGTCACAAAAACCCCACCATTTAAGTGAAGAATCTGCCCCGTCATAAATGCCGAGTCGTTTGAAGCTAAAAACACATAAGCCGGTCCAAAATCGACTGGCTGCCCGGATCTTTTCATCGGGTTGGTGCTGCCCCATTTGGCAACTTGTTCTGTAGGAAAGGAGGAGGGTATCAATGGAGTCCAAACCTGTCCAGGGGCTATACCATTTACTCGAATGCCTTTTTGAACTAAAGACTTCGCTAATGACCGAGTAAAAGAGACAATCGCACCTTTCGTTGCAGAATAGTCAATTAATTGGGGATTTCCCTCATAAGCAGTAAGCGAACTAGTGTTAATAATGCTTGAGTCCTTTCCCATATGAGCAAGAGCGGCTTTTGTTAAGAAAAACATCCCAAACACGTTCACTTGAAAGGTTCGAGTCAGTTGCTCAGTCGAAATAAATTCAAGTCCATTTTGAACGTATTGAACAGCTGCGTTGTTGACAAGGATGTTCAATTTTCCAAATGACTGAATCGTATCTGCCACTACTTTTTGGCAAAAGGCTTCGTCAGCTAAATCACCTGATATAGCTAGACACCGACGACCAGTCGCCTCAATCAGTTCTTTCGTTTGTTCAGCATCTTTCGTCTCATTGTAATAAACAAAAGCAATATCTGCACCTTCTTTGGCGAAAGCCAAAGCAACAGCACGTCCAATTCCGCTATCCCCACCAGTAATAAGTGCAACCTTTTCTTTAAGCTTATCACTGCCTTTGTAATTTTTATCTTCAAACAAGGGTAAAGGATTCATTAAATATTCCATGCCCGGATGTTGATCCTGGTGCTGCGGCGGGTACAGCAAATTCTTCTCCTGATTACTTGAATTGCTCATTTCAAAACCTCCACGTCATCAAAGCGTACTTTTTCATTCCCTATAATTCCCTTGAGAGGGAGGATTATGTAGTCAAGGGGACGGTTCTCGTGCGTTATTTTTCAAAATTTAAAGCCGTCTACATGCAAATGAATGAAAACTACGAGCAAAAAAAAAGAGTGCCGGCCCACCTCTATTTTCAAGAAGGCGCCTGCACTCTTTTTGTAATACCACGATTCGAAATGTCACTACCTCAAGAAAAACACAACCATCGCTATACTAAAAAAACTTACCACGGTGGACACAAAGGTAGTACTCGAGACAAATTGCGGTTTAGCATCAAACTCAATTGCATACATCAACACCGTAACCGCAGAAGGCATTGCCGCGGTAAGGATTAACACATTTTGCAAAAGCGATTGTAACGGGAAAAGCAGACAAATCCCCCAGGTTAGTAGGGGAGATATCACCAGCCGAATCGCTGTACCGAGCCAAATCGCTTTCCAATCAAAATCTTTAAGAGTCAGCTCTGCAAGCTGCATCCCTAATAAAATCATTACCGTTGGAACAGAAGCTTGTCCCACCAAATCGAATGCCTGAAGGAAACTGTCCGGCATCTCGACATGCAACGTTTGTAATAATAACCCCAGCACCATCGCGTACACACTTGGCATTTTGAGAATGTTTTTAAACGATGTACTCGCACTTTGTTTGCCTCTGGAGGCGAGATAAACGCCGAAAATACTCATCAGAATAAGATGGAAAACCATGATTAATACTGCAAATTCAAAGCCGGGACGGCCAAAGGCAAACAAAACGATCGGTGCACCATAATTACCGGAATTCATAAATACCGTGACTAACATCATCGAGCTTTCTCCCGCAGCATCATACCGAAGCAAGCGACTCACAATTCTGGCAATGACCATGAGGGCAAACATTAGCAGCAAAGATACTGCCGCAGCATATAAGATTTGCATATTTAATTTAATCGTGAAAAAGGTATGGAAAGAAAGAGCCGGCAACATGATATACAGCGATATTACGGAAATCGAACGGATACTCACTTGGAATTTTTTTTGCACCAAATATCCGGATAGAAAAATCAAAAAGGCAGGGAGAACAATTTCTAGTAAAACCATGTAAAATTACACCTTCAAACATTTTGTATTTACTAATAAGAAGTATTCAGTAGGCATCCATTCAAAATTATTTTATAAAAATATTATATATGTATAAATAAGTAGATGTTAAACACTTTTTTGTGTAGGAATCTTAAAAGAGTAAAATTTTTACAGGGAACACCAACCCCAATACTAGAAAACAACTATTCCTCATAACTCCCTTGTCATAAATACACTATTAGGATCCTCAATGTAATTTGAAAAGGGCTCACAATAGTCAAACCCAAAGCTTTCATAAAGTCTTCTAGCTGGTTCAAAAGCTTTCATTGAGCCTGTTTCCAAGCTAAGGCGTTGGTAGCCACGGCGCTTTGCCTCTTCAATAATGTGTTCCAGAAGTCTCGCAGCAATTCCCTTTCTAAGATGACGTTTAGAAGTTCTCATCGACTTTACTTCACCATGCTGACTGTCAAGCTCCTTTATTGCTCCGCAACCAAGTAGGTCTCCGTTTTCCCATGCACTCCAAAAAGTAATGTCGGGCTTTTTTAATCCGTCAAGATTCAGCGCATGTATACTTTCGGGAGGGGAATGGAGTGCCATATCTTGAAGATGTTCTCTGATCAGCTCCATCACTTCTGTTCCGGATAAATCATCTACGATAATATTCATCAAACGTCCCCCCAATTAGACTATCGTTATCCTTTTATAATAACACGCCAAATTAAACGGAATTAAGAAATAATTAATCTACCTTCTTTATTTAACTGATGATAAAATTTAAACAAGATACCAATCAGTTAAAAATTGAAAACTATGCACCAAAGGAGTATGCGAATGAACCAACACAAAGAAAAAGATATTAAAGAACTCTTATCCTTAATACCCAATGATGCCGATATTATCATTCCTGTCGGAAATGGAGAACCTGACTTCATTCTGTCCGCAATCGATGAAAATCCACAGCTTTTTTCATCTTTACGAATTCACCAAATGCTTGAATTAAAAGACCGGAACTATATGCATGGGTTATATCCTCAAATCCATTATCATTCCTATTTTATGAATACTTTTGCTCGAAAAGCCTACGCAAACGGTACCTGTGACTTAATCCCAAATCATTTTCATCAAATGCCTAAACTTTTGGAAAAAATAACAAAGCATCCAGTTGTTATCTGTCAAGCTACACCAATGGATGAAGATGGCTATTTTTCACTTGGAACCGAAGCGGATTACGCAGCTTACTTTATCGGCAAAATACCGTTTATCCTGCAAGTAAACCAACACATGCCTCGAACGAAGGGAAACAATAACATACACATATCTCAAATCCTGGGCTATGTCCGTCATGCCGCCCCTTTAGTGGAACTCAAACCTTCAGTGATTACAGATGTTGATAAAAAAATAGCTGAATACGTTGCTGAGCGGATTGATCATGGGGCAACATTACAAGTGGGGATTGGTGGGATACCAGATGCGGTGGTAAGCCTTTTGAAAAATCATAAAGACCTAGGCATTCATACAGAAATGTTAACGGATGGAATTAGTAAACTGTTCAAAGCCGGTGTTATCACAGGTGCGAAGAAAAATACTCATGTTGGAAAAATTGTAGCCACTTTTGCATTCGGATCAAATGACCTTTATGATTTTATGGATCAAAACGAGCATCTCGAAATGTTATCTGTTGATTATGTTAACGATCCACGTATTATTGCTAAAGAAGACAACATGATTTCCATTAATGCCACAACCGAAATTGATTTCTACGGTCAATGCGCTTCTGAAACCGTTGCCGGTAGGTATTACAGCTCAACAGGCGGTCAAGCCGACTTTGGAACCGGCGTCCAATTTGCCAAAAACGGAAAAGGGTTTATCTGCATGCATTCCACCACAAAAAACGGAACCATTTCAAGAATTAAACCCGTTCTAACACCAGGCTCAGTGGTGACCACATCTAAAAACGACGTCGATTACGTAGTAACAGAATACGGCATCACCCAACTAAAAGGCAAAAGCCTATCACAAAGAACCCAATCCCTAATCACCCTCGCTCACCCGCAGTTTAGAGAACAACTGCAGTTCGACGCGAAAAAAATGGGGTTAATTTGAATCATGGGGACGGTTCTTGTGCATCATTTTTTATAATTAGCTTTTTCTACGTTTATACCATAAAGGGGTACTGACGAGCATATCAGGGGAAACTTGAGCATAAGAGCCAAAATTTGTACCATAACTTTTTAAAGTTGGACCATATATTTAAAAAGTTGGACCATATATTTTCAAAGTTGACCCATATTTTTTCTGAAATATACCATATCCACATTTAAATGGGCATAACGACCTTTCAGCGGGCAAACATTTATTCAAAAAACCGAGAAATCCTTAAAAAAGAGATATTTTTAAAAAAAATAGCAGGTTTTTCTCTAAAAAATAATCATTTTTTAATAAGAATTCCAAGTGATTTTAAAAAAAGAGGTGTTTTTTTAAAAAAACTCATCTAAAAATATTAACCTCTAATTAAACTAGAGTGCCGGGTCCGTCTGGAAGCCGGGCACTCTTTTTTATTGTAAAAAATACTTATGGTATACTAATATAATCTTTTGTTTTAAATCAAAAAAAGGTATCTGGAGGTCACGCAGTGCAATTCAAACAAAAGGCCATATTTTTAGACATGGATGGTACGATCCTAAATCACCAAAATAAGGTAAGTATACATACAAAAGAAATCATTGATGACTTACGAAACCAAGGAATATTCGTTTTTCTTGCAACCGGCAGAGCGTTTGAGGAAGTAGAGAGTGTTGTGCCAAAAGGCTTTAAAGTGGATGGAATGGTTACTTCAAATGGGATGGCAGGTTTCGTAGGTCACGATGAAGTATTTAAGCATTCGCTCCCGCGACCATTAGTCGATACAATTGTTGAAAAAGCAAGACAAAACAAAGTGTACTATGAGTTATTTCCATACAACTCACCGCGAGTTACGTTAAAACATGATTATCACTATGTAGTAAATGAAATTAGAGATCCAAAACCAGAGCACGTCGGAATCAATGAGTGGCTTTCCCGTAAGGAAGCGATTAAAGGAAAAATTGCTTGGGCTGATCGGATACAAGGGGATGGATTCTCAAAATTTTATTTCTTTTCCAGAACGATAGACCATATCAATAGCTGGAAGGAAGAGCTTGAAAAAATAAAGGAAGAAATCGACTTTACCACCTCATCATCCTCGGACTTCAATGTGGAAGTAATGGTTGCCAACGTGAACAAAGCAACCGGAATCAAACAGATGTTAAAGCACTTTAATTTGTCCGTAGATGAAACAATGGCGATTGGGGATAGTGACAACGATATTCAAATGTTAAAATTCGTTCGTTACCCTGTCGTGATGAAAAATGCAACAGACCGCATTAAAGAAATGGCCACTGAAGTAACCGAATTCACGTGTGATGAAGACGGAGTATACCACTACCTTAAATCAAAGTTCGAACTGTAAAACATAACCCATTTGGTCACAGGAGCTACTTGTGACCTTTTTTGTGCTTCAATACAAGAATTTTATAATAAATAGGGTACTTATTTCAAAATAGAAATGGTAAAATTTAGTAAATGCAAACTAAAAGGTGATTCTAAAATGCCAGTAATCCTTGCGAGTATTTTTTCAGCTATCATCATAGTAATTACGGTTTCTTCCATCCTAAAGGTATTGACTGTTGCTTATAAAAGAGGGGAAATTTCGAATCAAAAACGCTTAACTTTCGCTACAACGACAATCATTATTGGTGCCTTGATAGCATCAATCCTACCTTTGGGATATCAAGTAATTTTTAATATGATTCTATAAGACAAAATCCCACCACATAGAGCTTTACAGAAATCATCGGTTGCAGGTTGTTGGACATTAAAAGCTCAGGATAACAATTAATAAATGCGTTACCATCTTCTCTCGGATGGTAACGCATTTTATTTTTATAAAAAAAGAAAGATATCAGAGTGTAATGAAAACTATTAATAAATATGTATATTTATGATAATCATCTCCATCCTTGTCAGTCTTAACTTGAAAACGCTACCAAAATTTTTGTATAAATATTCGAAAAAATATTCAAAAAAATAGTTGTCAAATCGTGTAGAAATAAATATAATAAAAAACAGAGAATATGGATGTAATAAAATACTACGTGGATATGTGAGGTAATATAACGTGAGCAAAACTACTATTGCAAACACTACAGAAACTTTAGCAAAAATTAAAGAAACTATTAATCAAAAAAATGTTGAACTACTACACTTACAATTTGTTGATATCGAAGGAATCTTAAAGCATGTTACGGTAACTGTTGAGCAATTAGAAGATGTAGTAGAAGGTAAAATGATGTTTGATGGATCGTCAATTAAAGGTTTCTCACCTATTAATAAATCAGACCTTTACCTACAACCAGATTTAACTACTTTTGCTGTACTTCCTTGGACTGAAGAGCCAGGTTATTCAGAAGCTCGTTTCCTTTGCTCTGTTACAAACCCGGACGGAACACTTTTTGAAGGCGATACAAGAAACGTTCTTAAGAAAACGGTTGAGCGTGTTGCTGACAAAGGCTACACTATTTCAGTAGGACCTGAATTAGAATTCTTCTTATTCAAAAACGATGATAACGGTTATGCAACACAAGAATTAGGCGATAAAGCAGGCTATTTCGAGCCACAACCACATGATCTTGGCGAACGCGTTCGCTTAGAAATCTACCGTGCTTTAAAAGCAATGGGCTTTACAATCGAAGCTTCTCACCATGAGGTAGCAGAAGGACAACACGAAATTAACTTCAAATATGCTGATGCACTAACTGCAGCTGACTTATCAACTACTTACAAATGGGTAGTTAAAACTGTTGCGAAGAAGTTCGGATACCATGCTACATTTATGCCAAAGCCAGTATTTGGAATCAACGGTTCTGGTATGCACGTGAATATGTCATTCTTCAAAGGAAACGAAAATGCATTCTTCGATCCTTCCGATGAGTTACAATTATCAAAACAAGCGTACCACTTTATTGCAGGTGTATTAGAAAACGTTAAGAACTTTGTGGCAGTAACAAACCCACTAGTAAACTCTTATAAGCGTTTAGTACCTGGTTATGAAGCTCCAGTTTACCTTGCTTGGTCTGCTTCTAACCGCTCAGCACTAATTCGTATCCCTGCGAAAAAAGGTCTTGCGACACGTGTAGAATTACGTTGTCCAGATCCATCATCTAACCCTTACTTAACATTCTCAGTAATTGCTTCTGCAGGTTTAGATGGAATCGAGAAAGAACTTGAAGCTCCAGCTCCAGTGAACGAAGACATCTTCCACATGACTGAAGAAGAAAGAGCGTTCAGAGGAATCGAAAACTTACCTGGTAGCTTAGAAGAAGCTGTTAAAGAATTAGAAGCAGGAGAAATCGGTGCAAAAACTCTTGGTGAGCATGTATACAATGAGTATGTAGCGATGAAAAAAGCAGAATGGGATAGCTACCGCATTGCAATTTCCTCTTGGGAAATCGAAAACTATCATTCTAAATTCTAATAAAAAAGTGAGCAATAGCTCTAATAAAGCTGTCGATACAAAATCGACAGCTTTATTTGTTTTTTAAATGCTAATTAAAATTTTTAGAGGACATACGGTTCGCTATTTTAGGAAAAATCTATGCAATTCTTTACTTGCCGGACATACGTTCCGTTATTCAGGTGATTTGAGCCTGTTTTTATGGAATATTGGCTAAATAATGGAACTGGTGTCCGCAAACATGAATTTATCGGCGTTTTTATTAAAAATAAGGGACTCAGTGTCCGCATAAAAAGTAAATCAATATCTGAGGCAAAAAAAAACAAATAATGAAAGCTGCTCTAGTAAAAAGGGCAGCTTTTTGTCGAAAATGAAAAACATGGTTGGATATACACATCGTCACCGGGACCATTCGTGCGTTTTTAATCTTGATTCATTCCGAATTTGCTGACCGGCTTTATGGTTAGCTTTGAGTCAAAACCGGAGGAATCGGATAGAGGTAAGAAAACCACGGAGGGAATTTCGTCTAAAACATGTTTGGGGTATGCGGACACTGAATCCGTTATTTTTATGAAAATATACAATTTTATTAACTTTGCGGACACCAGAGCCCTTATTGTATCAATTTGTATGCCTTTTTACTGTAAAATGGGCAAATAGCGGATCCTATGTCCTCAAAACTACTTAAATACGATTAAGTCCTTATAATTGTGTAAAAAGAATAGGTCATCATCATGACCCGTGTTACAATGTTTTCGACCAAGAAAACCATAAAACGGAGGACATGATGATGACCCAAATCAATATTACTATAAACTTAGAGGAACTCAAAGGAAAAATTGATAATAGTTCATTAGAATCTTCGGTGAAAGCTTCCTTATCACTCATTCTAAATTCCTTAATGGAAAAAGAAAGGGATGAGTATATCAATGCTCTTTCTCATGAAAGAACGGAAGAACGTAGAGGCTATCGAAACGGTTATTATGAGCGTGAACTAATTACCGGTGTTGGCTCACTTAAGTTAAAAGTACCCAGGACTAGAGATGGTGAATTTTCTACAACAGTCTTTGATAAATACAAACGCTGCGATCAAGCATTAATCATTTCTATGATTGAGATGGTTGTAAGTGGTGTTTCAACACGAAAAGTTACTAAGATTGTAGAAGAATTATGCGGGAAAAGTGTATCTAAATCACTTGTTTCGAGCCTTATCAAATCCTTAGATCCGGTGATTACTGACTGGAAAAACCGACCACTAAACGTTCATTATTACCCTTATATTTATGTGGATGCCATGTACATTAAAATTCGTGAAAATAGACAAGTAGTGTCCAAA
This sequence comes from Neobacillus terrisolis, assembly GCF_051233475.1. Classification (NCBI taxonomy): domain Bacteria; kingdom Bacillati; phylum Bacillota; class Bacilli; order Caryophanales; family Bacillaceae; genus Neobacillus; species Neobacillus terrisolis. The sequence goes on along the minus strand of NZ_JBKFGH010000027.1, from coordinate 96,793 downwards.
AGCGTTCATATCGCAGCTGGTGTTAATGAAAATGGTCATAGGGAAATTATTGGCTTAAAAATTAACCACACTGAGTCAACCGAAAGTTGGACTTCTTTCTTTGAATACCTAAAATCAAGAGGACTTCAATCACCTAAAATGATCATTTCTGATGCTCATGGTGGTCTAGTGACATCTATTAAAGAATCATTTTTAGGCACTTCTTGGCAGAGATGTTGTGTCCATTTTTTAAGAAACATCATGGATACTTTACCGAAAAAAGGAACTGTGGAAGCTCGTCAAGAGCTAAAGGATTTATTCCAAAACTCCGATTTAGACGTCGTAAGGGAATTAAAAAATCGCTTTATAGATAAATATCAAGACACGAAAGGTTTTTCAAAAGCGATTGAGACTCTTGAGAATGGATTTGAAGACGCTATTCAATTTCACTCTCAACCTGTTGAGTATCATAAACACTTACGTACCACAAACATGCTAGAACGAGTTAATCAAGAAGTTCGTAGGAGAGAAAAGGTTATTCGAATTTTCACAAATGATCAATCCGCTATTAGATTAATCGGTGCTGTATTAATGGATATAGAAGAAGAATGGAGTAATAAAAAGAAAGGCCCATATCTAAAAAAGGCTAAATAACCCTCGCCCCAAAATTAGATATAGACCCTAATTTCGAATTGACATTGAGCCTCCAGCGGGCATGATGTTAAGCCAGGAAGCCAGGTGTCTAACAACACCTGGCTTGCCTTCCAGGCTATCATGCCCGCCCCTCAATGTAAATTCGAAATAAATATTGTTTACTTATCTAGTATTACTTTTTGCGTCGAATCATTGTATAGAAATTTTTACACATAAAGATGGACTTGACTTTAAATACACCAAAATGATCAAAATAACGGACTCAGTGTCCGCGAAAAATATTCTCAATCCGCTTGCAACAAAAAAATCCTTTGTTTATTACAAACTACTAATCTGCCAATCAATTTCCTTGCTCCCAATTTCCCGCAAAAAGGCATTTGTACGAGAAAATGGCCTGCTTCCAAAAAAGCCTTTATTGGCGGAAAAAGGGCTTGGGTGAGGGGACTTGATAATAAAGTGTCTGGATGAGGTGATCAGTTGTTCCTTTTGTTGGGCAAATCGTCCCCAAAGAATAAACACAACCGGCTGCTCTCTTTCATTCAACGTTTCGATAACTCTGTCCGTGAACTTCTCCCACCCAAGATCTTTGTGTGAGTTAGGCTGTCCAGATCGGACCGTTAATACTGCATTAAGGAGCAACACTCCTTGCTTCGCCCAGTCCACTAAATAACCGTGATTGGGAATCGTACATCCCATATCAGCCTCAAGTTCTTTATAAATGTTTTTCAATGAGGGAGGAATGCCAACACCCGGTTTAACTGAAAAGCTTAATCCATGAGCCTGTCCAGGTCCATGATAGGGATCCTGACCAATAATAACCACTTTCGTGTCTTTAAAAGAAGTAAGGTGCAGTGCGTTGTAAATATCATCCTGAAGCGGATACACAACCTGTGTTTCGTACTCTAATTGTAAAGCCTCATTTAAATTCAAATAATACGGTTTCTGGAATTCATCCTCAAGCAATGATGCCCAATCGTTTTTCAAAATTGCCATGTAATACACACTCTTTTCTATTTTTACGATAAACTTATTATATTACGAAAAAACAAGTATCAATGTGAGTTAAAAAAAATAAAAAGCTTAAATAAATTATCCCAAGCAAAATACGACACGCAAATAGATAATAATATTATTATGTAAACTTTAAAAATAAGTAAGAAAAATACAGTCTTGCCACGCAATAGCCCATATCAAAATTAATAATCACCCCTTATTTTGGAGAAAATATTCAAAAACGATTAGAGGTGTTTTTATGAGTGAAAAAAGTAATAAAAACGATGGTAATTATACGATTGTGGGAACAAACATTGATGAGGTAAAAAAATTGAATGCACAATCCGGACTCTCATATAATGAAGTGAAAGAATTACTAGCCAGAACCACCGGAGGACAAGGAACAGCGATGTATAGCAATACTGATGTAGAAGAAAGTAAGAAGAAATAATCAATCAATCCATAAGAATAGTTAAGATCACGACAAAATATGTATGTATGGTTTTTCATGCAAAAATCATTAGTCAGAGCCAGGCATCTTTTAATTTAAAAGGTGCCTGGCTCTTCAATTTGATTATTTGTTGGGGGATGTATTGTTTCGATCATCCCCATTTTCATTATCTCCAACATTACTCACTGCACCAGTAATAAGATTTGCAAATTGATCTGCTGATTCCATCATGCCTCCATGTAATTGGCCATCAATTTTACTTGGTTTATCCTTGTTTTTCTTCTCCTGCTGAGGGTTGTGAATTCTAGTCATGTTTTACCTCCAGTTAGCAATGTTTGTCTCTGCTTAGTTTTTATTTAGGCAAAGTATTTTATTCTTTAGACCCCATACTTAACATTCTTTGAGGAAAATAGGTGGATAATCCTCCAATAAATGGTCGATACTGAAACTGTTTCATACTAATTAATTGAAAGGGGAATCAGTATATGCCGCAAGGTGCTTCTGAAACAAGCACTCTAAAATTGGGTGATCAGGCTCCTGATTTTACAGTGCCAGCCCACGGTGATCGCAAAGTTTCCTTAAGCGAGTTTCGTGGCTCCAAGAATGTATTTTTATGCTTTTATCCTCTAGATTGGACTCCAGTTTGAGGCGCGCAAATGCCTTCTTACGAGGATGACCTTCCTCGTTTTGAAGATTTCGATACCCAGGTCTTGGGTATCAGCGTTGATAGTGTTCACAGTCATGATGCATGGGCAAAATCAATCGGTGGAATTTCTTACCCGCTCTGCTCTGACTTTTATCCGCATGGCGAGGTCGCGGAAAAATACGGTGTCCTTCGTAAAAATCCGGATGAACCGGCATACGGAGCATCAGAACGTGCCTTATTTATCATTGATAAAGAGGGGATCGTTCGCTTCATCGATGTTCATCCGATCGGTATACAACCAGACAATGAAGAATTATTTGATGTTTTACGTAAATTGTAATCTGTCTGTTTAAAAATGAAACAAAAGGGAGGCTGTGTATGGAACTGTCAAGAAAAGCGATCCCATATACACCCGTTACAAAGCCGCTGCATGGAACAACGATTATGATTGTTTCAACATCAGGTGTCCATCTTAAGGATCAAGAACCATTCAATACGGATCCGGCTGAAGGGGACGCTTCATTTCGGATTATTCCGGGGGATGTTGATTCAAAAGACTTAACGGTTACCCATGCAGCACCAAAAGATCACTACAATACAGATTATCCAAAGGAAGATATCAATTGTGTTTTTCCGATTGATCGTTTAAGAGAAATGGTCGATGATGGGGACCTTGGCGGTGTTGCTGAAAAGCACATGACGATGATGGGGTACTCAATGCGTCTTAGTAAAATCAACAATGAGACCATCCCGGCACTTGTCAAAGAGGTCGTCCGTTCCAAAGCGGATGCCGTCATCCTTACTGCCGGCTGACCACTTTGCCATCGCACTGTAGTTACAGTGCAGCGCGGAATTGAAGCACAGGGGATTCCAACAACTTTGATTACTCTTGATGTGGAGCAATCGAGTCTGATGAGACCTCCTCGTGCCATTCATCCAGTCGGATTTGAATTCGGCCACTCCTTAGGTAAGCCTCATGATAAACAGACCCAAATGAAAGTATTGCTTGCCGCATTAGAGGAATTACGGAAGAAACAAGAGCCAGGTCAAATACACGAATCACATTTTCCCAGCTATTAACTGCGAAAAGGGACTACTGCATATTTGCTTTGGTCCCTTTTTGCAGTTAAATCTTACTTGCGAGCGTTTTGTGCGGACATGTAATCCCTTATTTCGTTAAAAAACACTAGTTTTATAATCTTAGCGGACACCAAAGCCCTTATTGGGTTAAAAATGATGCTGTTTGACATGAAAATAGCCGAATAGCGGAACCTATGTCTGCCAAATTACCAAAATAGCCGATAATAAGGGAAATAGCGGAACCAGTGTCCTCTAAAGAATTGTGCGGACATAGAATCCCTTATTTCCGTTAAAAACACTAGTTTTATGATTTAAGCGGACACCAGAGTCCTTATTGAGTCAAAAATCATGGAGTTTTACATGAAAATAGCCGAATAGCGGAACCTATGTCCGCCAAACTTGTAAAATAGCCGAAAATGAGGGAAATAACGGAACCAGTGTCCTCTAAAGTATAATGCGGACATAGAATCCCTTATTTGAGGAATACATAGGGACGGTTCTGTCGAGTACAGTCGCTTCAAAAACAAGGCTTGAAAACATCAAAAACTACGTAGTTTAGCCCATACACAGCTAGTAGTTTGAGATTTACAAGAACCGTCCCCTTGCTCTCCCCTTTTAGTTTGATATTCACAAGAACCGTCCCCTTGTTCTCCTAAAAAGGAATCAGTTCAATCTTTGCAAAAACGAATCTACAACATTCGGACTTAAAATTGCAAGAAACAATAGTATAATTACTTTGTAGATAGCAATTTCGAAATCTATCAGTCTAATCTTTGCAAAGAAAAGTCACTTCATTTTTGCAACGTTTAAATGTAAGCGTCTGTAATAATGGAAGGGAGCGCCCCAAATGACGTTAGATCAACGTTGTATTGCAATACTAAAGAAAGTGGTTCATACCTCTTCATATGTTTCTCCGGATGAACTTATGGAGGAGTTGAACGTTTCAAAGCGGACCGTCTATTATGATGTTGAAAAAATCAATCATTGGCTGAAAAGTCAACAGCTTGAGGAACTTAAATATGTTCGATCAGCAGGATATTATCTAAGTGAAAAATCACGGCCATTAATTAGCAAAAGTCTGTCACTGTTGGACAAGCAGAGTCATTATGAATTTTCGAGAAAAGAACGAATAGCTTGGTCCGCGATTTTTATTTTGACAAGGGACACTTCTATATTTCTACAAGATTTACTTGATAAGTTGAATGTGAGTCGAAGTACTCTTTTGAACGATATCAAGGAGCTAAAAGAACAGTTGGGTCATTTTGAGGTGAAACTGCAGTTCCAGAAATCCACAGGATATTGCATATTGGGAGAAGAGCAGGATAAGCGGAAAGTATTGGCCTACTTTTTATCTCAAGTGTTGACGAATCGAGGCTGGGATGAACTGTTAACAGAAATACAATTGACCCAGCATCAAGAACCCCATCTGGCAGCCCAAATGGTTACTCGGAAAGATTTAGATACAATCTATGAAATTCTAAATGAATTGGAACCGTTTGTTGGAGTAAAGTATACCGATGAAGTGATGCAAACATTAAGTGTTCAGCTATTTTTACTTATCAAGAGATTTAATCAAGGTAAGCATATATCCATCGATCCAGTTGAAAAAGAGGTTATTAAAGGGACAGGTGAATACCAGGCAGCCAAATATATAAGTGAAAAAATTCTAGACACATTCTTGATTAAAATGCCTGAAGATGAAGTTTTATATATGACCACGTACCTCCTGGGGTCGAAAATAAGTGATTATAAGCTAACGGATCTTGAAAATCATGACTTAGTTAACTTAAAGGAAATCATTCCTTTAATGGTTGATGACTTCCAAAAATTTGCTTGTTTGTTTTTTCAAAATCGGACTGATTTGGAAAGAAACCTTTTTGTTCATTTAAAACCGGCCTATTTCCGGATTAAATATGGAATCGAGCTTGCAAACCCATTAGCTGAATCCGTTAAGCAAAATTATCACGATATCTTTGTTCTGACTAAAAAGGTTGTTCATCACTTTGAACATGTTCTCGGCAAGAAGATCTCCAACGATGAAATTGCCTATATTGCCATGCATTTTGGCGGCTGGATTGCTAAAGAAGGGGTAACGGTAGAGTCTCGAAAAAAGGCCATTGTGGTTTGTGCAAGTGGCATTGGGACTTCGCGAATCTTGCAAAAACAAATTGAAGATTTGATCCCCGCAGTCGATGTTGTAAAAGTGGTAACAGTTCGGGAATATGAAAAAACAGACCTTTCTGATTTAAATTTTATTATTTCAACGACACCGATTACACAAAAGCAGGTTCCGGTCTTTGTTGTGAATCCAATTTTAAATAATACAGAAAAGGCCTCATTGTTAAAACAAATTCATTCCTTAACGGAAATAAAGAAGTCTGAGAACATTGAGTCACTTTTGACGATTATTAGGAAGCATGCTGATATTAAGAATGAACAGACTTTGTACCAGGAGTTAAAAGACTATTTTCAATCACAAAAAGTTATAGAGAAGGAGGTGCTCCGAAAACCGATGCTTAACGAGCTATTAACAAAGGAAAAAATCCAATTTATTTCGGAAGCACTAAGCTGGCAAGATGCTATAACATTAGCGTCTCAACCGCTATTAAACGATCAATGCATTTCTAAAGAATATATTGACGCGATGATAGACAGTGTTAATCAGATGGGACCATACATTGTGATTGCCCCAAAAATTGCCCTGCCACATGCTCGGCCGGAAGCCGGCGTGAAAAAGCTGGGTATGAGCTTCTTGCATCTGAAGAATGGCTGTGCTTTTTCAGAAAAACCAGAACATCAAGTTAATCTAATGTTTGTTCTAGCGGCAATTGACAGTGAAACGCACTTAAAGGCATTATCACAGATGTCGAACATGCTGTCCGATCAAAGCAATATTGAAAAACTTTTATCTGCTGAAAAGGCGGATGAAGTATTAGAAATCATTCAGAAATATTCAACCCATTAAGGAGGAAAAAAAGATGAAAAAAATATTAGTTGTTTGTGGAAATGGTCTTGGAAGCAGCTTTATCGTAGAAATGAATGTAAAAACAATCTTAGGTCAGTTGGGTATTGATGCAGATGTTTCCCATACTGATTTGACAACAGGTAAATCAGAAAAGGCAGATCTTTACCTTGGCTCAAAGGATCTTATTAGTCAGTTAGATGATGGGACTAGAACAGTAATCGGTTTAACGAATATTCTTGATCAAAACGAATTGAAAAGCGCTCTAGAAGCTCATTTATTGTAAAAGTAATAAAAAAAGCAGACGAACCGAGGTTCGCCTGTAAAAAAATATAAGACAAAATTAGTATAAATATAATTAGATAGAGAATCAAGAGAACATTCTATTAATGACGGGAGAGGTCATAATGTTTGATTTTATAATGAAGGATATATTAGGAACACCAGCTATCTTGGTCGGTTTATTTGCACTGCTAGGTCTAACCCTTCAAAAGAAAGGGACGGCCGACGTAATTTCCGGTACATTAAAAACGATAATGGGATTTGTAATCCTCGGCGGTGGAGCTGGTATATTAATTGGTTCACTAGATATTTTTGGGAAAATGTTTGAAAAAGCATTCAATATTCAAGGCGTCATTCCAAATAATGAAGCCATTGTTGCCATAGCCCAGCAAACATTTGGGAAAGAAACAGCTATGATCATGTTGTTTGGTATGGTTGTAAATATTTTAATCGCTCGATTTACTCCTTTTAAATACATTTTCTTAACTGGTCATCATACATTATTTATGGCGTGTTTAATTTCAGCTGTTTTTGCAACTGGCGGTGTAACTGGACTTCCTCTTATCATTATCGGCTCCATCATTTTAGGCTCTTTAATGGTATTGATGCCGGCCATTTTACAGCCTTATGTGAGAGAGATTACGGGAAATGATAGTATTGCAGTAGGTCACTTTGGTTCAATTGGATATTTTGTTTCAGCATTTATTGGAAAACGTGTAGGCGATAAGTCTAAATCAACTGAGGACATCAAAGTCCCTAAGTCACTTGGCTTTTTACGCGATACATCTGTCGCTATGTCTTTAACAATGGCAATTTTATTCTTAATCGTTGCGCCTATCGCTGGAAAAAGCTATGTTGAAGCAGAATTGAGCGAAGGCGTAAACTTCCTAGTATTCTCAATTATGCAAGCGATCACTTTCGCAGCCGGTGTATATGTTGTTTTAGCAGGGGTTCGCATGCTCATCGCTGAAATCGTTCCTGCCTTCAAAGGAATAGCGGATAAAGTAGTAAAAAATGCAAAACCTGCCCTTGATTGCCCAGCCGTATTCCCTTTTGCTCCTAATGCAGTTATTATCGGATTCTTATTTAGCTTTGTTGCAGGTCTTCTTTCAATGTTCATCCTTCCGTTGGTTGGATTGAAGATAATTGTACCTGGATTAATTCCACATTTCTTCACAGGTGCGGCTGCAGGGGTATTTGGTAATGCAACAGGAGGCCGTCGTGGTGCGATGGTTGGTTCTTTTGCAAATGGTCTATTAATTTCATTCCTTCCTGCGTTATTGCTTCCAGTCCTTGGATCACTAGGATTCGAAGGTACTACTTTCGGGGATTCTGACTTTGGTTTGGTTGGTATTTTATTAGGATATTTGGTTGAACTTTTTAACTAGAATAAATAGATGAAGGTTCTCATCTCATTTGTATACATCACGGAGATCGTTAATTTTCCTTCAGGTTTAAAGATAGGGACGAGCATTTTGCTTTCGTCCCTTTTTGCAGTTGTTTCCCTTGTATTGTGCGGACATAGAATCCCTTATTTCGGTTAAAAACACTAGTTTTATAGTCTTGGCGGCCACCAGAGCGCTTATTGGGTCAAAAATCAAGCAGTTACACATGAAAATAACCGAATAGCGGAACCTATGTCCGCCAAATTGCCAAAATAGCCGATTAGGAGGGAAATAGCGGAACCAGTGTCCTCTAAAGTATTGTGCGGACATAGAATCCCTTATTTCGGTTAAAAACACTAGTTTTATTATCTTGGCGGCCACCAGAGCGCTTATTGGGTCAAAAATCAAGTAGTTACACATGAAAATAACCGAATAGCGGAACCTATGTCCGCCAAATTGCCAAAATAGCCGATTAGGAGGGAAATAGCGGAACCAGTGTCCTCTAAAGTATTGTGCGGACATAGAATCCCTTATTTCGGTTAAAAACACTAGTTTTATTATCTTGGCGGCCACCAGAGCGCTTATTGGGTCAAAAATCAAGCAGTTACACATGAAAATAACCGAATAGCGGAACCTATGTCCGCCAAATTGCCAAAATAGCCGATTAGGAGGGAAATAGCGGAACCAGTGTCCTCTAAAGTATTGTGCGGACATAGAATCCCTTATTTTGGTTAAAAATACTAGTTTTATAATTTAAGCGGACCCCAGAGCGCTTATTGGGTCAAAAATCAAGCAGTTACACATGAAAATAACCGAATAGCGGAACCTATGTCCGCCAAATGACCAAAATAGCCGATAAAGAGGTAAATAGCGGAACCAGTGTCCTCAAAAATATTACGCGGACATAGAATCCCTTATTTCGTGTGAAAATATTATTTTATAATTTAAGCGGACCCCAGAGCGCTTATTGGGTCAAAAATCAAGCAGTTACACATGAAAATAGCCGAATAGCGGAACCTATGTCCGCCAAATTACCAAAATAGCCGAAAATGAGGGAAATAACGGAACCAGTGTCCTCTAAAGAATTATGCGGCCACAGAATCCCTTATTTCGTGTGAAAATATTATTTTATAATTTAAGCGGACCCCAGAGCGCTTATTGGGTCAAAAATCAAGCAGTTACACATGAAAATAGCCGAATAGCGGAACCTATGTCCGCCAAATTACCAAAATAGCCGAAAATGAGGGAAATAACGGAACCAGTGTCCTCTAAAGAATTATGCGGACATAGAATCCCTTATTTCGTGTGAAAATATTATTTTATAATTTAAGCGGACCCCAGAGCGCTTATTGGGTCAAAAATCAAGCAGTTACACATGAAAATAGCCGAATAGCGGAACCTATGTCCGACAAATTACCAAAATAGCCGAAAATGAGGGAAATAACGGAACCAGTGTCCTCTAAAGAATTATGCGGCCAAAGAATCCCTTATTTCGTGTGAAAATACTAGTTTTATAATTTAAGCGGCCACCAGAGCGCTTATTGGGTCAAAAATCAAGCAGTTACACATGAAAATAGCCGAATAGCGGAACCTATGTCCGCCAAATTACCAAAATGGCCGAAAATGAGGGAAATAACGGAACCAGTGTCCTCTAAAGTATTGTGCGGCCATAGAATCCCTTATTTCGGTTAAAAATACTAGTTTTATAATTTAAGCGGACCCCAGAGCCCTTATTGGGTCAAAAATCATGCCGTTACACATGAAAATAGCCGAATAGCGGATCTTATGTCCGCCAAATTACCGAAATAGCCGAAAATGAGGGAAATAACGGAACCAGTGTCCTCATAAAATCGCTCATCTAAGTTTGTATGCCCGGACACGCTCCTTACCGCTTGTTATACAAAGCAGTTCTGAGTCCACAAGCTTTCGTAAAATACGTCTTGTATGTCGGTCACTAATCCTTAAGTGAGCAGTGATTTCACGGGGAGTAAATGGTCGAAGCAGCCTTCGTGCAAAACGTAATGTCTCAGCCTCGACCCAAGATAGCTGGGAAGGAGTATCAATAGCGGTGAATTTGCCAATGAAAGCAAGTACCAGTTGTTGACATTGCTTTGGTTCATCCATTATAGATAAATAAGCAATGGGTAATACAGTCCATCCATCGAGCGCCAATAATGAATGACGCCAGCACAAATCCTTAAACCGTCTTACATCAAGATCTCTCGCATGAGGCCCATATCCCTGAATTTCAATACAACCTTTGGAATCGTCAGGCCTATAGGCAAGATCTAAGTAACGATGGCCGTTGTTGAGATCCCGGACCTCCCATTCCGGATATAAATAATCAAAATTTCCTACAGCCGGAAACCAAATTCTCCTCAGAAATTCAACTGTCCCGTGACCTAATCCCTTTTCTAACATTTCGCGTCTCCGATGGTTTTTCTCTTCCGAAATTTGTAGGGTAAGCCATTCTTTGTATTTTTGCTCAAATATTCCGTTCATTGATTTTCCATCCTTTCTGATTCATTTTTAAAAAAATTGTGTCCAAAGGAATGATAAATGGGTGGCAGGTGGGATGTATTTCGTATTGGAAGGAATGTGAAAAAAATTCTTTGAAGTGGGGTGAGGATGTTTTGAATGCGGACATTGAATCCTTTATTCGCTAGTAACGATCCTATTATTATTCCTGTATTAACAAATAACTGATTATACGTCCCTAAAAGATATAGAATAGAGGATTATAGAGGAAATAGGGGATTCAATGTCCGACGACCAACCGTTTCGGATTTTAAAAACTATCCGACCATTCTTCATATTCCACAAACCGCCCCAATTTCCTGCTCTATACGAGAGCTGAAAATCAATATTCTGACAATTTTGTGAAATCACTTAAAGAGCTACATTTTTATTCTATAAAAAATTATAATATCAGTATTACTCCAATTTTTAGCCCATTCTGATTTCTCCACAACCCTTCTCGAATTTTTCTAATCTTAAAACTAACCCAATCAGCACATCCATGTCTTCGCGACCTAAAAAATAGTTTCCTATTTTTACAATTGAAAGGAATGATTTAATGAAAAAGCAAAAAACCGTTAAAAATCTGGTCACAATGGTTCAATCCAAACCCAAGGCAAAAACCTTTCGAATTGATTATCCGGTATCTAATGATTTATTACTAGAAATGGTCACCAAAGTGTTCCGGGATTTCATGAACGATACCCTCGATCTGTATTACCATGATGAAAATCTTTCAGTGCTGGAAGAAATTGTAGAAGAGCATAATCCAAAGGAAGAGAAAAAGGAAAGTTTACTCGACAATTTGTTTTGGTGGCAAATATTGAACAGTTCCGGCCAGAATAAAAAAAGAAGTTGCATTGAGGATTATATTGGTGAAAATTTCCATAGATTCAGAACGAAGCCTTTCATGACATCTTGGTTAAGAGCATGCGATCAAGCAGAGCCAAAGTTTTATTTTATTGGTGAAACATTTAATGAACGAATTTTTTTTGCAATCGATATTTTGACTCACAAACCACATCTTGTCTTCATATTTGACCGCAATTCTATTCCGCCCAAACATGGTGAACTCGTCATGGGAACACTACTCCCCCTAGGAGGCAACGTATTTTTCCCAATCGTTGATTTCTATCATTTTGATTACGAATCAAGAGAAGCTATGGCCAGCTGCTTCCACTACCACTATAGCAGGTATAAGAAGGAATATTCCAAAGATGAGACTTTTCTTCACGTTCTTTCCGTCATGCTCCAAATAGAAAGGATGATCTTCTTGGAAAACCAAGAAAAACAAAATGAGGCTTTGAAGCTATGAATGATGAAAAAACTCCATGATTTTTACTTCATCCACAAAAATCTCCCCGAAAGGAAGTCCTCCATTGACAAAAGAATATCTTGATTTGAAAATGGATTTTATGTTTATGCAATTATTTGGTCAACCAAATCGAAAGCATATCACGATTGCATTTCTGAATGATATTATAGGACGGAAAGGCATGGACCTCATTGCCGAATTAACCTTTGAAAATACGGAAAAAATAAAAGAGCGTTCGGAAGGCAAAACCGTTCTTTTCGATGTAACAGTCTTTACTTCATTAGGTGAAAGGATAAATGTCGAGATACAAATTAGAGATCAGCAGGATATGCCGGACCGAACGCTCTATTACTGGTCGCGAATGTTTTCCTCCTCATTAAATTCTAGCGAATCATATACACTACTTCCTCCAACTATTTTCATCACCATAGTAAACTATCCGTTATTTCCAACCGAAACAGACCGTTTTCACACAAAATTTCATATTAGGGAAGACGATGAAGGATTTTTATGGTCTGATCGGCTTGAATTCCATTTGATTGACTTAAGTAGTTTCATGGTACAATGGAAAAAATACAGAAGGAAACTGAAGGAACAACATGATCAAGAATTGCCATGGCTAATGATGCTTTCGGCAGCAGATGCCAAAAGGAAAATTCTGCATAGCGAAATTTTGGCTGAACTGGAGGAATGGGCGATGAATATTGAAGAAGTTCGAGAAGCGCTGATTGAATGGGAAAACTTAAGCGCTGATAAGAAAAACCGCACTGAGTATGAAGCCCGATTGAAAGAGCTTCGTGATCAATTAAGCAATCTTCAAGGATACCACCGTATGGGGAAAGAAGAGGGAATGAAAGAAGGAATAAAAGATGGAGTGAAAAAGGGATTGAAGGAAGGAAGTAAAAATATTGCCAGAAATATGTTAAAGAAAGGCTATACCATTTCGCAAATTGCTGAATTGACGGGGTTAACAGAAGAAGATATCCGGAATCTATAGATTGTTTTAACGGATAAATGATAGTGAATTTTGTGGTGAAGGATGCTTCTGCCTTCGATCCCTATAGAAGTGAACTGACAAGCGAAATTTTGGCTGAACTGGAGGAATGGGCGATGAATATCGAAGAAGTTCGAGAAGCGCTGATTGAATGGGAAAACTTAAGTGCTGATAAGAAAAACCGCACTGAGTATGAAGCCCGATTGAAAGAGCTTCGTGATCAATTAAGCAATCTTCAAGGATACCACCGGATGGGGAAAGAAGAGGGAATGAAAAAAGGAATAAAAGAAGGAGTGAAAAAGGGAATGAAGGAAGGAAGTGAAAATGTTGCCAGAAATATGTTAAAGAAGGGCTATACCATTTCGGAAATTGCTGAATTGACAGGATCAACGGAAAAAGAAATTCGGAATCTGTAGTTTGCTATATTCAATGAAACAATTAGAATCGACAAAATTGATGTGAAAATGTTGTGTGAAATATTTTTTTCAGAATGGAGGTGGAAAAATACCAAAACAATAATTAATAATATTATTCCTATCTATTAAATCTGCAATTTTCTCCTATAACTTCCATCATTAAAAACCAACTATCATGCCGTCTCATAATACCTTCTGGTTAAAACACTAAAATTTATTTCCTTAATAAATGAAACATTGCCTGTTAAATCAATAGTTTTGAAAAGGAGCGGTTTTATGAATTCAGTATTGAGTAAGATTGCTAGAGGCATCAGTGTTTGTTATTCAGAGGTTTTCCCCAATCAAGACACCGATTTTTTTCCATTAGAATGCAGAGGAAAGCTATTTGTGGTTGCTGACTCATATTGTATGAATCCAGATTGTAAATGCTATGAGGCAGTGTTAAATTTTGTTCAAGTATATCCCAGAGAAGGAAAGAAAGCCGATAGCTTTATGATAAGGTATAAACTTAACGGAAGGGGATATAAAATTCATGATCAGGGTAAATTCAATAGACATGAATTACGGACCATTGTTAGGCATTTTACCTCCGACGGCACGATCCTCGAACCTTTAAATGAACGCTTCAAAAAAATGAAGGAAAAAGCAAAAGATATTTTAAGTTGCATTTAATAAATTAGAGACATTCAAAAATACTACAACGTTTCGTGAGCGGATGAGGCTATGTTATGATGTAAATAAAGTTACCGAAAATAGGTGGTGATTTTACTTGGGAAAAGTCGATTTTTCTGAAGAACTCATGAAATACATTCAGAGCATGGATCGTGATAACTCCGTTGTTCAATTCTCTATTCCAGGGAAAGGAAGATTTACTCTTGTCTTCCAAGAAGATGACAATTCAATAAAATCTGAAGTTGATGCAAATCCAGAACTTGAAATAATGATAAACGAAAGCCGGAAGCAATATAAGAAAGGCCTTGGAATGTCTACGTCTGAGTTAATAAAATCACTGTCATCTAAGAATTTCGTATGATGTATACGAGAAATATTATTTGGCCTCCAAATGTAAGGGAAAAGCTAATTCAATTTAGAAGTCCGAGATTTACCCCCGAGGAAACTTTCGATTTTATTACTCAACTTGTATTGGAAACAGAGGATCTATTAAACAACGAGGTATTAAGCAAAACATATACTGAGGTATTTGGAGAATACAAAGGGATTTCTAGAATTGTGGTTAAGAAATTTCGGATTTACTTTAGCCGAAATGAAAACGAAGTAATTATTCTGGCAATCCTATTTCCTGGAGAGTATTAATCCTATCAAAAATTACCCAACTGAAACATGAATGATCTTCTTTTTCAGTTGGGTATTCTTGTGTATTTGTTTTACATTACGGGTAGTACCTTCTAAATGGATAGGTCTCATTTTGATGGCAATGTTTTTTGTAATGAAAATAGGCTCTTGGCTTTGGTGGCAAATCTCAAAGTAAACTGAATAATCGACTTTCAAAAGCATTTTTCGGTTGGTAATAATCGGGTAAACCCGAGATGCGTCCCCTTGATTCAGTTCTTAAACAGACATATTTTGATTAATAGTCACTTCTTTATATGAAGTTTTTTCCATAAAAATACCTGCTACATAATAGAATAATAGCCCAAAAGAGACGTGAATAATGGTAAATACTAGACCTAATGAGGCAGATTCATAAATAACAATTGGGAGCTTTGCGACACTCCATACACCTAAAAAGAAAACAACGTTTCGTAATAACGCTCCCTTTTCCAATAAGATGGCTGCAATTGGAAAGGCAACATATAATGGACCTGCTGCAACCCCGCCAAGTAATAAAGCAATCATTGGACCGCGAAACCCCGAATCCTTTCCAACAAATTTCAAAATGGTTTCTTTTGGAACCCATGTATCCAGCAGCCCCACTAATATTAAAATGGGTGGCAATAGTAGCAGCATATCAACGATACTATTCCCAGTGATTGTGAGTGCATTTAAGCCCGTTTTATTATTGGTGAAAAAAATAATCATCCAAACGAAGGAAACAATGAGAAACATCCGATAAGTTTTAATCCATTTCATTTTATAGCACCACCCAAATAATCAATGTAAAAAGAATACTCATAATGAGTGCCCCTAAATTTCGTATATAAGTAAACTTAGCTCCAAACATTTTTCTTTCCACCGGCATAGAGATGATCCCAACACTCATTAAAGTGGAAACAAGCATTGCCACTTGTGGCAGCCCAGCTCCATTATTTAATAAGGTTTCACCTAAAGGAAAGACGACAAAGCTGGGAATCAGAGCCACCGATCCAATAATCATGGCCACAATAACCCCAAAAAGGCCAGATTGTTCTCCTATTAGCTTTGAAATCAACTCAGGTGTTAATATAGACAATGTAATTCCAACTAAAAGCATGATAAATAATACTTCTGGCAATAGCTTTTGAAACATCATCCATGCTTTTTTCAAAGATTGATAGGTTTTTTCTTTATCCTTTAAGAATGAAATCACCAAACCAACGATTGACACACTGTATAAAACAAGACCCGTAATCATTTTTCATCCCACTCTAATTTTTCGTAATTATGAATAAAATAATCCAAATTTCTTTGTCGAGCTTTGATGTCCTCATAGAACTCAGCTAACTGTTGCCATCCTAACTCGGTAAGCTTATACCATTTCCTTTGGTTGCCATCATTATCTGATTCCCAATACGCACATATAGCCCCGTTTTCTTCTAAGTTATTTAATGTTCGATACAAAATCGCACTATCAATTGAATTCGCGAAAAGATTTTCTTCACACATTTTCAGTAGCTGACCTCCATAGTTAGGTGACTTTGCTAAAAAAAGCAGCAAAAATGCAGGAGTATGACGACCAGATTTAAATTTTTTCATATTTGAGCCTCCTCGTACTGTTAAAAACACTATACTGTTAATGACAGTATATGCGAAAAAATGATTTATGCAAAAGATTTGCTTTCAAAAAACTAATAAATATTTTTACTCACTGTAGTTACAGTCCAACGCGGGATTGAAGCACAGATCTTCTAAGCTTTTTAAGGAGGTTTAACTGGTAATAAATGTTATAATCAGTGGTATAAATGAGGAGTAAGGATGATTCATGTGCAAAACTATCAAAATCGTTTCATATTAATTCTATTAGGATTATTTTTGGTCATCACTACTATTTCTTTGATAAACCAAGAGGATCATAACAAACCGAAACCAACACCCTCGCAAAAAGTAACGAAAGCAGATATAAACAGCCTGTTGCCCTACACAGCGGAAGTATATGAAACAGATACAAAACCAGACATCATTGCTTACCGGGTCTTGTTTGATTTTATGAATACTTTAAAAAGTAATGGAACGATTGCAAATGCAGGTTATACCAGATTTACAAAGTTATCCGGAGATGAAAACTCATTCGTTGTGGCCGTCGTTTTTCAAGTGCAATTACCTGAAAACCCTGCAAAAATCGATTACGATTGGGGAAAGGTGCAGGAAAATCGAGTGGTTCGTGATATCGTTTGGAAACTAACGATCAATAAGGTTAAAAACCAAACCTACACCATAACCAATATTGAAAAGTCAACCGATCCTTTAATTGGATTGCCGCCTGTCGAAAGTATGGAGGAGTATCGAAAGGAAGCAGGAATAGAGGAGCCCTCGGAAGATGTTAAATATGAGATTAAGGATCAAAACCTTAGGATTACATTTAACAACGGCGGAAAATGGAAGGTTGTTCCTGTTGCTGTGGAAGAGTTATTTAGAGGCGATTACAACGGTCCAGTGGATCAGTTAATCAAAGGCAGTTATATAATTACCCCTGAAAGAACAGCGTTTGTGCTTGGTGGCGGCGGGGAACTTCGAATCCTTGAAAGTACGGACCAAGGAGATTCTTGGAATGAGGTAATCGTTTCAACTGGTTTTTCAGGTATAAGGATGAGAATTCTAGGATTCACCTCGGACCTTGATGGCTACCTCATCCTCACGGGTGATCGAACGATGAGTAGTGAAGGAAACTTGTTATTTAAAACGAATGATGGGGGTCAGTCATGGTATGGGGCTGGTTTCGTGCGGGATGTATTTAATTTAGTGACAGATGGAGGATACATCAACAATCAATTAGGCTTTATCTCCTTTGGTGAATATCATTTCGAAAATCAGCCGCCCATTCCGAATTTGTACCGGACTACTGATGGTGGAGCAAACTGGGAAAGAGTACAGGTACCGATTCCTGAAGAATTTCTTGGTTACTTTAAGGTGGCAGAAATTCCTACCTTTAATGGAGAAGAAGGAACGTTATTAGTGAATCAAGGGTCAGATGGCGATTACTTGGGTGGAAATGTATTGGCAAAGTTCACCTCACGTGATCAGGGCAAAACTTGGACTTTTGCGGGGCTGGTCGATCCGGATGGGGTTCTATTGCATAATTAATTTATTAGAATTTTTTTAAAAAAGTCAGTCCCTCACTATAAAGGGAACTGACTTTTTTTGCTACATAAATGTTTAAAAATCCAAATGTTTGTGTTTTTTTTCCTGAAAGCGAGTGTTGAAAAGTATGACAAAAATGACAATTTAGCTCAGCATTCCAATAAAGCTATATCTAAAGAAAGTATAGATACGGTATATTGGGATTAGGATAAAGATTAGTAATATCGATGAACGGTTTTATGTAGGAGAGCAGAAAGTCAATTTTGATAAAAATAATCTGAAAATTTAGGAGGAATACCTATGTCAAAAGCAAATCAAAAAATCGTTCCGCATTTATGGTATGACAAGGAGGCAAAAGAAGCTGCCGAGTTTTACGCTTCCATATTCCCTGACTCAAAAATTACGGATGTAACAACAATTCATAACACACCATCAGGCGACTCCGATATCGTTTCGTTTGAGCTATGGGGGCAGAAGTTTAAGGCCATCAGTGCAGGGCCTTATTTCAAAATCAATCCGTCGATATCATTCATTGTAAATTTTGATCCATCTCGAGAAACAAATGCAAGAGAAAAAATAGATGAGGTTTGGAACAAGCTGTCGGAGGGCGGCACAGCGTTAATGCCGCTTGATCAGTATCCGTTTAGTGAGAGGTTTGGCTGGATTCAAGATAAGTTTGGTTTGTCGTGGCAGTTAATGCTTACTAATCCAGAAGGTGAAGAGCGACCTACAATCGTACCATCACTTTTGTTTGTTGGCGATAATTGCGGCAACGCGGAAGCGGCAATTAATTTTTATTTATCGGTATTTAAAAACGCAAAACAGGGACAGATTGCCCGTTACCCTAAAGGCATGGAACCTGACAAAGAAGGAACAATCATGTTCGCTGATTTTTGCATAGAAAATCTGTGGATTTCCGCAATGGATAGCGCTCATGAGCATAAATTCAGTTTTAACGAAGCAATCTCATTTATTGTGTATTGCGACACGCAGGAAGAGATTGATTACTTTTGGGAAAAGCTCTCTGCCGTTCCTCAAGCCGAACAATGCGGCTGGCTGAAAGATCAGTTTGGCATATCCTGGCAGGTTGTTCCAAGTGAAATGGACAAGATGATGAGCAAGGGCACACCGGAGCAACTTGAGCGAGTGACAAAAGCATTTCTAAAAATGAAGAAATTTGATCTTGCCGAATTGCAGAAAGCGTACAAGGGATAATGAGGAAACAGCCCATGTAAGGGTCTGAATTACCTGGAGCTGATTGGTAATAATCAGGTAATGATGTAACAAATGAGTTGGTATTGTTATAGGAAAGGAAGTGCGATAGATGGATTTTGAAACGGTTATGCAAGAACTGGAAGCGCTCGGCAGTGAACGAAATAAAAAGACTTACATAAGCAATGGGGCACACGAGCCCCTTTTTGGCGTGGCTACCGGCAAAATGAAACCCATTGCTAAGCAAATCAAGAAAAATCAGCCTTTGGCCGAACAGCTTTACGCCACCGGAAATTACGATGCCATGTATTTTGCTGGTATCATCGCCGATCCAAAGGCAATGACGGAAGCAGATTTTGAGTGTTGGATTGATGGGGCTTATTTTTACATGCTGTCCGATTATGTAGTTGCAGTCACTTTGTCCGAAACCGATATTGCCCAAGATGTAGCCGATAAATGGATTGCAAGCGGTGAAGATCTTAAAATGTCGGCAGGCTGGAGCTGTTACTGCTGGTTATTGGGTAATCGCAAGGACGATGAATTTAACGCAAGCAAGCTTGCCAACATGCTTGACCAGGTTGAAAAAACGATTCACGAATCTCCAGACCGAACGAAATCCGCAATGAACAATTTTCTTTACACGGTCGCGATTTCATATTTGCCGCTTCATGAAAAGGCGGTTGAAACAGCAAAGGCAGTAGGCCCTGTCGAAATCAAGCGGGACGATAAAAAAAGCAGCATTGTACGTGCTTCCGAAAATATTCAAAGGGAATTAGATAGAGGGAAGAAGCTTGGTTTTAAACGAAAATATGTAAGGTGTTAGCATAGTTTGTAGTGTAACTTCAAAAGCTGGTACAAGCACTTTATACATCTTCGAAAGTTGGTGATACGAAAAAGGACAAGTGGTTATTCAGTAATCAGGCGCTTAAATAGAATAATACTAAAAGCTCAGAGATTCTCTGAGCTTATTTTCATTATAATAATATCTACAAAATAACTACAGTTAGTAAACTCGTATTTCATAATCCTCTTGTAATATTCTAAGAGATTAAGAGAACAAGAGGATGAGAAAAATGGCTATATTACTGGAACGGTTTTTTAAACAAGCCTGTCGCTCATTAACATACTTGACAGATTTGAAATGTTTGGATTAAAATAAGTTTAACAATAAAACCAATTAAGTTAATCGGAATAATGAAGATTGATTTTGTGCAAACGAAAGTGCTCAATAAACCTTTCAATAAATAAACAATCAATCGTTAAAGGAGTGTTTCATATGAATAATAAAAAAGAAAAAAAACGTCAAAAACTAATCAATAAACTAATATTTTTTAATGTATATAAAGACGATGATAAACAACTTTATGAAATGCCTCTTTTTAAGCTTGAATCTATCTATAAGGAATTCCAACTTAAATATCATCCTCATGGGGAGTTTGGATCGATTAAATTTATTTAGACAAGGTTCATTTTAAAGATATTTAAATAAGGAACCAAATATAAAAGGAGTCTAATTCGCCAATGAATTAGACTCCTTTATCGTTATTAATTAAAATATTATTTTTTTACAGCATGAATATAATGAATCGTTTCAAATGCAGATAAGTAATCTGTTCTATTTTGAAAGAATTGATTATGGATGGTAAGTGGTGATAAATGTTCGTAAATAAGTAAACCTGCGTTTTCTAACATTTTCTCCATTTCATGAAAAGTAAAACAAGACTTCATCGGCTCACCGGTGGCTGCGGACATTTGAACCATATTTTGAACCCGATTAGAGAGGCCTTTCTCTTTAAATAACTTTTCGTCTGCATAATCAAACACAATAGAACTTCCTTCTGGAACTTTCGAAAACAAATTATTAATCAAGCTAGCATTTTCTTCTTTTGTTAAATAATAAGAAACACCTAACAAACTAAAGAAAGTTTTTTTGTTAGGCATAAAACCTTCCTCAACGAGATTTTGGACAGAATATTCTTTAGTGAAATCCATTGAAACAAAATGAAGATGTTCGGGAATTTGATAGTTTGCATCTTTCAATCTAGTCTTTTTAAAAGCTTGTGTTGCAGGATGATCCACTTCAAATATTTCTAACTTGTCGGCTAATTCTGGATGGCGGAAACAAAATGTGTCTAATCCGGCTCCAAGAATGACGTACTGTTTCACGCCTAGCATAACTTCATTAAGTAATACTTTTTCGCAATAGGCAGCCCGTGCAAGGGGAGTTGGTGAAAGTTGGACCTGAGTAATCCATTTTAAAATTTCATCTGGATCGTCTTTAAACCTTTGAGAAATCTCTTTGTTAAAAAACGGTATGCCTTGAATCATGTTCTTGCTGATATCAGAAAACTCGTTTTCGGTAATTAAATCATCTGCAATAAAATCATTAAAAATTTTGGGCATGTCATATTTACTGTGGTATGCTCTACCAAAGGCTGATATTAAGGAAGTTAAACTCGATTCATTTTTCTCCATACCTAAATCCTCCCTTATAACAAAAATAAGATTCCCCCGGCCAGGAGAACCTTATTATACATACAAATGAACAAACTGTAAATTATAGCATAAATAAATTTATTTGTCAAGTTTTAAACAAAGGTTATTCTTTGCAGAAGCATTAATAACCAGAGTCTTCCGATGTAAGATTTTCAATCATCTTAAAATCATACTTCTGTAACGGCTTTTCCGCCGGCCCTTCAACTACCTCCCCAGTATATGAAAACCTAGATCCGTGGCACGGGCAATCCCAGGTCCGCTCAGCGCAGTTCCATTCCACTTCGCATCCTACGTGGGTACAAGTTGTATCTACAATATGCAGAGTTCCTTCCTTATCCTTATAGGCACCCTTTCTTTCCCCGTTAATGCTTATGACAGCACCTTCATCGTTAGGTAATAGATTTGGGTTAAGATTTGTTATTTCAAGTTTTCCTTTTATTAAATGTTTAACAACATCTCCGTTCTCGACAAAGAAGTTTTTTAAGCTAGGGTTAATGTAAAATCTTGATGGATTAAACAGCTTTTGAAATTTGTTCTCTTTTCCCAAAACAGTGTCACATAATAGAAGGGCAGCGGCTGTTCCGTTGGACATTCCCCATTTTCTATAGCCAGTCGCAATCAATATTTTCGGCTGACCTGCTGTAACTGGCCCGATATATGGGACCTTATCCAATGTTGTTAAATCTTGTGCGGACCAGCGGTAAGGAATGGATTCGATTCCTAACACCTCGCGTCCGAAGGTCTCTAGTGCCCCGTAGTGTTTCATCGTGTTGTTACTTTGGCCAGTCTTGTGACCTTCCCCAACAATAAGGACCATTTCTTCCCCGTTAATCGTAACGGACCTTAATGAACGTGTTGGTTGGTCCGCGCTAATATACATTCCACCCGGAAATTTACTTTTGGTTTTAGCCGCAAGAACATAAGATCGATCGGCATACATTTTCCCGGAATAAAGTCCGAGCCCTTCATAGAATGGAAAATGCGAACAAGCGAGAACATAATCACCTGTAACGCGACCCCCGTCCCGTGTAAGAACCGTTGGCCGCGTTTCTGTCTCCACATTCACCGCTACCGTATTCTCAAAGATGAGTCCACCTTTTTCAGTAATATTTTGGACAAGCTGCTTTAAGTACTTAAGTGGATGAAACTGTGCCTGATTTCTCATAATTAAGGCATTTTTAATTTTTATATCAAAGGGAATGGAATCAACCAGTTCTCCATTAATATTTAGTTTTTCATATGCCTTGGCCTCGGTTTGGAGCTTTTGTTCATATTCCTCCGTGGTTGAGTATATGTAGGCGTCCTGTGTACTGAAGTCACAGTCGATTTGAAGCTGGTCAATTGTTTCTTTGATAAAGTTTAAAGCCTCAATGCTGGCTTCATAATACAACCTTGCTTTACTTTTTCCCATATTGGTAATCAATTCATCGTAAATTATGTCATGTTGGGCGGTTATTTTTGCGGTTGTATTTCCTGTTGTTCCATTCAGTAACCTGTCTGCCTCGATGATTGCAACCTTCAAGCCCTTATTTGCCAAAAGATAAGCAGTGGTTATTCCGGTAATTCCGCCACCTACAATAACAGCATTAACAGAAATATCATGATCCAGCTTGGGAAACTCCGGCAAATCCGTTGAATCCGTCCAAAAGGATTTGGGAAACTCCGGCAATTTCCCCTCTACATAATCATCGTTTGTCATCACAAATCCTCCATTCAGTACATTGGTAATATTAGGATTTCCATTCCTTGTTGGGCTATACAACTCCGTTAACTTCTTCATAAAAGTTTTATTAAAACTTCTTATAAAATCCCATGTTTCCCCACGGTATTCTCACAAACTCCATTTAATATAATTTTTGTAAAACATATCCAAGTTGGTCGTTTTAACTCAAAGCATTAATGGGGAGGAATGAAAGTGAATAGTGATTTGTATTATTGGGAAATGGTTAAGAAAAACATTGGTGTATACTCAGAACTCGAACAAAAACGGCTGCGAGAAGCTAAAGTAATTATTTTTGGATTAGGTGGCGTTGGCGGTTACGAGGCAATCCTTTGTGCACGGATGGGAATTGGGCATATTTCTGGTGTTGATCCGGATGAATTTGAGATTTCCAATATTAACAGACAAATGTTAGCGCTATCAAGTGTGGTAGATCATCCAAAAGCGCAGGTTGCAGAAAAGGTGGTTAAGGATATTAACCCCTACATATCGACAAATTTTATTCAAGCAAAAGTGGATGAAGACAATGTGGAAGAACTGATCAAAGGTCATGATATCGTCATTGAAGCTGTAGATGATATGCCATCACGGGTGATTATTCACCGAACTGCCCGAGAACTATGTATCCCGAGCGTGGGTATGTCAGGGAGTCCTCCAACACGTGGGTTCGTATCAACCTTCTTTCCAGATGGCATTCCCTATGAAGAAGCATTAAATGTTTGTAAAGTGGGTAAGAAATTGAACGATGAACAAATGCGCAAACAGGTTGCCGATATTAAAAAAGGTCGTGCCTGGTATTCAGTAGAAAAAGGTGCACCAAAGGAGTGGGCAGAGGATTTTTGCGCCGGAAAGGTTGGCTGGATTATCACTCCCATGCGAGCACACCTTTTATCATTATTTAGCTTTAATGAGGCGGTCCAGATTTTAACAGGTCGTGAACCGCTAGCGAGAGCACCAAAGGGAATATTAATTGATGTCGATTCGCAAACACCAGTCCGTGTAGAAACTGCCCCTGAGGGCGGATGGG
The DNA here is from genome assembly GCF_051233475.1 of Neobacillus terrisolis. Lineage (NCBI taxonomy): Bacteria > Bacillati > Bacillota > Bacilli > Caryophanales > Bacillaceae > Neobacillus > Neobacillus terrisolis. The sequence goes on along the minus strand of NZ_JBKFGH010000027.1, from coordinate 72,209 downwards.
ATTACAAAACTTTATAGAGGAGATTTAAAATCATGACAAATCAAAGTTTAAATAATATTGAAGATTTATATGATGCAAGTTTTACTCGAAACATTGGGGTTATTTCCGAAGAGGAGCAATCAAAGTTGAAAAATAGCCATGTGACCGTCGTTGGAGCAGGCGGTGTCGGGGGCATTACCCTAATTCAGTTAGCCCGTATGGGAGTGGGGGCTATTCATGTGATTGACAGAGACGTTTTTGAAGCCAGTAATATCAATCGGCAGATGCTTAGTTCGGTCAGTTGTCTTGGACGGGAAAAGGCAGACGTTGCTCGTGATGTTCTGTTGGATATCAATCCTTCGATGAAAATTCAGGTGACCCATCAGTTTGTTACTGAGGAAAATGCATCAGAACTTTTAGCGAATACAGATGTTATCATTGATGCCACAGATAATTTAGTTGCACGTGCCATCATTCATCGAACCGCGCAATCATTAGGAATTCCGTCGATCTGGATTGCGGTCACACCGCCATTTCGCGGTGGTGTTATGAGCTTAACTCGGAATTCTGTGCCATACGAGCTTGCTTTGGGATATCCATCCTATCAACAGGAATTAACTGAAGAAATGCAAGAAAAAATTCATGCGATGAAAGACGGTCGTGCGCTTTATTCTGTCAAGCACGGAGCAGACCAGGAATGGGCCGAAAGCTATGTAAAGAAGCAACGACCTTGGGCTGTATTGGCTCCGGTGGCAAATATCGTCGGTGTTATTGCCAGTTTTGAAGCCTTTAAATTGTTAATTAACCGTGAAGATTTAAAACCCATTACAAGTCCGAATTTAATCCAAATTAATTTAGCCGATCAGAGGTTAGTGTCAGCGGTTTCCCCTGAAGGTGGCAGCTGGAATTATTCTACCCTTTAAAGAGGGAAATTTATGTATCTTCCATATTATGTGTTATTCATTATTGTTTTGCTTGCTCTTTTCATTAAGGACTTTGTGGTAGCCGGAGCAGCGTGCTCCCTTGCCCTGATCATGGCGCTTGGACCGAAATCCAGTTTAAGTTATATTCAACAATACTCCTTTTCAGTCGGAATCTTTTTCTTGATGCTTTTTCTATTAATGCCGATTGCTACAGGAAAAGTCACCAGTGAAAGTGTAATGAAGCTTGTGACCTCCCCGGTGGGGATCGGCTCCATCCTTGCTGGCTTCCTTGTTTCCTATATCGGGGGAAGAGGTGTTGGAATTCTTCCGGCAAACCCTACTATTTTATTAGGCGTTTTATTTGGAACCTTGGTTGCTGTCTTATTTATGAAGGGATTGCCAGCTGGATTAATCATTGCTGCAGGGGTAATGGCATTGTTTTTATCCAAATAATTCAAGCTTGATTTAAGGGGGAAACGCCCCATTTACAAATCAGGATAATAAATTCTGATATTAATAGATTGAAAGTAGGAATGAATGATGAAAAGTAAGAGTGTAATTGTATTAGATTCAACACTCCGTGAAGGGGAACAGCATAGTGGTGTTCGCTTTGCAAAGGAGGACAAAATCGCTTTGCTCCATATGCTAGAGGATTTCGGCGTGACCTTAATTGAAATAGGCCATCCCGGAATATCGCCAGAGGAGGAGAAGATTTGTAAAGAAGTTGCGGATTCCGCAAAACGTGCTGAAATCTTGATGCATTCTCGGGCAAAAATAGAAGAAGTGCGCGCTGCCCACCGAGCAGGAGCAGATTGGATAGGAATATGGGCATCCATTAATCCCATCTCCCTTGAAACCAAATTCACAGATCGCTCCCATGAATTTGTTCTTGAACAAGTTAAAGAATCCATAATGGAGGCAAAAAAACTGGGAATGAAAGTTCGCTTTACGATTGAAGATGCATCAAGAACGGAATGGCAGGATATTGAATACCTTGGCAACATTGCAATATTAGCTGGTGCGGACCGAATCAGTCTAGCAGATACAGTTGGTTTATGGGATCCTAATCAATGTTCCGAAGCTGTCAAAGCTGCAGTTGCATCCTTTCCGTGCGAAATTGAAGTCCACCTCCACAATGACTTAGGACTTGCAATGGCAAACGCTCTGGCAGCGATTGATGCCGGGGCATCCGTAATCGACGCAACTCTTTGTGGCATTGGTGAACGTGCGGGAATTGTCGACTTGCTCAACTTAGCAGTGATTTTATCCAAGAAACGTAATCAGTCTTTATTTGATTTGAAAAAAATATCAGGTTTGGTGCAGGTACTACAATTGGCATCCCTTTGCAAAATCGACGATTGGAGGCCTGTCATTGGGAAGAACGTATTCACACATACAGCTCCATATCACATCAAGGCCGTTCAGAAAAATGTTGACGCCTATGAGGGAATGAGCCCTGAAACTGTTGGTCGCATCCGGAAAATTGAAGAGAAGCGCACGGAACGCTCCTGCAGCAAGCTTTCTCCATATTTGCGAATCGGTCGTCCTTTTATTAAAGGAGCCTCCGAGCTATTATTTCATCGTGATGGACCGGGTTACCGCTGGGTGCAAATGGATTATCGTACAGATGACCGTTCCTCATTCTATGTGATACAGAGAGTGTTTATCGGGACTTCTGAAGAGCTAAAAATGGAGGCCCATGTCGATGTCCATGTTCATCACTGTGATAGCGCGTTTATTTTTTGGGGAAATGAGATAGGTGGTACCGGATTATTATGCGAGGTGGAAATTGAAGCTGAACGGCGGATTGTAGAAAGCCCTTGTTCGATTTTCATCCCGGCGGGCTTAAAACATACTTATCAATATTTGTCCGGTTCTGGCACATACACGAATATTGTTCTTGCCCCAGAATATAATTTGAGTTTAGTTGCTGAAGGGGAATATCAAGAGCCACCTGTCCCTCTGATAAAAAAGGAGGTAGCGAACCTAGTTTAAAAAGATCCTGCTGATAACCGGTAATAAAAAAACGGGGTGTGGTTGTGCACTAAGCACATCCACACCCCGTTTTGCTCTCTTACAACCCTGGGAATGAACCGGTAATTACTTGAATACAACCTTCTTTTTCATACTCCATACAGCGAGGTTTGCAATAAGATTAGCCATAAAATTTTTAATAGGATTCACTTTGACGTCATAGAAATAATGGGATCTTTCTTTGTAGTACTCATAATCAGCCGGTAAATTTTTTCTTGAAAGGGAGGCCATTTTTTTAAAAATATGAAACCAGATTAAATTACCCAAATTTGGAGAGCCTTGTTGGTGTGTTTTCATTGACTGGTAAAATTTCTTTGCCGACTGCTTAATTTTTCTGTTGGTTTCTTCTTTATACCGTTCCGTTGCTTCCCAAGGTGTTGTCGTAATACAAAGTTTGCATATTAATTTGCTTCCGCCCAAAGTAAGTGAAAGAGCTTTTACCACTTTACGTAAACCTGACCCACCGTTCGCAACAAGCATCAGTGACTGATTGAAAAATTTCGGTCTATGTAAACTGTATGCAAAACGGTCAATGAAATTTTTCATTAACCAACTAACGTTCTGAGCATATCCGGGTGAACTAAGGATGACCCCATCAGCGTTCAAAAGCTCTTGCTCGATCTTTTCCTTTTCATCCTTCAGCGGGCAAAATCTTTCTCCCTTTGATATACAAGCAAAACAACCTTTACATGTTTGGAGATTGACGTTACTCAAAAAAATATGTTGAAAATCCACATCTCCCAATGATTTTAATTCCGTTTCAATGTCTTTAACAATTTTATACCCTTGACCTTTGTGAGGACTTCCCATTATGGCAACTACCTTCATTTTAAAAATCTCCTTTTAAAAATTTTAGAAGGGGAGAGGTATTTTTACTGGAAGATTCTTTCAATAACCTTATCAATAAATTGGTCGCGCTGCTCTTTGTCGTAGAAATCAACTGCAACACTCTGAAGCAAAACCTCACTTCTTAAAAATGCTGATTGCAAAGTAGAAATAAGGATGTGGGTTGAAATGTAAATTTCGGTATCTGTTTTTGTATCTTCGAATATTGATCTAACAACAGGCAGATATGCATTGATGGTTTGAGATGTATTGTCTGAGGTGGTTCCGGCGACAAGATCTGAAAGGATAGACACCCTGGAAACACCTTGGTTTGTGGCCAAAAACGTACAGGTAGCTTTAATCAGAAAACGGAGTTTTTCTATGGGTTCCAAAGAAACACCTTGAGACATTACCTCAAACTTATTAATAATATTGCCGATTATTTTTTGCACACATTGATTAATCAGGTTATCTTTTGTTTGAAAATGGTAGTTGATAAGCCCTACTCCAACACCTGTTTTAGCAGCAATGTCTCGGATGGTCACATTTTCTATCGAATCGCATTCCTCTATTAAAGCTATTGTGGTAGCCATGATCCGTTCTTTTACTTCGGTAGTTTTCATAAAATCATTCTCCATTTGTTTCTACTGAACATCGTTTTGAATGTTGTTCAATTTTAAGGTAACATTAGTCAATTACATAGTCAAATTATAGATTGAAAGTAACACTACGCGTTATTATTAAGATAAAAGGTTGAGCTGAAATGAAAATGATAAAAATAGCGAAAAGGTATTAATGATAGTGGAAGTTGGAGACGTATATGATCACTTGACCGAATGGCAAAAAGATGATGTGAAGATCGGATTTGACATAGTTGAAAGTTCCTACCTGTTTTGCTTTAGCCTTTGACTCGGGAAGTTACAGTGACGGAAACTAAAATTTAGGACATAGTGGAGCACGCGAGAAACATGAATAAAAACATAAAGCTTAGTTTTCTATATTCACAGCTAATATTTATTATTTTTTTGCCGGTATGGGTGGAAATAACAAAATATCTACATCCAATTGCCATAGGAGTTATTTGGTTTTCTATTTCTATACTTGTCTTATTTGGTATGTGCTGGGTCAAAAAGGAAAAGATTCGTTTATCAAAAAATATCCTCCATGTTATAACATTTCTTTATTCTTTGGGATTGCTAATTCTATTATTTTTCAGACCCAGTGGCCAAAGTTATGGAACCATCAATCTCATTCCATTCAATACCATAAACTTTTTTCTATCCGGTAAAGTAGATTATTTAATTGCACTCTATAATCTAGGCGCAAATATAGGTTTATTTATACCATTTGGAGTGTATTATCGTTTTACAAAAAAGACATCTGGTATGAAACAATTGCTTCTAATCACTTTGTGTACCATCACTGCGATTGAATGTTTGCAATTTTTTACAAAAAGAGGAATTTTTGATATTGATGATCTTATTCTAAACGTGATTGGCGTTTGCCTTGGTTATTTCGTTTTTCCTTTTTTTGAGAAAGTCTTATTTTTGAAGGAATCCTAGGTTGGGGATCCTTCCGATGTCTCGGAAGCGTAACAGATTGAAACTCAAATCATTTTTTGCGGACATAGAGTTCGCTATTTTAATAAAAATGGCTATTTTCGGAATGTTCCCGGACACAGAGTACCTTATTTGTAGAAAAATCAATCAAAAGACAGCCTAAAAAGCTAAATAACGGAACGTATGTCCTCTCAAATAGTAAATTAACACTTTCTTACGCAAATAACGGAACGTATGTCCGCTAAATTCATTCGGTTTAGTTGAAACAGGATCAGCGCTTATTTTTTTGAATGATAACATAGTTGACCTTTAATAAATACAACAGGGAGTAGTGGAAATGAAAATCATATCTGTGCGAAAAAATCCTGAATTTAATGATGAAGCCATAAAATATTTCCAAAGCAAATGGGCAAATGAAAATAGCATGAAGGTCTATGAGGATTGTATAACACATTGTATTACTTCCCATAATCCCTTACCGCAATGGTATCTATTGATGGATGCTGAAAAAATAATTGGCTGTGCCGGACTGATCACAAATGATTTCATTAGCCGCATGGACCTGTATCCCTGGGTGTGTGCTGTTTACATTGAAGAAGAATATAGAGGAAACAGTTATGGATCTTTATTGTTAGAAAGGGCAAAGAATGATGCCAAAGCAGGAGGATTTTCTAACTTATATCTCTGTACAGAACATATTGGCTTTTATGAAAAATACGGATTCGAACATATTGGAACAGGTTATCATCCATGGGGAAATAGCTCTCGCATTTATGCAGCCGATTTGAGTAGGGGTAGGGTTAATAGTTAAATAGCAAAAACTTAAAAAATCAACTTTTTCATCCTCTTGTGAAACAACTCTATGAATCGCAGAAACCTCGAGGAGTCCTAGTGACGTCCTCTTCAATTGGTGCCAAATTGATAAATTTACATAAAGGTTGATGTGAAGTGTTATGTTAGCGGACACCAGTTCCGTTATTTTGACCAAAAGTCCGGTTTTGATAGGTTAAGCGGACACCAGATCCGCTATTCGTTCAAAAATGGGGTTTTTTTGATGATTTCTACATAAATAAGAGATCCTATGTCCGGAAAGTCTAGTAAAATGGTGTTTTTATTAAAAATAAGGTCTTCTGTGTCCGCGAAAATCGCCAAACTCATTATTAGGTTGAAAAGAACCTGAATTTGCGAGGTTCTTGGAATCGCCAAGGAATCAGCCTAACAAGTTTGACAAAGGTTTTCCGTTAAAGGTGCCCCACCAATAAATTATACTAGTATGACACTATTTCGGCTTTGTTAACTACATATGAATAGGAGAAACCTCACCGCAATTAGGGTGAGGTTTCTTTATTTATACTATATTTTAAGTTTTTATAGAAAATTGTCGAATTTTCGCAACAAGATTAGTTATTTTTTTAGTATAATAACGTTGATATTACTAAATCGCAGGGGAGATTTGACATGAAAGTAACATTATTTACAACCTGTATTGTCGATTTTATGGCAATGAATGTCGGTAAAGCAACTGTTGAACTACTTGAAGGTCTGGGTCATGAAATCGATTATCCTAAGCAACAAACATGTTGCGGGCAACCTACTTACAACACTGGATACGTAGAGAAAACCAAAAACACAATCAAACACTTTATCGAAACATTTGAACATGCTGATGCGATTGTTTCGCCTTCAGGTTCTTGTGTTTATTTTGTTAAAGAATATCCACATATTTTAGCTGATGATAAAGAGTGGAAAGAAAGAGCGGAAAAAGTTGCAGCAAAAACATACGAATTATCACAATTCCTAATCGAAGTGATTAATGTAGATGACTTTTCTGCGAAACTTCCAGGAAAGGCTGTTTACCACCACAACTGCCATACATCAAGATTTTTAAAAGTGAAAGAACAGCCATTACAACTTCTTTCGAAAGTAGATGGTCTAGAATTAGTAGATTTCCACAATTCACATAAGTGTTGCGGGTTTGGCGGTACGTTCTCTGTAAAAATGGGGGACATTTCAGCTGAAGTTGCGGATGAAAAAGCAAGATACATTATGGAAGCGAACCCTGATTATTTGATAGGCGCAGACTTCGCTTGTCTAATGAATATTGGTGGCCGTTTAAGTAGACTTGGTTCAGATATCAAAGTAATGCATATTGCTGAAGTGCTAAATTCTAAATAGTAAGGGGAGCCAACATGGGAATTAAGATTAATGACCAAACTTTTGAGAAAAATCTTGAAAAGAATCTAAACGATGATTTCATGCGTGCGGCAATGGTGAAAGCTCAAGATTTAATTAGTAAAAATAGAACGAACGTGCTATCACAATTGGGAGATGGTAATTTCCGTGAGTGGCAAAAACTATCAGGAGAAGTTCGTGCCCACGTTCTTGAAAACTTAGATTTCTATTTAACCCAGTTTTCTGAAAACGTTATCAAAAATGGAGGTAACGTATTTTTTGCCAAGGATGCTAAGGAAGCCTCTCAGTATGTTACCAATCTAGCAATAGAAAGAGGCGTTAAAAAAGTTGTAAAAGCTAAATCGATGGTTACAGAGGAAATTGGACTTAACCATGCAATGATGGATGCTGGTGTAGATGTAAAAGAAACCGACTTAGCTGAATACATTTTGCAATTAGATGACTGGAATCCACCTTCACATATGGTCGTGCCATCTTTACATTTAAACAAAACCCAAATTCGTGATGTTTTTGCCAAGAATGGATATACTGGCAACGATATTCCCGAAGACTTAGCTGCATTCGCTCGTGCTTCACTGCGTAATGAGTATGTAACGGCTGATATGGGAATTTACGGATGTAACTTTGCTATTGCTGAATCTGGAGCGATTTCATTAATTAGTAATGAAGGAAATATCGACCTTTGTACATCAGCACCTGAATTACAGGTAGCTGTTATGGGTATGGAACGTATTGTTGCGACCTATGAAGATGCAGATATCTGTATTAGCTTATTAGCTAGAAGTGCAGTAGGGGCAAAAAATACAAGCTATACCACATTTGTAAACGGGATTACTGAAGAAGGCGCTGCGGATGGTGCTAAAGAATTTCACGTGGTAATCGTTGATAATGGACGTTCTAAAGTATTACAGTCTCAATTCAGAGAAGTATTACAATGTATGCGCTGTGCTGCATGTTTAAATGTCTGTCCAGTCTATCGACAAGTTGGTGGCCACTCTTATAATGCGATCTATTCTGGACCACTTGGCGTGGTATTAACGCCATTACTTGCAGGCTATGATGACTTTAAAGAACTTCCATATATGTGTTCACTTTGTGGTGAGTGTACAGAAGTTTGTCCATCTAATATCCCGTTGCACTCATTAATCCATGAGCACAAGCGTGTATTAGCTGAAGAAAAGAAGGCTTCTGCATTCTGGGGTGCAAGTATGTCCGGAGCAGGTATGGTTCTAAGCCGTCCTTGGATGTACAAGCTAGGAACAAGTATTGCGCCATTAATGACAAAACCATTGATGGAAGATGGAAAAATTAAAAAAGGTGTTAGCATTCTTAAAGGTTGGACAGACAAACGTGACTTGCCTGCATTGGAAAAAACACGTTTCAGAGATTGGTATGAATCAAGAAGTAAGGGAGGAGATAAGTAATGGTACAAGGGCAAATTTTAAATAGAGAGTCATTTATTTCTAACCTTTCAAATATACTTGGTCGCCCAATGCCGAAAGAGGTTGTGCATCCTGAATTATCAAGCAAACCTCAGCTTGAAATTTATAAAGGCTTTACTCAAGAACAACTAGCTGAAGAATTCCATAAGAATGCTCAAGTTAACAAAGCAGGATCTGGTGGTAAGATTGATTCCTTAATTATCGAGAAAAAAGATCTTGCAAAAACGGTTGCTGAGAAACTAGTGGAACATGGAACAGGCCCAATTATCGCTTGGAATGATGAGCGTTTTGCAGAATGGGGTCTAAATGATGCGTTGAAAGATGCGTATGTTTGGACTGATGAAAAAGGCCGTGAAAATATTGATAAGGCATTGAATGCGTCTTATGGCGTGTGTATTAGTGATCTTTCAATTGCTGAAACAGCTTCTTACACTGTCATTGATAAGTTGGGAAAAGGAAGATCGTCAAACTTCCTGCCTTTAAATTATGTTTGTATAGTACCGCAAAGTACAATCGTTCCTCGTTTAACACAAGGAATGCAAAAACTTCATGAAATGTCAAAGCAAGGAATCAATCCTGCAGCCATTAACTTTATTTGTGGTTCAAGTAGTTCCTCTGACATTGAGTTAAACAAGGTATGGGGCGTACATGGACCGATTCGTTTAACTTATCTCATTGTTTCGGATTTATAAAATATAAAAGTATGAGTTCCAGATTCCTTATTAGGGGTTTGGAACTCATTTTTTATTTTGCTTTACTAAATAGGAGTGGTACCAGGGGATTAAAACGAAAGGCTATGTTAAACTTGAATGTTGTTCTTCTCTGTGTTTGAAAAATAAACGGAATAATTCCGTTTAAATTGGGAAATACCCTTATTTCCTTAAAAATAAAGGGAGTTTTTCCGCTTATATTACCCAAAGCATTAGATTTTGACTTATTTAGAGGAGTTAGTCGGAATATCTCCGTTTATATATGTATTCTAAGTCTCCACAATAATCATTAGCCGGAAAGTCTCCGCCTAAGTTCTCATCCTTACAATTCCCCATAAATTTCACATACTATTGTCACGAATCTATCAAATGAAAGGATAACAATTTCTGTTAATTACCTATAAAATAAAGCTAGACAGTGAATGTGAATTAGTTCACAAAAATGAAATAAGGGAGGCCAACTTATGCATTATAAAAACATATTCAAAGAAGGTAAAATAGGTAACTTAACACTGAAAAACAGAGTCGTCATGCCACCGATGGGAACGAATTTAGCTGGTCCTGAAGGGGAGGTAACTGATCAACTTGTCGCCTATTATGAAGAAAGAGCGAAGGGTGGAGCAGGGTTAATTATTGTTGAATTTACCTGTATTGATTATGAATACGGGAAAGGATTTATTAGACAATTAAGGCTGGACGACGATCGCTTCATCCCGGGGATTCATCGTATAGCCGAAGCGGTCCATCAATATGGAGCAAAGACTTTTGTGCAAATCCATCATGCCGGCCGGCAGTCAAGCTCCGCATTAATCAATGGGAAACAAATCGTTGCTCCTAGTAATCTTGCCAGTGCTGCAATAGGTGAAGAACCTCGGGAATTAACAACTGCGGAAGTAAAAGAGTTGGTCAATAAATTCGTGCAGACTGCCGTTAGATGTAAGCAAGCGGGGATTGATGGCGTGGAAGTTCATGGTGCCCATGGCTATTTAATTAACCAGTTCTTAAGTCCTCAAACAAATTTGCGGACTGATGAATACGGGGGAAGCTTTGAGAATCGAATGAGATTTATTGAGGAAATCATTTTCAGTATTCGAGAAAAGTGCGGTGGGGATTACCCTGTTATCGTCCGTCTAAGTGTTGATGAATTTGTCGAAGGCGGCATCGATTTAGAGTTAGGTAAAAAGATTTGTCGGTACTTGGAAAAATTAGGAGTCGATGGACTGGATATAAGTTGTGGTACCTATGAATCTATGGACAAAATTATTGAATCGCCGTTATTTGAACAAGGCTGGAGAGTCTATTTGGCCGAGGCGATTAAAAAAGAGGTTAATATTCCAGTCATCACGGTTGGATCCATTCGTGAACCGCAATTTGTTGAAGCCATTTTGGCTGAGGGAAATGCAGACTTTGTGGCCATCGGCAGAGGATTAATCGCTGATCCTGAGTGGGTAAACAAAACAATGGAAGGACGCGAGGCAGAAATTAGAAAATGTATTAACTGTCTCCATTGTATCCATTCAGCTATGGGTGGTTCACACATTCATTGTTCCATTAATGCAAGAGCAGGCCGAGAATTAGAGTTTAAGGAACTGCTCCCAATTCATGCTGACGAAAAACGCCATGTTGTAGTTGTTGGCGGAGGTCCAGGTGGAATGGAAGCGGCTCGAAATCTATCATTAAAAGGTTATCATGTAACTCTTTTTGAAAAAGAAGACAAGCTTGGAGGCCAATTGCACCTTGTTTCTGATCCAAATTATCTAGAGAAAATGATGTGGCACGTTAAGTATCTCAGCAATGAAATGAAACGTCTAAATATTGATGTCCGCATGAATACAGCGGCCACTGTTGAAGCGATTACTGCTCTAAATCCATATGCTGTTATATTGGCAACAGGCGGAAGACCTAAGCTCCCACAGGTAGAGGGCAATGATTTAGCCCATGTTTATACTTATGAAGATGTAAAGTTACAGAAAAAAGAATTTACTAATAGTAAAGTGACAGTGATCGGAAGCGGTATGATCTGTCATGGAACAAATCGTCGCCTTGCCGAAGCTGGGAATGATGTCACCTTTGTCGAAATTCCTACAAAAGCAAGCCAGAGAATTGGACCTGATACGAGATTGAGATTGCTTGAGAAGCTGAAACAAGTAAATGTCAACATTGTTACTGACCACAAAGTTGAACGAATCCTTCCAGACCGTGTAATGGTAGCGGACTTAGCTTCTGGGAAACAGTCAGAATTTGAAACAGACTTTATCATTGTTGCTATGGGTGTTGAAGCCTACAACCCATTAGAGGAAGCATTAAAGGTACAGCTGGAAAATGTGTTTGTATTAGGTGATGCAGCAGGCTTTAGCTCGCTTGGCGAGGCTACCCGAGACGGCTTTGAAAAAGCATATTATCTTGAATCCATCGTTCCTCCTATCCACCAGGAGGAAGAGGTATTACAAACAGTATAGAAGAGAGATGTGAGGTGACAGGTACCATCCAGTTTTCTGGAAGGGCCTGTCACCTTTTTTTAGGCAGGAACTCATTTTTTATTGGTGTTGCAGTTTTAGTTAGCCTTTCATTTTTTTACAACGGCATTCGTCATAAGAATGTCGTTTATTTATTTTTGTATTGGAAGGATTTTGTAATTTATAATGGAGGTAAAATATATGAAAAAATTAATCTCTGAATTTTAGTACTAAAAATGCAAAAAAAGTTTTAGGGGTATTTTATAAAAAATATCTGTTTATAGATGAATCTTATGAATACGGATTTAGGATGACAGATTTTGATAACACTTAATTCTTATGAGTTTCTAATCATCAAAGTTTTTACCTCACTGCTTTACATTTTTTCAGATGTAAGCGAACGACAAATAAGGGGGATAACTTTAATGCTAAATTCATTAGAACGATTAAGATTAGATGTGGAGTCTTTATGTAACTATCATGTTCATCTTATACCAAGGGAAAAAGCAGAAGCTTATTGTTTGTTTGCACAGAGCCCCGCTCAAGCTATAAATGAGGGAAACGTTTGGCAGATTTACATTCTTGAATCCTTATCGAGTAAAGAACGCATAGAAGCCGAAGCACATGAGCTAGGCCATTTGCTGGTTTACTATCGACCACCTGGTCTCATAACGATGGATTCTATCGTGATGTTTGATGAAGACATGCAGGAGCTGATTGGTGAAATAGATAATGCCATTCAACATAAATTACTTATTGATGAGTTGAAAACTAGATATAACATCAGTAGTGGTTTACACATTCAATTAATGGAGACATCATTAAAGGACATTCGTGCTGAAATAAGAAATTTAGTAGATAAAAAAAATAATAAACTATTACACGCCATGGGTGTTTATTTATTTGATATTGCGCGAACAAACATGAATGCTTCAGCAAGAGTTGACCAAAAGCTTCAGTTAAACACAACTGTCAAACATGCTTTTAATGCAGCGCAGCTTCACTTATCCCAGATTAAATTAGGTCAATCTCAAACCATTCAACGCCAATCTGTTAATAGATTTATGAGAGATATCGGTTATGAGGAAGAACTGGATTATTTTTTTTTATGAATGAATGCAAAAATACAGCTTTTACCGAAAAGAATAAGAACCCAATTATCAAAGGAGAAAGTAAAGGAATGACTTACAATTATTTAATCAATTAAACTATTATATAGAAGAAACTACCTTTTAGTGTGAGTTATTAGAATAAATTAAGAGAATAAAAGCACCATCCCCATGTTTTCAATCAAGGTTACGATTAACGTTATTACGAGATTTGGGATGAAAGAGTAGCTTTTCATTTGACCGACACAACAGGGCAAACAGCATCCACACTCCGGAAAAAATTTGAACCGAAGGAAGTTGATAATAATGTTGGAAATTCAATTGGCACAATGCAAATATTACTTTCATGGAAGTCCGATCCTATGGAAATAACGTTATTGGATTTCATTTCTCAATTAAGTGAATATCCAGCATTGATCATCACGACAATCCTGACATTGGGCGTCATTATTGTCAATGGATGGACGGATGCTCCCAACGCCATAGCCACTAGTGTTTCCACCCGTTCAATTCGTCCGGGTTCAGCCATTTTCATGGCGGCGGTGTTCAACCTGCTTGGTGTACTTACGATGACTTTGGTCAATCAAAAGGTGGCTGAGACCATTTACAATATGGTTGATTTTCATGGGAATGTAGATGATGCGTTGGTCGCATTATGTGCCGCAATGATCGCGATTGTGCTTTGGGCAACTGCAGCTTGGGTATTTGGAATTCCAACAAGTGAAAGTCACGCCTTAATTGCCGGGGTTTCGGGAGCAGCCATTGCTTTACAGGGAGGATTCTCTGGAATTAATGGCAGTGAGTGGATCAAGGTTCTCTATGGTTTAGGTCTATCAACTGGCTTGGGTTTTGTGTTGGGTTTTGTGATGGTGAGGCTTGTTGAACTTCTGTTCAGGCGTATGGATCATTACAAATCGGGTAAGTTTTTTGGAAAAGCTCAGATTTTTTCCGCGGCAGGCATGGCGTTTATGCATGGTGCACAGGATGGTCAAAAATTCATTGGTATATTCTTGCTTGGAATGTTTCTTGCCAAAGGCCAGGCAGAAACAGCCGAAGTGATCATTCCGTTATGGCTCATGGTAATTTGTGCTGCAGTAATGGGGCTTGGCACATCAATCGGTGGCTATCGTATAATCAAGTCTGTCGGGATGGATATGGTTAAGTTGGAAAAATATCAGGGGTTTTCTGCTGAATTAGCAGGGGTTACGTGTTTATTTCTTTCAACTGCCACTGGAATACCGGTTTCGACAACACATACAATCACAACTGCGATTATGGGCGTGGGAGCTGCAAAGAATATCAAAGATGTCAATTTTGGCGTTGTCCGTGAAATGGTACTGACCTGGGTGCTGACATTCCCATTCTGTGGGTTAGTTGGGTACTTGATGGCTAAGCTGTTCATATGGGTTTTTTAAAACGGGAATTGGCGATACATAAATATCAGAAAACATCTGTATTGCAAGGATGCGGCAGATGTTTTTTACTTTTAGAGAGTTTACATACATTAATCATTAAACACTGGGCAGGTTCTATAAAGGCTCGGGTATTACTGAAGGTTGATTTTCACTGTGTTTTGAAAATAGACGGAGAAATTCCCGTTAAATTGGGAAATATCGATATTTCCTTAAAAATAAAGGGAGTTTTTCCGCTTATCTCATCCAAGTCCTTGGATTTTGGCTTATTTTGAGCAGTTAGAGGGAAAATCTCCGCTTATTTTCCCCATTTATGTTCACATTTTTAAATTAGACGGAAAATCTCCGCTTATTATTCTCAGGACCCGCGCGAAAAAATGCCCTCGCCAAAATAAAAAAGAGGGCAAAGCCTTATCAGGCTCCGCCCCTAACTAACGATCTTATAATATTCTCTTGCTGTTAATGTATAAACCAATGCATAAAACGCGGCAAAGATGAAAATGGTTGCTGCTGTACATAAGACAAAGAGATTAATATTTGTTAAGTTTAACAATGCCAGTAGTTTTGTAATGACCTTGAAGGCAAAGGCGATGTGAATAACTGCTGAAACAAGCGGAAGGAAAAATACAATCAGCACCTGGCTCATAATTGACTTTTTAATTTCTTCTCTACTTAAACCGACTTTTTGCATAATCGCAAATCGTTCTTTGTCATCATAGCCTTCTGATATTTGCTTATAGTACATAATCAAGACGGTTGCCATGATGAATAAGGTGCCAAGAAAAAGACCGAGGAAGAATAAACCTCCGTATAAGGAATAAAAAGATTCCCTTGATTCTTCTCTTCCTTCCGCAGAACCATCGATGGACAATTGATTCAACTTTTGCGATAAAGCTTTTGTTAAGGCAATCTCGTTTTCAGGGCTTCCTTCAGCGTCAAAGCCGTAATAGAAGGATAAATCCTTCCATTCCACCGCATTCCACTCCCCAACAGGGTATAGGTCTTTAATTGTTTCTACATCTTTTACAACAACAAAATAACAGTCTGTCAACATTGCTGATGCATCGCCATTGATTGATAAGTCTTTTATCTGTTCTTTAATTTGAAATTCATGTCCTGCGATTGTTATGTTATTTTTAACAGGGTCGCCCCTAAAAGTGTACAGAAGTACCTCGTTGTCTTTCAGGGGAGTGGAGAGATTCTCCAACTGGTTGTACTCATCAAGCGGGAGTAGTTCAATCATCGTAATTTTTGAAATTGACTTTTTGGTTGTGCGATCTGTTTTAAATGTGTTTCCCACTTTTAGTGTAGGAAAGGCTGCAGAGCGATATGACACTTGGTCCTTTAATTTGATTTGATATTTTCCAGCTTCCTCCTGAACCATTTTTTCCACAGCCAGTTCCTGTTCTTCAGAAAAATTATTAGCTGTAATATCAATCTCTTTTGGAAAGCGATTTTTCAATAGATCTTCCATCCCAATATAGAGGGACAAGGTGGTTGACAACATGACCAATACCATGGTTGATAGAATACAAATATTGGCTAGGCCTACTGCGTTTTGTTTCATCCGATAAATCATGCCTGATACACTAATGAAATGCTTTGTTTGATAATAGAAGTTTTTGTTTTTTCGTAATAATTTTAACAAGGCGATCGTGCCGGCCGTATACAAGGCGTATGTTCCGATAATGACGAGCAATACGGCAAAGAAAAATTTAGTTAACGCAGCTAAAGGTGATTCGGTTACCAGTGCGATGTAGTATCCGGATGATAGTGTTGCCACACCGATGAAGATGAGAATCCATTTCGTTTTTGGTTCTTTTTCACCGACCTGACCGCCACGCAGCAATTCAATCGGTTTTGCCAGATGGATATACCGTAAATTATTGAGAAGCGATAGGGTGAAAATGCCCAAAAAAAGGACCAAGGTCATTCCGATAGATTTTACCGAAACAAAATGCGTGAGCGGCACTTCAAAACGTAAGATGTTATTTAAAAGCAGAAACATTAACTTGCTCAGGACCATTCCGCTTACTAACCCCGGGATCATACTGATGACAGTGACGAAAAAAGTCTCCCATATAACCACTCTAGCGATGTGCTTTTTCTCCATTCCAAGAATGTTAAATAGCCCAAATTCCTTTTTCCGTCGCTTGATTAAAAAGCTGTTAGTATAAAACAAAAAAATGACTGAAAAAATCCCAATGACAATGTTGCCTAAAAATAAAATCTGCATTAAAGAATCACCGCCGGACATCTCTTTCAGACCCGGATTTCCAGATATAAAATGCATGATATAAAACATCGCAATCGTACAGATACAGGTAAGAATATAAGGGATATATGTCTTCCGCTGTTTATTGATATTGGTTAGGGCCAGTTTGGGATAGAAAAATTTACTCATTTCTGCCACCGCCCGTTGCAATGATATTTAATGTATCCGAAATTTTTTGATACATCGCTTCATTGGATAAGGACCCTTTATAAATTTGATGGAACACCGCTCCATCTTTGATAAACAGAACGCGGTTGGCGTGGCTTGCAGCCTTTGTACTGTGGGTAACCATCAGAACTGTTTGCCCTTCTTGGTTAATTTGTGAAAAAATCTGCAGTAGATCATCAGAGGCACGTGAATCCAAGGCTCCGGTCGGCTCATCGGCAAGAACGAGCTTCGGATTCGTAATTAAGGCTCTTGCAACCGCTGCCCGCTGCTTTTGACCGCCGGAAACCTCATATGGGAATTTTGTTAAGATGTCCATGATCCTCAATTTTTCGGCAAGCGGCTTTAAGCGCTTGCTCATTTCACTGTAGGATGTATCGGATAAGACGAGCGGTAAAAAGATATTGTCCTGCAGTGAAAAGGTGTCGAGCAAGTTAAAGTCTTGAAAAACAAAACCGAGATTCTGCCGGCGAAAGGCTGAAATTTCTTTTTCGCTGATAGAAACGATATCGTTTCCATTAAGGAAAACCTCACCGCTGGTCGGTTTATCAAGTGCTGCTAAAATATTTAAAAGCGTTGTCTTTCCGGAACCGGATTCGCCCATAATCGCAACATATTCCCCTGCTTCAACTGAAAAGCAAACATCTGTAAGTGCTTGAACATGATTTCCGCCAAAACGGGTTGTGTACACTTTTTTTAGATTTTTCACCTCTAGTAATGTCATGAAAAATTCCTCCGTCTCACGTTTATTTGCATGTTCAGTATAGCAATGGGCGATATGCACAGACATTGCTTTGTCTTACAAATATGCACTCAAACTTACATTATTGTAAGATTGAAGCTCGTGGTCTCATTCCACTCCGATTTCCTTTGTCTCCAAATCAATGATGACCTTTGTTCCTTTTCCTACTTCCGATTCAATGGCGATGCCGTGGGATAGCTTGGTCAATATTTGTTTGCATAAATACAAGCCAATTCCTGTCGATTGTTTTAACTCGCGTCCATTGTATCCGGTAAAACCCTTATCAAATACCCGTGGCAAATCTTCTGCGCGAATGCCGATACCGGTATCTTCAATAATCAATCGTTTATTTTTCATGAAAATCGAAATAGTGCCTTCGTTTGTATATTTCAACGCATTGGATAGAATCTGCTCAATAACAAAGAGCAGCCATTTTTCATCTGTTAACGCGGTACAGTTTACATCCGAATAGTTTAGGGTGATTTTTTTTCGGATAAACATTTTGGCATTTTTTCGGATTGCCTGCTTGATGGTGTCATCGACTTCATATTTTTTAAAAACAAGATCATTGGACATGTTTTCTAAACGAAGATATTGCAGGACAAATTGAACATATTGTTCTATTTTAAATAATTCCATTTCAAGCTCCGAGGTTTGTTCCGTTTGTTCCGATTGGAGAAGCAGCCGCATTGCTGCAATCGGTGTTTTGATTTGATGGGTCCATAGGGTAAAATACTCGACTAAATCCTTCTGTTTATTGTCAGCTTGGACGATCAAATCGTGCTTATTTTTTGATAAAATTTGCAGCAGTTCTTGATATTGGCGTTCAATCACATTCGTTGGGGCAGGCAATTGACCGATTTGCAGCATAATCGTTTTTTGGGCGGTTTTTAGCAGCCTGTATCGCTTTCTAAATTTTAAAAAATCCACAACAAAAAAGATGAGGCCAATGTACAGACATAAAAGGGTACTGTAGAGGATCGGTGCGAGAGGGAGATGACTTAGTGAAAAAACGATGAGAAAACAGAGCGCAAAAAGAGCGATAAGGGCTACCGGTTTCCAGTTTTTATGTATATATAGGAGGAATACGTTTTCTTTATAATTTTTCATCTCAGTCCACCAAATAGCCGAGCCCTTTCTTTGTTTTAATAAAATCGTTCAGTCCAATTACTTCTAACTTTTTACGGAGCCGATTGATATTTACTGTCAGTGTATTATCATCAATAAAACTATCCGTTTCCCACAGCCGGGTCATCAGGACATCTCTTGACACAGTCTTGTCCTTATTTTCAAGCAGAACGTGCAGGATTTTTTGATCATTTTTGGTTAATTCAACCCTTTGCCCATTAAAGGTGAGCGTCCCGTCACTTGTGTTCAAAATAGCCCCGCGGTGTTCCAGCAAATTGGTTTGTCCGGTGAAATCATAGGTGCGCCGAAGTAAAGCCTGGACTTTGGAAGTAAGAACGTTTAAGTCAAAAGGTTTGGCAATAAAGTCATCCCCACCCATATTCATCGCCATAACAATATTCATATTATCGGATGCAGAAGAGATAAAGATAATCGGCACCTTGGATAATTTGCGAATCTCACTGCATAGGGTAAACCCATTCATAAAGGGGAGGGAGATATCTAATAAAACCAATTGTGGATCAAAGGAAACAAATTGAGTCATTACGTTTTGGAAATCGGATATGTATTCGACCTCAAATCCCCATGATTGGAGGTGATTTTTGAGAGTTTTGGCGATGGTCATGTCGTCCTCGATGATTAGTAGTTTGTGCATGGTCAAACCTCCGTTCATTGAGTGGGGTGGATTGTATATTTATTTTAGCTTATTGGAAAGGGTTGGAACAATTTTTATTTTTGTAGGGGGGAGGTTGGGGGGCTTGGAGTTGGGAAATACAGATTGAACAACTTTTACAATACCTTAGATATCTTATCTAAATTCCAATGTTCCTGCTTTTGCTTCATTAATAGACTACTCTTCCTAAAATTCACATACTATACTGTTATATAAATCGAAAAATTGGGGGTTGTATCAATATGAAACACACAAGATGTCATAGATAATGGACCTTTTTTTTCATGGTACAAAAGCAGAACTAAAAATAGGGGATTTATTAGAACCACAATACTTATCAAATTACCAAGATAAAAAATCTAACTATATTTATTTTACTGCAACCTTGAATGCTGCTAAAAGGGGTGCGGAATTAGCAAGATCTACAGCAAAAGAAAGAATTTATATTGTAGAGCCACTAGGAGATTTTGAAAATGATCCGAACTTAACTGACAAAAGATTTCCTGGAAACCCAACACGTTCTTATCGATCTAAATCTCCTTTGAAAATAGTAGCCGAATTAGGTTCATGGGAAAGACATTCCGACGAAGAAATAAATCAAATGCTTGCTTCTTTAAAAAAATTAAGTGAAGAAGGAAAAAATGTAATATACGATTAATCCTTAAAATCCGGTGGCGTAACAACCGCTTAAAAAAGCACGGGAGTTAAAAAATATGAAACAATTGGGGACGTTATACTTTTTCTGTGGAAAAATGGGCGCAGGAAAATCAACTAAATCAAAACAATTGGCGATAGATAAACATGCAGTACTGTTGTCTGAGGATGAATGGCTGTCATCTCTTTATCCCAATCAAGTCGGGTCATTTGAGGACTATCTAAAATACTCAGCACAGCTCAAGCCGTTGGTGAAAAAGCATGTCCAAAACATATTAAGTGTCGGAACAGATGAGTGATGGATTTTCCAGATAACACTCAAAAACTGCGAAAGTGGTTTTGGATATTGCGGCAGAGGTCAATGCAAGCCATCAATTAATTTTCCTTAGTCTAAATAACAACCAATGCTTACGTCAAATTGCACAAAGGCGGAGTGAACAACCCGAAAGAGCAGCTTTTGACACGGAAGCGGTGTTTATTCATGTTACTAGATTTTTTGAAGCACCAGAAGCCTCTGAGGGTTTAAATATTTTAGAGTTTAGTGGAAAAGAATAACAAGGAGTTCAACACAGCGTTGTAGAACCAGAAAGAACAGGTCATTAGATTATAAAAAACGCAGAGGATGCTAAAACCTCTGCGTTTTTCTGTGTGATTTAAGAACAGAGGGGCGGTTACGGTGATTTACCATGAAGCTTATATGTGGGAGGGAGGATTAACCCCCATTCACTCACACCAACCTTTTACCCCAGAGGTTCTTCCCCAAACCTTTCCCATAAAAACGGAAATAACGCACCAAATCATCTTCCTCCATAATTCTAATGTTGAAAATAAGCACAGTATTTCCGACCCCTGTTATTCACTTTAACCGGGGAATAATCTGAAATACTGTGCTATTTTTTTCAGTTCATTTATAAATGTGCAATATCTTATTAAAAATAATCAAGAGTTAAACTATCCCCGTGTTTGTTTAAAGTTCCTGGTATTTTTAATATTATACTTCAAAAATATTAGATTAATAGTTTAATATAAGGATTAGAAAATAGTAATTTTTTATTTCATTCAAAAGAATGAGTGCAGAAAACAAATGTGTGAGGAGAGAGTATTGATGGGGTTAAAAGAAAGTAGGGTAGAAAGCGCTACTTCTGCCACAATTGGACATAGAGGTAAAGGGACAAGTCTTTCATTGCCATTTTTTAGGCCTAATTTTAAATTTGGGAGAATAATAATTATAATTCTAATTACAGGGTTTTTGGTTTCTGTATTAGTAAATATATGGTTATTTTCAGGAAGAACTTTTAATCAAAAAACTACAATTTTTGTTGAACATGTTCAGGAGTTAGCGACTCTAGCAACCGCTGAAGCGCAGGTTAAGACCGTAATTAAGCAAAAGGACAATAAATTATTTGGAAAAGATATCAAGCTGGATCTCCCTGGAACCAAACGGGAATTATTATTGATTGTGCCTGCCACTGTAATTGCAGGAGTCGACTTAAAGAAGGTGTCCCCAAGCGATATTAAAGTAAATGACAAAGAAAAAGTAATTGAGATTGTTCTGCCGCCAGCTGACTTTATTCAGGAACCCGCACTTCAGATGAATCAAGTAATAACATACTCTGACGAGGGATTACTTCGACAAGAACCTAAATGGGATGAAGGGTATGACCTTGCTGCACAAGCACAAAAGCAAATCAAGGAAGAAGTAAAAGAAACAGGACTATTAAATAAAGCAGAAAAAAATGCGGAAAAAGTATTAAAAGAGTTTTTTAGGAACCTTGGCTACTCAGTGAAAATATCATTTAAATAGAATCGTTGATTTTTATTCCCTATAGAAATAGATTTTTACATCCGCACAAAAACCGTACTGTGAATTGCAAAAGTACGGTTTTGTTTATTAGATCAATTCCTTGGTTTCTTTAGTCAATTTTTGAAATTAATCTAAAGGATAGGTATGTTAAAGTAATTGTAAAAAAGAATAGAGGGGCGGTACTTATGCAGAAGACTAGGCACATGAATCACCCTTTGCCGGTCTGTGATCAACGTTAGTAATTGTTCTTTAATATAATAGTTATTAGAGTTTCAACAAAGGGACCTTATAATGGCAAACGGCTCTATAAGAAAATTCATAATAAACGGAGAGAGCATATTTTGAGAATAAAATCAAAGTCACAAAAAAGTAAAACAATTAATTATTTAGAGCAAGATTCTGATGAAACATTCTACTTTTTCGCAGGGGAAACATCAGGAGGTGTACCGTATGGAATAACATGGGAGGAAATTGTGTCTCAAGAATTAAATCTCAGGTTGGCAGAGAAAAAAGATTCAAAGAAAGCTGCCGAACTAATTCATCTTGCTATTACCGATATTGCCGAACAGTTAACAGGGCAAACGAAATCTGAAAATATCCGCGAAACATTGGCGTACTTTTTTCGTGAAAAAAACAACCGTCTTAGCTTTCAAAATACTATTGTCGCTGAAGTTTTAGATGAAGTAGTAGGAATTGTTATATCTTATCCAGGAGAGAATGCACCTGTCTTGGATGAGCCAATCTTAAGTAGATTAAGAAAGAAAAGTCGCAAACAGGATATTTATTTGGATAAAGAAGCGGAACCAGGCGATTATTACATAGACACTATTTCTGTTAGTCCAAAATATCAAGGATATGGAATAGGAACAGCTTTAATAAAAGCTGCAGAAAAAGCTGCGCAAAGGAATGGATACAGGAGAGTTTCACTTAATGTAGCTCATGACAATCCTACAGCTAAAATTCTTTATACAAAACTAGGTTATCGTGTAGAAAAAGTCATCCAAATAAATGGACATAGTTATGATTATATGGTGAGAGTTATTTAGAATGTGGTATTTATAAAAATTAGGGAAAGCGGGTAAAAATGATTGAAGTTCTGTGGGAGAGAATAAAAGAATGTGAGGGACAAGTGTTTCTTCAAATTAAAGGTGGAGAATTTTCGTATATCGTTAAAGGGAATCTTATTAAACTAAGCCGCACTAATCGGTCCGTATCAAAAAAAACATTAGAAAAAGCACTAGAGTATGTACCACTGGATAATACAGTTCCTTTGCAACAACTTCAGGCTCCGTCTTATTTATTCGCAATCCTGATGGATAAAAGAATTAGAAAAAACGATTGGTAATAGAACTTGAACCTTCAGTTCTAGTGAAAGAAGAAACTTTAATAATGCGTTTCTACTTAGGTTGAAACGTTACAGTTTGTTTTGGACAAAAGACAAGGCACTCAATAAACAGAGTGCCTTGTCCTGCAAATATTTTTTATCTAAGTAAACTACTTATTGAAGCTTCAAATGTTTCCTTTAAAAATGAATCTAATACACTTTCATCAAAAACTTTTTCATCTGGCCCGATAAAACTGTATGTGTTTTCGTTGAAATAAAATTCATGGCCATATCCAGAACGCTTGTGAATATTTTCTATTTCAATTTTTTTATTTGAGAATTTTACTTCCAATCTATTATTAAACAGTCGAACCTTGCAAAAGTAATCTTGGATATCTACTTCGTATTTTTTTTGAGCAACTTCCGATACATCCCTCAACCTATTTTCTAAATCAAGAAAATAATTTCTAATCATTGAAAACGTTTCGTCTATCGTCCTACTGATCGTTAATTCTTCCTTAAATACCTCGTGCACTTTCGGAATAAATTCGTCTTTAAAACTCATCACATCATCTCCTTTTCCTCAATATTTTTAAGAACAGAGGTAAGATCAGAGGGACGGTTCCAACGTTTCACCTTGATACGCCGGAACCCACCCCGGTTTTACCAGCCTCAAAATTATCAAACGCATCGTCCGAATAGCCGTCCTTCAGCACATATTCAGCTCCCCATAAACGAGATTGATAACTAGCGTTCATGAATTCTTGAAAAAAATTCAAAGACTAATACATCTTCCAATTCTTTCGAGCTAATTACTCTGGTAGCCATTTGGATTAATCAAATTCCTTGGCTTTTTCATTAGTCTCCAAAATTCTTTCTTTTCCATTGTAAACACCCTACTCATATTTTGAGACCTACTCAATTTGAATTAACAGGATTTCTTTTAAAGAAAAAACATAATTCACAGCCTTGTTCTAGGTGTATTTTCCCCATTGGGGCCCAGGCAAGCCATTCTCAACATTTAAAAATGATTCTAATTGTTCAATAAATGGATGATTTTTACAAAAATTTTAGAAGTATAATTATTGGTAATTGAATGGAGGGAACAGAGTTTATGGAAGCCAAAGCAATGAATCTCTTAAGTTACCAAGAAAACTACGTGGAAGAAGTATACATACCAACATAATTCCAACCGTATGCAATTTGAAAAATATGCTTAATAAGCTGGTCTTACTTAAAGGTGACTACTCTCAGTTAAAACAATGGGAAAAAAGAAGCTATCAAGCCTATCAAATAGACAAAATTCAGAACAAAATCTTATCAAGCTCCCCTGAAATATGGAACAGTATTATAAAACAACACATTCTAAATGGCGACCCAAAAGATTTTGGAGCTAGTTGCATCGATATCTATTTAGTGGCATTTGTTGCTGAAAATTATAGTCCTGGAAAGGATTCATTTTTCGATTACATAAAGGATAGTGGAATTTCAGATAAAGAGAATACTGCTCAAGCGATTTGGCAGGTAGGAAAGGGGGACGGAGTGTTCCTTGGTTTGCTAAATAACGATGGAACCGTCAGAGATTGGGACTTTTTTAAGAGTTGGATTACAGGGGAGTTTCATCAAGAACAAGTGCATATACCGGACCAACAGATTACTAAAATAAAAGAACCAACTCCCAAAATAGAAAAAGAACATCGGTTTATTAACACCGACAACTTTATAGGAGAAATTTTATCTAAATATCACTCTTTATCTATTAAGGATAATCATCATCGATTTAAGTCATGGGAACATTGCCATTCCTTTTTTTACAAAAATTATTTAAAACTTGAGAACGATGATGTTTTTGACCATGGATGCTTACAATTAGCCTTTTACCTGGCAAGTTGGGGTATGTTACGAGGTAGTTCTTTTCTACTGCAAAAAGACTATAAGATCCATAGTTATTTTCTTAAAAGTGTTGTGATGAACCCTGCAAATCATAAGTTTTTTGGTGAAAATCCGACTTGTTTAGTTGACATCCAAGACATGGACAGGCTCATTAGTGAAACCAAAAGAGCCTATCAAGAAAACATATACGAAGTAAACGGAATAAAAGCTAGAATCAAGGTTACGGACACTCTAGCATCCAAAATATTACTTGGTGTATATGGAAATGTACCGGCCTATGACAGGTATTTTAAAGATGCTTTAACATTATTTGGGATTAGAACTCAATTTGACAAATTATCACTAAAGGAACTGGTAGATTTTTATAACCTCCATCAACATGGATTTGAAAAAAATAAAGATTTATTCAGCAATGATGGGGTTAGCTATACAACAATGAAATTAGTCGATATGTTTTTTTGGCAGATTGGGTTTATGCTAGACAACCCGGACAAGTTTGGAGCAGAAATAAACATAGTAATAGGATTTGCTAACCAATATAAGTCACTCAAAAGACGATAGATCGAACCCTACAACGTAAGGAGAATGTTCAATGGCAAGGAGAAAAAGTGCAGCAAAGCGAGAAAGTGAATTTATTGATGCGGTATTAAAAATGTCTAGTATAGGTGTTTTTGCGATTGTATTGTTAATGACTAAATCATTGAAAACAGCTTTTATTTTTGGATTAATCGGATTTATTGTTTCGATAATTTTTCTCATAGTTAGAAGTAAAAATTATAAGGATAAAGTTAGAAAATCCAGAATTAATGATGTAGATTCTATGACTGGGACACAATTTGAGTACTTTTTAAAGTTATTATTTATCCGTCAAGGTTATAAAGTTGAAACTACAAAAGTTACAGGAGATTATGGTGCTGATCTAGTTATGACTAAGGATGGCAAAAAAATTGTTGTTCAAGTTAAACGGTATAGTAATAGAGTAGGGATAAAAGCCATTCAAGAAGTAGTATCATCAATAGCGTTTTATAAAGCAACAGAAGGCTGGGCAATTACAAATAATGAATTCACAGATGCTGCAATCGAATTAGCAAATTCTAATGGAATTAGATTAATTGAACGTGATGAATTGATAAATATGATTTCTCAGTTAAATGGTAGTTCACCAGAAGAGGCTGTAAAGGAATCAATTAATTATAAGCCCAAAGAACTGTGTATAAAGTGCGGTTCTGAGATGGTTCTCCGAAAAGGCAAAAGAGGAGAGTTTTATGGATGTATCAATTTTCCCAAATGTCGGTATACAAGAAATGTAGGTAGTTAGTAAAAATATGGATTTATTAACCAAGATGAAAAATTAGGTTATAAGCTATTTCAATGAGATAGGAGAGGTGATTTTTTGTGCTACAGAATAGGATTAATGAATTAAAAAGCGGTATTGTAAATATTGTTGATGATAAAGTTCAAGTTTGGGGATTCACACGGGAAGAAATGTTGCTATCTCATTTAGAAAAAGAAATAGGAAACTGGTATTCACAGGGATTATACGATTTTCAATCTCTAGAGTTTCATAATATACAAGATAACGCACTTTTCATTGTTAGAGAAAATGGTGAAGAAATTAACAGATATCAGTATAAACCCGTATTAAGAGATTTGGTTAAATTTAAAGATGAAAAAGGAAATAATGCCTCCCTTACATTTAAAATCAGAAAAAGTACATATAGTGATCATTATCATTTTTTAACGGAACATACCTCTTTGTTGTTTGAAAATAAATCTGAATTGGATCAATATTTGCTAGATAAATATAATTATAATCATGCTTATTGATAGGAGGGATAGAGATGGATTTTATTGCAATAGATTTCGAAATAGCTAATCATGAATATAATAGTGCTTGCTCAATGGGATTGGTGCTTGTTGAAAATAATGAAATCATAGATAAAAAACATTTTCTTATCCAACCGCCAACATTAGATTTCAATCCAGAAATGGTGGAAATTCATGGAATCACACCGAATCACGTAAAAGATTCAAAGAATTTTATTGGAGTTTGGGAGGAAATAAGTAATTTATTTAATGGTACTAATGTATTTGTAGCACACAATGCGCAATTTGATATGAGTGTGCTGTATGCTTGTTTGAAGGAATATAATTTAGATTTTCCGGATTTCACATACATAGATAGTATTCCCATAAGTACAAGAGTTTGCAGAAATGCAGGTGTTGGAAATTCTTTAAAAGATAGATTAGATTATTTTGGGATTCCTTTGGAAAATCATCATGACGCCCTGGAGGATGCTATAGCAACTGCTAAATTAGTAGTTCATTGCGTTAAGTTAAAAAATAAAAAATCACTTGAGAATTATTGTCGTTCATATTGGGATATTCCAATAAAAAGTTTCTCCGAATTAAAGCCAAATAAATCATTTGGAAAAAGAAAAAAATTCAATAATGTAAACGTAAATGAAATAGCAGCTAGTGTTGAAATATTTGATGAAACGCATGTTTTTTATGGTAAGACGTTCGTTTTTACCGGAGAACTTCAAACTATGGAACGGAAAACAGCTATGCAAAAAATAGCCGATTTAGGGGGGACTTTAAAGTCAGGCGTCAGTAAAAAAGTAAATTATTTAGTTGTAGGTAAACAAGATAAATCATTAGTTGGAGAAGATGGATTGAGTACAAAAGAGGAAAAAGCCTATGAATTAATTGAAAAAGGGGTGGATATCAAGATTTTGACCGAAGAAGAATTTGTAAAATTACTATAAAACATTACTGAATATCAAAAATTTTATATTTGTTGATGGAATCAGTTTTACAAAAGTGGATTGTTTAGGGATAAATATCGAAGAGTAATTGCCAAAAATGCTATCCAGTACGAGGGGGAGAAGTTATGACTTACGATGAATTAGAAAAAGCTCTTTTAAAAGACAAATACATAGATATTTCCTTCAAGAAATACTTGGACTTTAAAGAAACTGACCAATATGACGAGGCCTATAAGTTGGAAATACTATCGAGGTTGAATGAATTTATGAACCAGCAGGAAATTACGGAACGGACCGTAACCGACTTGGCCAGAAAAATCCAAAAGGAGAACCCGAACTCAGGGAGTTTTGTTCATTGGAGCAATACAGGAGATTTGGTTAAATTTGCCGAGGAGTGCCCGGTTGAAGTGGCAGAACTCTGGATTCAACTATATAAGTCGAACTTACCCATTGAAGAACGAATAGAGGCTTTCCGTGAAGCAGGGAAAGCCTTCAACCCCCAAATATCACTTGGGGCGCCATTGTTTGGCTATTTATTGGCAGCATATGATTACGCTAAATATCCCCTATATAAGCAGGAAGTATTTACAGATATTAAGAGATCCTACGGGATTGATCTTAAGCTCGGAACTGTAGGTAGTAATTATGAAACATATTTTAATATATGTGAAATAACCCTTGAACATCTTCTGTCTGATTATCCGGAGTTGACTATGCTCGACATTCAAGATTTTTTCTTCTGCAGTACCCAATACCACAAAATTAAGGTAGAAAGTGCAATTGAATATCTTTATAAGAGTGCAGCTGAACTTGCTTTGTTCAAACAAAGCCCAGATCTCATGCTTGAGGCTATTTCAAAAATGGAATTTGATACTCTTCAAACCTTACGAAAAATGTACCAGAATTCCGAAAAGATTAATTTAATAAAATTTAAGGTAATCGAAAAAATCATTGAAATTGGCCAGATATCTTTGGAAGAATTAGAGGAAATTAAGGACGAAGTGAAGCAACGTTACGAAACAAACATTTTGCAATCATGGAACAATTTCTCTATTTTGTTTCAGTTATACTATTTTGATAAGAAAAAGAAGGTCACCGAGGAGCAAAGGAAAATTCACGAAGCTATTCGCCAACTAAACGAAACACAGGGGCTAGTATTTGTTGAGGATAAAGTTCTTAATGGATATAGTTGGAACCAGAATTTTGGCGGATCGGAATGCTGGCTTGCAGTGTATGAAAAAGGTCATTCCACTCACAGGACAGCACCTCAATTTTTCGTCTCAATTGATGAGAATGGAATCCGTTATGGACTCTTGTATGGTGATCAGCATCCGGAGAGGGGTAAAGATACACTATTCACCACAGATTACGAATCATTTACATACGAAGAATTCCAATACAATATGGGCTCGGTGATTAATCAGTATAAGGAAACACTTAACGAAACGGCCCTTGAAGGAGTTAAGGAACAAAAAAATTCATATATTTTTCCTTCACCAATAACAACTGAAACATGGGCAAAGCTACTCGGAGATGAATCTGTAATTAAAAAAAGCGATTTGGAATACCTTTTGAAAATGTTTGAATTTGGTGGCGGAGCAACTGCATCCCAATTGGCTAATGCATTGGATAGACATCCTACCTCATTTACCACACCAGTTGTCCAGCTTGCAAAACGGATAATTGCTGCTACCGGTATCCCAACACCTACAAAAGTGAGCGGGGAGGATTGGTATTGGTGCGTACCTTTTGATGGGGAGTATACTGAGGATAATCATTTTAAATGGATTCTGAAGCCGGCTTTGAAGGAAGCTATAGCCGATTTTGTAATGGAAAAACCTAGAGTGCCCACATTAGTTCCATATACCAAAGAAGACTTTTTGGGGGAAGTCTTTATTGATGAGGAAAAATATGAAACAATTGCCAATTTACTTCATTATAAGAAAAACATAATTCTCCAAGGGCCGCCGGGAGTAGGAAAAACATTTGTGTCCAAACGACTTGCATATTCCCTAATAGGAGAAAGAGATGATGCAAGGGTTGAGATGGTGCAGTTTCATCAAAACTACGCTTATGAGGATTTTGTAATGGGATTTAGACCCGATGAAACAGGCTTTTCCTTGCAAACTGGAATATTCTATGATTTTTGTCAAAAGGCTATAGAAAACCCGGAGAATTCCTACTACTTTATCATTGATGAAATCAATCGAGGAAACCTTTCCAAAATATTTGGTGAATTGTTTTTGCTGATTGAGAGGGATAAACGTGATGAATACGTAACAATGGGATATTCGAAAAAAAAGTTTACCGTCCCATCTAATGTGTATTTGATTGGGACAATGAATACAGCAGATCGGTCTCTTGCACAGCTTGAAGTGGCTCTTAGACGTCGATTTGCGTTTGTATCGGTTGAACCAGCTTTTAACGAAAAATGGAAGCTTTCGCTTTATCATCAGGGAGTAACTGCTCAAATGGTAGACAAGATTTTATATGTTGTTGAAAAAGTGAATAGAGAAATAGTAAGTGATTACCAATTGGGGAGTGGCTATGCTATCGGACATTCGTTTTTCTCTTCAAAGCCGGGTGAAATAGATGAAACAGATTGGTTCGAAGGAATAATAACATATGAAATTAGACCTCTCCTTGAAGAGTATTATTATGATCGCCCTGAAGTAGCAAGGGGCTTACTGGAAGGGATTTAAAATGGATGGAATTTTCAAGGTACCAATTCGGAATCTGTTCTGTCTTTTAAGTTATGCCAATGAGATGCCGGAGCTTGTAAAAAGCTTGAACGATTTTGACGAAGATCTTATCACCTATGATTTTATGGCAACTCAATTTTTGCGGGAAGCAGAAAATATAATTCAGCACCGGTTAGTAAAAAATTATGTTACCCGGGTCGAGCCAACGAAAAACCTAGGTGGTCGCATGTTGATGAATGAATCAATGCCCTTTCTCATTGCCAAGCTGCCAATGGTGGTTTGTGTGAAGGACAATTATTCATCCGAAATTTTGCTTAACCAGGTGATGAAGTCCACATTAAGTGCAATTAGTAGTAATCGCTTTATTAAGGAAGAAATAAGGAAAAAGAGTTTTGTACTGATGGAAGCGATGCCTGAAATAGAGTGCCAGAAGCTTACTAAGGATATGTTTAATAGGATTCAGTTTGGTAGGCACACGGTTCATTACAAGCGGATGGTTCATATCGCTAGGCTTCTCCACGAACTAACTTTCCTTTCGCACAAACGTGGTAACTGGAGTCTCTTTTCAGCTGAGATTGATGAGAAAACTCTTAATCAGTTGTTTGAGAAATTCCTATTCCATTTTTACAGGATTGAACAAAACGAGTATCGTGTGTCGTCAGAAATTATGCAATGGAGACTCATCGGTAAACAGTCGCTTTTACCAACTATGAAAACGGATGTTTCATTAACGAATAAAAACAGCCCGGAAAAGATTGTTATCGATGCAAAGTTTTATAAAAACATCTTTCAGGAGAATTTTGGGAAATCGTCCTTTCACAGCCATAATATGTACCAGCTTTATACATACCTCATGCATCAGCCATCCAGCCTAAGCGTCAGAGGCATTCTAATCTACCCTTATAACGGGATAGAAGTGAATGAAGTATATCAGTGGGATGAGCGGATTAAAATGGCGGTTATGACGATTAATCTCGAGGATTCCTGGACAAATATTTACGATCATCTTTTAAGTGTTTTAAATAAAGAATGAAAGTTGTGGCTATGTAAATTATGCTGGCTTCTTATTAGGTAAATTGAATAGCTTATTAATTGTGCAATATGAAAAATAGTGGTGTTTTGGTGCCAAGTTCGGTTCCAAAAAATAGCTGGTTGATCCCTATGTATGTGGATGGTAAAGGGATCCCAGCTATTTTATTATTTACACTCTCAAAATTGCTCTATTCTTTTGCATCCTTCATTAAATCATCAACAATTAAACACCGGTTTTATCACTAAATTGCTAACCCAAAAGGAAATAGTTTCTAAGGAGTTTGTTTCATCAGGAAATGGTTATGTATATGGAAAACAAATACCTGAATTCAAAGACATATTATCCAAGATGGATCATTAGCTGTAAAAGATTTTAAGGCTAAAGAGTTAAGGGATATTGTTACAAAAACTAAAGATTCATTTAAATAAAAAGGGATAAATAGTATTTATGTTTTACTCTATTAAACCAAACCAAAGCAGCACTGACTAAATTATGATTATTCGACTTTATAGCAACCAAAAGAAAGGTAATTGCTTCATGTTAAATAACCTGTGTTCAGAAATCCAATTGTAAATGTTAAAATAAAATCAAAAATGTTTATTAGTTAATATATTCCGTTAAAATATTCAATAACCTCACTAGTCGTAATATGATGAGGTTTTTCTTTTATAATAGAAGCTGAAATATTAGTATCATTATTTTTGGGAATTATACCAATAATATGACAAAAACCACTTTTTAAAGGTGCTTATTTAATTATTTGATATAATATCATATGTAAAAAGAACTACTCAAGAAATAATATTTTTTGAATACCCAGGATAAATGTTTTACACTCCTATGTTTAGGAGTAGTGCAAGAAACCATTGAAAGAGGTTTACAATTATGAAAGACAAATTGATACATATGAGGGATAAGCTAAATGATATTAGCCGTCGAAATCGCTCCATTCGATTACTTAAGATATATAACAAGTGGAGTTTTGACCTAACTGAGTTAGATAAATTACAAAATGAAATTGAAAGTAAAACAATCGTAGAGAAAATTATCAAGAAAACAAAAAGTGATATTACCATTTTGAAACCCAAATTAGATAATGAAGATTCAATGTTGATATCAAAGAAACTTACAGATCTGCTAAGGAATATAAAAGGAATAGAAGAAGAAACAGGGGTTCATGATTTTTATTTAGGATTTCCTTTTTTATCAGGAACCTTTTCAGACGGAACGTTTTTCCAAGCCCCACTATTTTTATATCCTTTAAGACTTGAAAAGAATAACGTTAACTCTCAAAAATGGATCTTACAATTAGATGAGGGTGAACCTCAAATCAATCGAACTTTATTTTTGGCATTTAAAAAGCTTAATAATCTTAATTTTTCGGAAGAATTTTATGAACAAGCTGCTGAGTGTGCTTCAAAATTTAATTTTGATGAATGGGTATCGTTTCTAAAACAATTTGATTTAAATATATCATTTAGTCCGAAAGGTATCACGAAACTAAAAGAATACAAATCAAATGAAATTCCCGCTGTTACGAATTTAACCTTGATTGAAAATGCAATAATAGGCAATTTTCCACAGGGAGGATCATCCCTTGTTAAAGATTATGAATTTCTAATCGAGCTCTCAAATGAGAGTGATTTAGCTTTGGCTGGCCAATTAATTGCTACACAAGACCAGGAATATTCCGAAGCTGAAGATCTTGACCAAGAAAAAGATGTTATTAAGGACATCACTAAATCGGATATATTAAACCTCTTACAGACGGATGGATCACAAGAAGAAATTCTAAAAGAAGCTCGTTATAAAAAAGGAATAGTTGTTCACGGTCCACCTGGAACAGGAAAGTCCCAAGTCATAGTTAACTTAGTAACTGATGGCCTTAACCAAGGCAAAAAAATATTAGTTGTATGTCAAAAACGAGCTGCATTAGATGTAGTTTACCAAAGGCTAGATAGTTTAGGGTTAACGAATAATATTGCTCTTGTTCATGACGA
The DNA here is from genome assembly GCF_051233475.1 of Neobacillus terrisolis. Lineage (NCBI taxonomy): Bacteria > Bacillati > Bacillota > Bacilli > Caryophanales > Bacillaceae > Neobacillus > Neobacillus terrisolis. The sequence goes on along the minus strand of NZ_JBKFGH010000027.1, from coordinate 38,406 downwards.
AAAAAATGATCGTAAAAAACTTTATTCCAAAATCGAATCGTTATTCAATCATAATCCGTTGACAAATGAACAAACAATTAATGTTCTAACTTCAACGACTAAGAAGTTAGCGGAGCAGGAAGAAATGTTGAATAGCATTGCAGATGCGCTGTATAAATATCAGGAATACGGATACAGATTATATGATTTATATGGACTCGCAAAGCCTGTCAGTGAAACAAATCAAATCATCGATTTAAATGAAGTTTTATCTTCATTAAATAAAGATATCTTAGAAAACGTGTTAGAAAGCGTATATACCTATGCGGAATGGTATGAACGATTTGGTGATGACGATTACTCATTGAAAGATCGTAAATCCTTCGCAAGTTTTGATATGAAGGAAAAGCTCCAAGCAATAGAATTATTAAATCAAATAATTGGACAAGCAACAAAATCAGTGGAATACATTAATTCATTGGACCATGAAAAAATAACGCCAGCATATACATGGTTGATCGAAAATAAGTTGGATAAAATTTTTCCTGATTTAGAGGGGGAAAAACGAACACTACATGGGTTGAGATTATGGTGGTGGACCTCTTTCTCAGGAAAATCAATTATAGAAGAATTAATCGAGGGAGAAAAATTTAAGGGAACGAATTCTCCTGAATGGCTAAAGGTAAAAAAATCATTAATATTAATGCATCAGTTAGGTAAAGAGACGAAAAAGATGGCTGATGAAGTTGAAAAACTAAAAAAATATTTTGCAAATGAAAAGATAGACGTTTTTAAACAACGTATTTCTGAAGGGGATATCCCAATAAATGACTTAGACAAAATTCTGGAATATTTGCATCGTGATTTTGAAGATCTACAACAAATGGATGTTTATTGGAATTATTGTTCGGAAGAGACAAAAAAGATTATTGCCAAATTATCGAAAAAAACTTTAATGAATGATGACTATGCCTCACTGCCAGACTATTGGCTTGATTTAGTGAGAAATTCGGCGTATATTCATTGGATCGATAAATCGGAAAAACAAAACCCACAAGTACAAAAGATTTCAACTAATGAATTCTCAAGAATTCGGGAAGCATTTGCTAACCTAATAGAGGAAAAAAGAAATGCAGCGAACCAATACTTAATCCATTCGCTAAACAAGAATGTTGAAACAGTCCAAACAACCTACTCTAGGAGTGTACGTGAGTTAAAACATCAGGTCGGTAAAAAAAGACAGATATGGCCACTTCGTAAGTTGGTAAATCAATTTGCCAATAAGGGGTTAGTGGAGATCATGCCGGTATGGTTAGCCTCTCCGGAAATTGTTTCTTCCATATTTCCATTGGAGGAGGGTCTATTTGACTTAGTTATTTTTGATGAAGCATCACAATGTACAGTTGAAAGTGGAATTCCTGCCGTTTATAGAGCTAAGCAAGTAATCATTGCGGGTGACGAAAAGCAGCTTCCTCCTTTTAATATGTTTCAAGCTAGCTTTGTTAATGACGAGGATGAGGATGAGCAATACGATACAGATGAATCAATCAGTTTGTTAAATTTGGCTAAAAGAAGATTCCCAGAGAAAATCCTTCAATGGCATTATCGTTCAAAATATGAAGAACTAATCAACTACTCGAATCATGCCTTTTATAATGGACATGTCCAAATAGCACCTAACGTTGTTCCGTTTAAAAATCCTCCTGCTTTAAAATGGAAAAAGGTTGAGGGAAGATGGAATAACCAATCAAATGAAATTGAAGCTAGAGAAGTAATAAATACTCTTAAGGAAATCCTTATTCATAAACCAAATAAAACAGTAGGAATCATTACTTTTAACGCTAAACAGCAAACGAAAATATTGGATCTAATTGAAAAAACAGCTGGAGAAGATGAAGAATTTAATGCAGTATATAATCAAATGATGACAAGAGATTTAGATGAAAGAGTTTTCGTGAAGAATATTGAAAATGTTCAAGGTGATGAAAGAGACATCATTATATTCTCAATTGGATATGCCAAAAATGAAGAAGGTAAGATTTATAATCGTTTTGGAATGCTTAATCAAAAAGGTGGAGAAAACCGGCTTAACGTAGCAGTAACAAGAGCAAAGGAAGCAATCACTGTCGTAACAAGTGTTGAGCCTGAAGAGCTGAATGTTGCTAACACATCTCAATTAGGGCCAAAATTACTGAAGGCTTATTTAAAATATGTAAAGGCTGTTTCAAAAGCCCAGGTAGAACATATCCAGGCAGTAGTTCAAGAAATCAATGAAAATGTAAACACGCATGTCCAGTTACAAGAATTACACTTTGATTCCCCATTTGAAGAACAAGTGTATTATCAACTGAGAAATTTAGGCTATGAAGTAACTACTCAAGTTGGTATGTCTGGATATCGGATAGATTTAGCGGTTGTTCATCCTAAGGATTCTTCCAAGTATATTTTGGGCATTGAGTGTGATGGAGCTATGTACCATAGTTCTGCTAATGCAAAAGAAAGAGATGTTTATCGTCAACGATTCTTAGAAAGCAGGGGCTGGAGCATCGAGAGAATTTGGAGCCGTAACTGGTGGAAGAACCCTTCAGCAGAAATTGAAAGAATTGACCAGAAATTAAAAGAGTTGTTAAAGAGTGAAGAAGTTCGGGAAAAAGTGGTATACTAGTTTATGGCTTTGACCTTTGAATTTACATTTAACTATACTAATTATATGTACCTTTGCTTAATAAAAGATGGAAAAAGAATCTCCAATTAAATTAACAATGTACACTTGTAAATGCATTTTTAATAAAGTCTGACCATGTTATAAAGATAATCTCTGTATTGAACGAGTCTACAGAAAAACTTCGTTTAGAGGATTCTTATTTAAATTAATTATGTTAGTTGGTAATAAATAGGCACCTTCTTGTTCAGTTTTGTCCAAGAAGATGCCTTTTTTGTTTTTGCATCCTTGTATGTCTTATTTTGTCGAAAATGAAATAACGATATTAATAAATAGTATAATAATTTTCGAGATTAGATCGTATGACAAATCAGGCGGAAAAATTTTAAAAAAAAATTTCGCTTTATGGAGGGCTATCATGGAGAAGTGGATCGGCAATAGACCTACAATGAATCAGAAGGCATTATTATCAAAATATGAAAAATTATTAAACCAGGCACAAAATACATTATTAACCTCTACCGAAAAAATTCTAAAAATAATAGAGGCAGAATGTGATAAAAATAGTGGTCGGGAATTAGATGGAGTCCTAGTATTAACAACAGAATCTTTCCTATTTCTATCCAAAAGTGAACACATTATATACAAATATACGAAAATTAGTGATCTTGATGTAAGAACCGATGGAAAGGACAAAAATGAGTGGCAATTAACACTTAAGATTGGTCGCTCAAAGCGTAGATTTGATGATATTAAGAAAAATGAGGATAGCCAAGAGTTTATTGAGATTCTAGAATATAAAATTGTTCATCATACACAGGATATAATTACAACAGTTACCCATGATTTTAACTATTTTCTACATGCTGAAAAACTAGAAGATTTACGAACTAGTAATATAAAAATTACTTCATTTCTTATGAAACGAGATGATTTAGGACATACAAAAAATGGTGAAAGACTATTACATGAAAAGCATAAAGATGCAAAACTGATTGTAGAAGGCTTCTATCAAGAAAAACAAAAAAAGGGAAACTTTATTGTCATTGATAACGGTGTACTTTTATATGAATACAATAATAAAGAACGCAAAGCGAGAAAAATAACTATTTGGCCTTATACTTTCTTTTCAAATGCTATGATTGACCACTTTGCAATTAAAACGGTCGTTAGTCATCATGAAGGCAAATTAGTATTAAATAGTTCAGGTAAAATATTTGATGATATTTTATCCAAGGCTAGTATTCCTTTTAAAATAATAAAAAGGAAATGGCATCAAAAGATTCTTGGTTTCCGAAGTGGAAAGTGGTGGAAAAAGTCCATTGCCTCGCTTGTTTACTTATTCACTTTATTGATCATTTTTTCAGTAGCATTTGGGGAAGAAACTACAGAAAAAAACTCAATCAAACCGGCGACTGAAGTAACGAAATCTAATTCCGAAAAGAATGATGATTCTGCCCGCTTAGCAGAGGAGAAACGTAAACAAGAGGAAGAAGCTCGCCTTGCTGAAGAAAAACGAAAGCAAGAAGAAACCGAACGTTTAGCAAAGGAACAGAAAAAACACGAAGAAGCCGCTCGCTTAGCAGAGGAACAGAGACAACAAGAAGAAGCCGCTCGCTTAGCAGAGGAGCAGAGAAAACAAGAAGAAGCTGCAAGGTTAGCAGAGGAACAGAGAAAACAGGAAGAAGCCGCTCAGCTTGCAGCACAACAAGCACAGCAACAGACTAATATATACTATCAAAATTGTTCAGAAGCACGTGCTGCTGGAGCCGCACCTATTTATAGAGGAGAGCCAGGCTATGCCACGCATCTTGACCGTGATGGTGATGGGATTGGTTGTGATAGATAAATAAAATAATAATTTCTTTTAAACGTACTAGAGCTCTATCGCTAGTGCGTTTTTTCTGTATGTTGTTTTTACGTAATTCCTTCTTCTTTTTCTTAGTAAAAAAGAGCTCATGCCAGTATATAAATGTTTGAAAAAAACTATTGATAAAAACTGTATAAATAATTAACAATCTTGAGTCTGCTTTAAATGCGATCTTTTAATTGTATCCAATTAAGAGTAAAATTTTCTTATATTAGTTTAATGACTTTGTACGTCAGGAGAAAATTAATGGACACTATAGAAAAAAAGTTAATCGTTAACTCCGATAAGGGCAATCTACTAAACGAATTAATAAGATCAATAAAAGAATGTGAGCGGTTTTATTTTAGTGTCGCTTTTATTAATTTCAGCGGCCTCCAACTATTACTTGACCCAATAAAAGAAGCTCAGGAGAAGGGTATTTTCGGGAAAATCATTACATCTACATATTTAAATTTTACCGATGCAAAGGCTTTAGAGAAATTAAAGCAATTTCAAAATGTTGATTTAAAAGTGTTTATAACAGATAGAGAGATTGGTTTCCATACAAAGGCGTACATCTTTGAGTATCAAGATAGATATAAGGTTATTATCGGTTCATCTAATATCACTCAAAGTGCGTTAAAAAGTAATATTGAGTGGAACGTTGAAGTTATTTCAAAACAGGATGCTTCATTTATAAAAGATGTATTAAAGGAATACCAAAAAATCTGGAATATGACCGTTGAAGCAGATGAAGATTTCATTCGACAATATCAAGAATTCCTAGAGAGTTTAAAAAGTTCTCAGGTCGCTCAGAAAGTGATTTATGAACATAAAAAATATATAGTTCCCAACCGAATGCAAATGCGTGCAATGGAGAACCTAGAACGACTTCGAAGCTTTGGAGAAAGAAAAGCTCTAGTTATTGCAGCAACCGGAACAGGCAAGACTTATATGTCTGCATTTGATGTTAAAAAATATGAACCAAAGAAGCTTCTATTTATCGTACATAGGGAAGAAATCTTGAAAAAGGCCAAAGAAACATTCGAAACCCTTCTTCCTAATGAAGGAATTACCTTTGGATTGTTGACCGGAAACCATAAGCATAAAACGGCAGAATATGTTTTTGCCACGATTCAAACGATCTCAAAGTGTTATCAAGAATATGAGAAAGACGAATTTGATTATCTGATTATAGATGAAGCCCATCATGCAACAAGTCCAACTTATCAAACCATCCTTGATTATTTTACTCCAAATTTTACCTTAGGTATGACCGCAACACCGGAACGTACGGATGGACGTAATGTATTTGATCTTTTTGATAACAATGTAGCGATTGAGGTTCGATTGCATGAGGCACTTGAAGATGAGCTCGTCATTCCTTTTCATTACTTTGGTATAACAGACATTGAAGGAATTGATTTAAGTGATGTAGACATAGATGATATTGCTGAAATTACCAAAAGATTAAAGGTAAATGAACGGGTTGATTTTATTATTGAGAAGATGGAATTCTATGGCCATGATGGTGAGAAAAGAAAGGCCTTAGGTTTCTGTGCAAGTGTCGAACATGCACAGTATATGACCAGTGAATTCAATAAAAGGGGTTATAACAGCATTTGTTTAACGGGTGAGGATTCACCAACCACACGTGAAACGTTTATTAATAAATTAGAAAATGATCAGGATGAATTGGAATTTATTTTTACTGTCGATATCTTTAATGAAGGTGTTGATATCCCTTCCGTTAATACAGTATTAATGCTAAGGCCGACTAACTCACCAATTGTGTTTATTCAACAATTGGGTAGAGGACTGCGTAAATTCGGTGGAAAGAGCTTTTTAACCGTATTAGATTTCATTGGTAATCATAATAAAACCTTCCTAATAGCATTAGCTTTAAATGGTAGTCGATATTATGATAAGGAAAGTCTTAAAGTTGCAGTAGCTACCGGTTTTGCGAATATTCCTGGAGCTACACATATACAAATGGATAAGATTTCTCAAGATAGAATATTGTCCCAAATTGATAAAGAAAATTTCAATTCCATGAAATATCTGAAGGAAGAGTATAACGAATTTAAAAAACTCAACCAAGGCCGAATTCCATATTTATTACTAGATTATTTGAAGTATGACGGTTCACCAGATCCTGTAAAATTTATTGATCGGGAAAAATCTTATATTCAATTTGTTGCAAAGGTTGAAAAAGATGAGGACCTTAAAAGATTATTGGAAAATGAAGATTTTGAAAGCACCATTAAGGAATTATCGAGTAAGCTACCAATAAAAAGGGTTTATGAGTTTTTAATTATTCGCTATTTGTTAGAACATAAAAAAATAGACCTTCAAATTGCTAAACAAAAAATATTGAAAGAACTAGATAATGTAGATGACGACAGCATAATTCATGCTTTTGAGTGTTTGAATCAAAACTATTATGATAGTATGCAGAAGAAGTCTAAGCCTAAATTATTTCAATATCAAGAAGGACAATTAATTAAAACACAGCTATTCTCAGGCATTTTAGAGAATGAGGATTATTTTAAATATATAGATGATATCATTACCTACGGAATTTTTCGATATGAAAAGGAATTCCAACATGAGTACTACGGTGTTCCTCATTTTAAACTATATGAGCAATACCAAATGATTGATGCTGCACTTCTTTCAAACTACCGGAAAATTCATAGCTCGTTTAGAGGTTCGGGATTACTTACAAATAGCAACGAGTATTTCTTATTTGTGGATTTACATAAAGAGGCCGATGTTAAGGAAAGTATCAATTATAAAGATAAATTTTTTAATCCAAGAGAATTTCAGTGGCAGTCAGTAAATAATACAACTCAAGAGTCTAATAGAGGGAAGGATATTATTTTTAATAAACAAAGAGGAATCAATCTGCATTTATTTATCCGAAAGTACAAAGAGATTGATGGAAAGACTGAACCATACATCTATATCGGAAAAGGAAATGTCGTTCATTTCGAAGGGAACAAGCCGATTACGGTAAAAATGGAGCTCGAAAATGAAGTACCAGCAAGTTTATATACGGAATTTACTGAAAAAGTATAGTCTTCTCTTTGGGAGAAGACTATTTTTCTTGGATTAATTGTTCAACTGCCGGAATATCCGCTGGTGCCCATTTTAGTGAATCTAAGTTTTCTCTCTTCAGCCAAATAAGCTTTGAATGTTCACTTGCTGTCGGAGTACCTTGAACTACTCTACATTTAATCGAAATTAGGTTAATAAGAAAGGTATCATATTCGTGTGTGTTATCATTAAAAACTTCTTTTATTGTTTCAATAGTACAACCTAATTCTTCAGTAATTTCGCGCTCAAGAGCGGTATAAATATCTTCATTTTTTTCAACCTTGCCGCCAGGAAATTCCCACATGTTTGGAATAGCCATCTCAGGTGATCTAAGTGCACATAAGATTTCATTTTGATCATTTTCAATGATTGCTGCTACAACTTTTACTTGCTTCTTCATGTTTTCCTCCAAAAATTAAATAAGTATTATTATCATAACATTTTTTACAAATACTTGGTGCTTGCTATTTAGCATTTTTAAACAAGTTTAAAGACCAGCGAAAACAGCATGACTATTTAAATGAAATGAAATTAGGAATAAAGGGTACCCTTATAAAATAAAAAAGAGGGCTAATCAATAAATTCAAAGTCATTAAAATGTAACGGAAAAAGAAATTACTATAATGCTTTAAATTTTTGAAATGTTAAAATAAGGTAAGAGTGTAAAAAGTGATATAGGACAGGGGAAGTTATATTGAAAAAGATTAAACAAAAAATCTTAGAATTCCGTGACCAACGCGACTGGAAAAAGTACCACAATGAAAAGGACTTAGCCATTTCAATTTCCTTAGAAGCGAGTGAACTACTTGAAAATTTCCAATGGCGTAATAGTGAAGTAGCAGTTGCTAAGTCAAAGCAAAACATTAAAGAAGAAATGGCTGATATTTTAATTTATCTCGTGCAACTTGCAGATAAAATGGAAATAGATCTAGAAGAGGAAATATTAAAAAAACTTGAAAAAAATGCGGTTAAATATCCATTGAACCAAAACAATGATTTTTAATTTAAACCAATATCAATCTATTATCATAAGGACTGAGACACAATGATAGTATATGAAGCAACAAAAGCGGAATTTCTTGAAGATGTTTTTCACGATGAGCTAGTGAACAATATTACCAAAAACTATACAGCCAAAATTGGCCGTATTAATGAGCGGGAAGTTCGTGCATGGGATAATTCGATGCAATACATGTATCGGGTGTTAAGTGATAATGAGATTCCTAAGGATGCAGGGGTTGCCATCGAATTTAAGATTCCCTATACCTCTAAACGGGTTGATTTTTTAATATCTGGTAAACGAGAAGAAAAAAATTCCGTTGTCATTGTTGAGCTTAAACAGTGGAAATCGGTAGAGGTAATCAGAGGGAAGGAAGCTATTGTTAAGACTTTCATTAATCGTGGGTTAGTAGAAACAACTCATCCTTCCTACCAAGCATGGTCGTATGCTGCCTTAATTGCGGACTACAATGAAAATGCCCAGAATGAAAAAATCGAATTGAAACCATGTGCTTACCTGCATAATTATATCGACCAAGGTGAAAAGGATCCTTTAACAGATAGAGTGTACCAATATTATATTGAGCAAGCCCCGGTTTTTGTTAAGGGCCAAGCGAGGCAACTTCGGGATTTTATTAAAAAATACATACAGTATGGCGATAACAAAGAGAACCTCTACAAGATTGAAAATGGCCGAATTAGACCATCAAAATCGTTACAGGATTCTTTAAACAATATGCTGAAAGGGAACCAAGAGTTTGTCATGATTGATGACCAAAAGGTTGTCTACGAGCAAGCGATTTACTTGGCTAAGAAAGCATTACGAACAAATACAAAACAGGTACTAGTGGTTACCGGTGGACCTGGGACAGGGAAATCTGTTCTGGCAATTAATTTATTGGTTGAGTTAACTAAACAAAGTATGGTGTGTCAATATGTCACCAAAAATGCCGCACCAAGAAATATCTATGCAGCCAAGCTTAAACAGGATTTCAGAAAAGGACATATTGATAATTTATTTAAAGGATCGGGAAGCTACATTGATGCACCGCTTGATGAATTTGATGCTCTCATTGTAGATGAAGCCCATAGACTTAATGAGAAATCCGGAATGTTCTCTAATCTAGGAGAAAATCAAACAAAAGAAATAATTCAAGCATCAAAGTTTTCGATCTTCTTCATTGATGACCGGCAGCGGGTAACCTTAAAGGATGCAGGGAGCATTGCTGATATTCAAAAATTTGCCTCGGAATATAAAGCTGACCTGAGTTTCATGAACCTAGAATCCCAGTTCCGTTGTAATGGATCCGATGGATACTTGGCATGGATCGATGATGTTCTGCAAATTCGTGAAACAGCCAATGCAGATTTTCTGTGCAGTCAATATGATTTTAGAGTTTTTGATAACCCTAATGATTTAAGAAAAGAGATAGAAAGATTCAATAAAACTAACAACAAATCACGGATTGTAGCTGGCTACTGTTGGAATTGGGACAAGGTTGGGCAAAGCAATCCAGATTATTATGACATTGTTCTACCTGAGTTTAATTTTAAAATGAGTTGGAATCTAGGAAACTCTGCCACCTGGGCCATTGACGTAAACTCAGTACAAGAAGCCGGCTGCATCCATACCTGCCAGGGACTTGAATTTGACTATGTTGGGGTTATAATCGGCGAGGATTTAAGATATGAGGACGGTAAAGTAATCACGGATTATACCAAACGTGCGAAAACTGATAATTCGTTAAAAGGTTTGAAAAAAATGTTGAAAAATGAACCGGAAAAAGCATCTCAGATTGCTGATGAGATTATTCGGAATACATATCGTACCTTGATGACTCGTGGACAGAAGGGGTGTTTTGTTTATTCTAGGGATATACATCTGAATACCTACTTGAAAATTCGCTTTCAAAAAATAGGTAGTACTTATGAAATATATAATTCCTTTAAAGTTCTTCCAAAAATAGCAGAAAATATTGAAGAATATAATGAATAGTTTCCCTAAAAAAGTTTGTTAATCAAAACAGATATTTTTACAGGAGTACTGTTATTTAGTTGTTAATTAGTAGAACGTAAATAAAGAAAATTGAATTGAATTAGTATGGATAATAATTCAACTTTATAAACTTCTTTTGATAAATCTAAACATATAAATTCTATTCATACTTTTTATAGATTTATATTAAACAGGAATAATAGTTGAAAATAAAATCACCCTATTAAAATTGCCTATGGGTGCATCTGTATGGAAATTTATATTGGTAACAGTATTACTGTTTAAATATTTATTAAAATAAAAACTTTTTAAAATTTTTATAAGGGAGTTGAATTAATGCTGAAAATTAAACATCTGTCAATAGAAGGAGTAAATGGAATTTCAAAATTAAGTCTTAATTTTCATCAAGGATTTAATTTTATTTGTGGTGGAAATGGGATTGGGAAAACTACAATTTTAGATTGTATTGCAAGTTCTTTTAATAGGAATACAAGAACTGTTAGAAGAAATGTTCAGTTTGATCAAGGAAACTGGTCTATTTTTGGGGAAAACAAAAATGGAGAATTTTACGAAAACTTTTATGTGAATGATAACGATTTAACAAATAAAAGTAGATATAAAAATACTATTAGATCAAAGGAAATTATTAATTTTTCCATAAATAGAACTTCTTATAATAATATTTTCTATGGTAATCAATTAGAAATGATTCAACAATGGTTTTTAAAAAATTATTATGAAGAGAAAAGGTTATCAGAAAAAAAGTATTATAACTTAATGGTAGCCCAAAAGTGTTTTACAATGTTAGACCCAAAGATTTATTTTAGTACAGTAAAAGAAAGAAAAAGAATATATGAAAATAACATAGAAAGGACTTTTGCAGATATATACCTAGAAACTCCTAGCGGGAAAATACCGTTAAATTATTTGTCATCAGGTTATCGTTCTTGTTTATCGATGTTACTGGGAATTATTAAAAAAACAGAAGTAACAGGTGCATATAATGATGTACACTCTTTTGATGGTGTTATATTGATTGATGAATTGGATTTACATTTACATCCAGAGTGGCAAGGGAAATTAATTAGTATATTAAAATGGCTTGTACCTAATGCTCAGATTATAGCAGCTACACATAGCCCCCATATTATTCAGGTAGCACAACCAGATGAAGTTATACCTCTGGGTTTTATGGAAAACGGAATTAAAATTAATAAGGGGATTTTATACAAGGAATACGGTTTCCAGGGTTGGACTATTGAAGAAGTATTAAGAGATGTAATGGGGTTAGAAAATACTCACTCTAAATTTTTTACTAATGCACTTAGTGAATTTGATGAATCACTTTCAAAACTTGATGTTGAAAAAACAATGTCTTTATATAATAAAATTGATAAGATGCTTCATCCACAAAATCATTTAAGGAAAATCCTGAAAATTCAAATGGCTTCTTTAGGAGAGATTACCAATGATTAAAATTTCAAAAAAAGAATGTCCTAAAGAGCTTACAGAAGAATTAAAAAAGAAGTTAACAGAGAAATTTGCTTTAGATGGAAGTTCGATATGGAAACTTAAGTTTATAGAAGAAGCTCTATTAGAAAGCTCTTATGGTAAATGTGCGTATTGTGAATGCAAAGTAGATAGAGAGTCGAAATACATGGAAGTTGAACATTTTCATGACAAAAAGACCTACCCAGAAGAAGTAATTAATTGGGAAAATCTTTTACCTAGTTGTAAAAGATGTAATGGCCATAAATCCACATTTGACACAAAGGTTAATCCATTTATCAACCCTACCACAATGGATCCAAAAAATCATTTAATACTTAACTCTTTTAGATTTTATCCACTTACCAAAGCGGGAGAAAATACTATAGAAGAATTATTACTAAATGATTCAAAGAGGTTAGTAGTACAACGGTTTGAAATTACAGAAGCAGTTATATTCCAACTTGAAAATATATACACGGATACTTTAGAATATAAAACTGGCGTCCGTAAACATAATCGTAACAAGAAACGGATTTTATCCTGTTTAGAAAGTCTTTTGTCTGAAGCATTACCTAGTTCTCCGTATTCTGCAACAGTTGCAACAGCTTTAGTTAATAATTCAAAATTTATTATTATTGTAGATATATTAATTCAAGAGAAATTATGGAATGATACACTAGATTGCTTACTCAAACAAATTCAAACATTAAGTTTAGATACAAATATCAAAAAAACTCTTGATTACATGAAGAGTGTTTCTGTTTAAGTAAAAAATGATTATTTAATAAGGTATGATTGGTAGGATTAAAACAAAAAACTGCTCAATTCAATACACTATTACTTTGTGGAAAAAATTAAAAAATTAGTTTACTATTAATTTAAAAGCAAATAAGGAGAAATAATTATTGAACATTTTGAAAGCTTATACAAAACCATTATTACGTAATTTTGAAATTCAAGATTTAAAGCCATTATTGAAAAATTACGTTCCGGATTTTGGAAAAAAATTAAATATGATTTCAGACGGAAATGGATGGTCAAAAATTGCAGCGGTTTTAAATGAGGAAAATAATAATGGATTTAATGATAACTTAATAGAAAAAATACTTTACAGATGGGCAACTGAAGATATCCATGATCATATATATTTATTAAAATTTGATTCATCTTTTAATGTTAATTATCTTATGTCTAAGGTTCCTAGTAATTATTTAAATAGACATATAGCTCAAACAATTAAAACAGAAGAAAAATTAATCTCAATTAGAAGTGAAAAAAATATAATTTCAGTCTTATATAGATTCGGGACATGTTCTTTAGGCTTAGATAGAAATGATAAATGTTTATTTTTAGTATCTGCAATAATAAATTTGGAAGATAAATTATTAACTATTAGACTTAACAAGCATAATCGAACGCGTTCAAATTTCAAACTTCCAACAATAATAAACGAGATTGTTAGCAATTTAACAAATATTTTTGAAAATGACGTTTCTATTTCTAGGTTTCAAGAAGGGAAACTTGAAGAAATTCTGTATAATATATTTAATGAAGAATCAGAATCAGTGGAAAAAATAATCGAGAAAAAAAATGAGAAGTCTGAAAAACAGTTGGAAAATGAAATTAACTCATTTTTAAAAAACCAGCTATTAATCTCAGACCCAAGTGAGTATTTCGATAGAGTTAAATATATTTATTTTCAAGAGATTGCTAAGAAATTAAAAGCAAAAGACTATAGACAGGGTTATATTTTCGGTATTTGTTTTAGAGACCGACAGTTAATTAACTCAACTACTCGGGACCCAAAGAAAAAATCTATATACACTTCTGAATTCTACTGGAATTTAAAAGGATTAATACATAAATACAAAGAAGTATCTGATTTATCAGTTTACTGGAGATTTAATCGAGATAATTTTTCAGATTCCTCATTACAAGATCAAGATAAAGTTTTATTTGTTGAGGTTGGATTAAAGGTAGTCCATTCAGTTTTAGAAATCCACTATTATCATACATTAAAAGAGGAAAGGGGAATCAAAGAAAAGTATGTTATACAAAGAATTAAAAAATATTTATAAAGAAAAACGGTTCTTAGATTTTGAATTCCCTTTTGAAGAATTTTATCCACAATTAAAACAGTTTTTAATCAGTGAAGTTAGGGAAGGCGCGATATATTTAAATCCTTATAGATTTTCATTGGCTTTTGGATATAATCTCCCTGCTATACTAAGATTTTTTCTAGCTTTATCTGACCGTAATGGTATTCTTAATCAACTATACAAGGTTGAATGCACAAATTGTGGTAAACTCTATATTTTGGAGTGGGAGGAGCTTAGAAATTTTATATGTTACGCTGGTTGCGAAGAAATTGATGATTTATCAAATATCAATTATATGGACGACATAAAGTTGATATTTGAAATAAACGAAACTCTATTAGAGGATGTGAAAGACCATTTAAAAGAACCAGCCTCCTCTAGACCGATGAAAAAAATTGATAAATCACTAGAGGAGGATTATACAATTCAAGAGTATATGAACATTAATCAAATTGGTGAAACTTCAAATTTCTATTTTGCAGAAAAACTGAATCAACTTACAAATAGTATGAGGTCTAGACTAAAGTGAAATCTACTAATATTATTTATAAACCAATTTTTATTATTTCTATTATAGTATTATTTTTAGCTAGTACATCTGCATTTTCAATAATCCTTTTTTTAATAAATAAAAAAATTTTATTTAATACTAAGGATATAGACTTACTTAAATTAATATTTCAAACATCATTTACCCTGATGGGGAGCACCTTGTCAGGTCTTGTCGCTTTATTAGTCTTTTCCTTACAATTTCGAAACCAAAAGAAAGAGAAAGATGAAAAGCAGGAAAAATACTATAATCTTATAGAAAATGAATATCAATTAAACTTAAAAGAAGTAAATGATTTATATGAGTCTTTACAGATTTTTACGACTAGTGAAATTGCAACTATTCTTATTTCTGCCAATAATAATGGTGAGAAAACAACCGAGGTTAAAGAGTTACTAAATATATTTATTAGCAAAATGGAATTCACTATTTTTGATTCAAAAAAAGATGAAATTTCATTTGAAAATTACATAAATAATATTAATAGATGGAGAAGAATTAAAAGAATTGCTACGTATTTAAATAAATGTACAAATGAACTAACACAAAAGGACAATATTGAAACATTAATAGAGTTATCTTTCCGTGAAATCCGGGAATTACTAAGTCATAGAAATTAGAATAGTGTATATCTCTCACAACAAAGCTATGCATGACAATGAAAGGCTCTATAGATCATAGAAAATAATAATTTGGCCTGTTGTAAAATTGAATGCAACAGCTAATACATGAAAATCCATAGATAAACCTGTATGATTAAGTCGACCAAAACACAATCATAACGGGAGGTTTATCTAATGGTCTTTCAAACGCCTTACGAGTTACGAACCTGAAATGATGGCTGCTTAACTTTCTCAAGGCAAATCAATATAGAAATCACGGTTACCATTGGGCTTATCTACCTGAATTTGTTACTCATTGGAAGGGTCCTGAATTCTTTCTATTACTTCTGAAAACATGCGGTATTCAAGAAACGCAAGGATCGGACCGAAAACTTCATCCTCCATAATAGGATCCTCCCAGTTAAATTCAGTAAGGACAGTCGGCTCGATCACTAGCTCTTCATTCCTTACTTTTCCACCAACGAAAGTCTTTCCATTATCTAAAAAAGAACAGAGTCTTTTATAATGCTTTTCACTAAAAATGAGAGGATATTCTTTATTCTCAAGAAGGTTATCACCGTACAACTCTTTGATTTCGATTTAAGCTCCTGCAAAAAATCATTTTTTATTTTTTCGTGAACGTATAAATAATCAGGTGCCACACATATTTGGCCGGCGTTAATAAATTTCCCCCATGTAATCCGCCTGGCAGTCATTTTTAAATGGGCATCTTCATGAACAATACAAGGACTCTTTCCCCCTAACTCCAATGGCACAGGTGTTAATTTTTTTTGCCGCCGCCTCCATGATGATTTTTCCGACGGTACACTTTCTGTGAAAAATATATAATCGAATTTTTCGTTTAGGAGGACCTGACTCGTTTCTACGCCACCAACCACTATTATATTTTTCCGCTTGATAAATGTCCGAATATTTTGTCCAAATTATTAAATTTACCTATTCAGTAGGTATTTAGTGGAAAAACCTAGAATACCTGTAAGGAAAGGAGCGTGTGATATGGCAAAAATGATTCCTGACCTGATCCCCAGTACAATTGAAAATGCTGGTGAGCGGTATTTTTATCAAAAAGCACGAGAACTTCCAGAAACTTATACTGTTTTTTATTCTTATAAATATTCTATAGATAATGACCGAACCGATCCTTATGGCCTTCGGGAAGCTGACTTTGTCATTGTTCACCCTAACTTTGGATTTGTTGTAGTAGAGGTGAAAGAGGGGGAAGTCCAGTATTCGAATGGAATCTGGCAGGAATTTAAGGGTGGTACGTATCGGCAACTGTCAAAAGACCCCTTGAAACAAGCACGTGATTCAATGTTTGCCATATTAAACCGCTATCGAGCAGTGAGCCACGACCATGAATTTCCACTCCGGTTCCGATATGCTCTTTGTTTCCCTGATACGACACGGAAAACTGGGATAACTCCTGAAGATTTGCATGAAGAAAGCTGCTGGACCTCTTCAGATATGGAGGACCTTGAAGGAAAAGTAAAAGCTTTATTTGCAGCTTATGATAAAAGAAGTCCGATTGATGCGACGAAACAACTGATTACAAAGGTTCTTTCTCCCTCATTTAGAATGTTTTCAACCCTAGATGATCAACTCGATAAATTAACAAATCAAGCTGCCATTATTCTGACCGAGGAGCAGGAACGGATCCTCGAAGAAACAGAAGAGGATCATCGTAAAATTTTCTTCGGTGCAGCTGGGACAGGAAAAACATTTATTGGTATGAAAAAGGCTCTCGACTTGGCTGAACAAGGGAAAAAGGTTCTGCTCACTTGTTACAACAAACATTTGGTTACAGTATTTAACAAGTACGCTTCACATGAAAATATTATCGGGAAGAATTTCCATGATTTTTTGACGGAAACGTTAAGGACCAATGGATATAGTTTAGATGAACCCGATGATTGGAATGAGTTTTATGGAGAAACGCTGCCTAATCTAATGTATGATTTGTTTTCTTTAAAAGAAGAAAATGAAAAATTTGATGCCATCATTGTAGATGAGGGCCAGGATTTTAAAGAGAATTGGTATCTTTGTTTGGATCAAATGGTCAAACAAGATGGTCATTTTTATATATTTGCTGATCGGCATCAGAATCTGTTTGGAAATGGGTTAGACTCACTTAAGGATTTTCAAATGTCGAAGCATAAGCTAACAATTAATCTAAGAAACACTCAAAAAATAAATGAATGGTGCCAGCCGTTAATTGAAAACTCCAAGCTGCGTTACCGCCTCTCAGGCGGAATGCCCGTTGAGTATTTTGGCTGGAAAGATTATCAGGATGAAAAGCGGCTGGTTGAAAAAGAATTAAACAAGCTAATCAGCCAAGGTCTTTCACCACAAAAAATTTCTATCCTTTCAACACACAGAAAAGAAAAAAGCAGTTTAAAAGATATAAACAAAATTGGTTCTGGGCAATGGCCGATCGTTCAATTAGAACGGTCAAACGAGTATGGTATAAAGTTCAGCACTATCCGCGCCTTTAAAGGGTTGGAATCAGACGTGGTGTTTATTATTGGGGTTAAGAGAAACAGCCCGGTTTGCACCCCAGCGGATATTTATGTCGGCGGAACACGAGCCCGGTTTCTCTTGAAGATTTTCCATCATGAGGATTGGTCGATGGAGGATGTGGGGAAGTAATAATTTTGAAACTTAATTATTTTTTGTTTTAAATACAAGCCTATTCATTCTTAAAAAATCCGGTCATTTTGCGTGGCTGGTTTTTTTCAAATAATGGTACAGAAAATGTTCGACCTTTAAAAAGTATCAAATAATTTGTGCATGGAAATGTCACTTTGCTACGACCTAAATGAAACGTTTGTTACTGAGTTACTTCACCAGCAGCTACACTGTTTCTCAAATATGTAATTAACACTTAACATGGAACTTAAAGGGGAGAAGGAGGGAAATTTGGTGCCAAGCTACTAGAAACAGGCTAGTGCCTGGCACCTTTCTTTTGTGGTCCAAGTTAAATAGGCACTGTATATGATCAGTGCAAAAGGGAAAACCATTTTTTATGAGAATTCCTGTTTCACTTCTCTATAAAGATTAATTTCGCCAGCTTCTCTTAGCTTCCTTAATTCAGGAACAATTTTTAAGAAATGCTCACTATTGTTATGCTCCTCAATAGCATTCTCATCCTCCCATTCCTCAATCATGGTAAAGGTAGTTGGGTCATTAATATCTTCATAGAGAGAATAAGCGATACATCCTTTTTCTTTTCTACTTTCAATAACCAATTCATTTGCAAGCTTTAAATATGCTTCAATGTTTACATCGGATTTTAATTTACTTTTCGCAATAATTTTAATCAAGACCGTCACTCCTTCACTTTTTATCATTATAGTCACTTTATTAAGACCGACTCAACTTATTTATTAATAGTAAAGATTTGATTCCAGTTTACTCACATAACGGAGCAATAAAGAAATAAAATTATTGTAGAAAATCGTCGTAAGTTTGAATTATTAAAAAATTCTGTGTGACATATATCACGTGTTATACTTTTTATAGATATAAATCTTATAGAATTAGGGGAAGAGGGGCTGATTTATATGTTATTAGAAGATTTAATACAACGTTTTATAGTAGAAATGAAACGGAATCCATTACATGTTAGTGAATTACATAATTACATTAAAAAATGTTATATTTTAGGAGAATTATGTATTGTACAGTATAAAAATCTTTTTTCTGAACTAGACAAACGCACCCCCGATTATCTGCTAAATTAAACACTGAATTATAATTTTTTATTTTTCAAATGGACAAAAATCAAGTCTTAAAATCAAATATATAAATCATAAAACGGTAGTGGATTATTCCACTGCCGTTTTTGTAATTTCTTCATTTTTTTTTCAAATGATTGAGCACATTCACAATATCTTAAGATTTTCGTTAACTGTTTCTTAAGAAATTTAGAATATGATGAAAAGGAACAGAGAAAAGGTATTTTGCCAAAGAATATGGCCCATTTCCTTGCTCTTTGAGATTAGGAGGGAATTGTATGAAGAAGGAAACGGTAAAATCATATTTACTGACAGTAAGCTCTCTTATATCCATCCCATTGCTAGGTCTAATGTATGTTTATCTCAATCATCCCGGGCCTAAGGTACATAGTCTTGTCACCGATTTAGATCGTCAAATACCATTGATTAAGATATTTGTGATTCCATATGTATTTTGGTATGTTTTTATATTTATTGGTTTACTATATTTGGCCTATAAGAATCGAAAATTATATTTTCAAACGTTGTTGCAGTTTAATATTGGTCGTTTGATTTGCTATGGTGTTTATATTGTCTATCAAACTCATGTCCCTCGGCCGGAGTTAACTGGGGATGATTGGCTGATTGATTTAGTTCAATTTGTTTATCGCTCAGATGAACCGTTTAATTGTTTTCCAAGTATCCATGTTTTGACGTCCTATTTGATTATGAAAGCTTATCTGGGTGCTGAAGACATACCTCGTGTCTATAAGGTTGCAGTTACAGTGATGTCTGTTTTAATTATTGCTTCCACTCAATTTATTAAACAGCATGTGCTTTTGGATATCTTAGGAGCGATCGTAGTAGCAGAAGTAATGACGTATTTAATGGCTAAACTAGACAAAGGAATATTTGTCCGACACCTTATGCCGTCTATACAGGCAAATAGGGTCAGTGGAGTAACGAAATTGGATTAGAGAGAAGTAGATTTCTGGTCAATTGGAAAAATGGGTTCCAAGCAACATCTAGGGTAGGGGATATCGTATGCGTTTTTATAAAAATAACGAACTCAATGCCCGGAAAAAAGTAATGAAATAGTGGGCTAAATGTACAAAAAACGCATGAATTCCATGCGTTTTTTTGCATTTCTATTGCGATTCTAATTGGAATTTCCAATGCTTTTAATATTGTCTCGTAATGGGACCGTTTGTAAAGTTGTCTTCATTTTCGTTTTTGTTTAGATACCTATGTGGAAGGCGTATACTCACTTACAAAATATATGCTTCCCGATTTTTTTAATTTGGGGTCTGCCCCAAATCCATTTACTCGTTGCAGTAGCGGGATTAAAATAGTATATCGCTTCACCGGTTGGATCCCAGCCATTAAGAGCATCCTGAACGGCCTTCTTAGAGGTTGCATTCGGGGTAAGCCAAATTTGGCCATCAGCCACGGCCGTGAAAGCCCCAGGTTCAAAAATAACCCCAGAAACTGTATTCGGGAACGATTGGCTATTCACTCTGTTTAGTATGACTGCAGCAACGGCAACCTGACCAACATACGGTTCTCCTCTAGCTTCACCATGAACAGCATTTGCCATTAACTTAATATCATTTTGCGAAAAGCCATTTGGTGTGTTTGTTGATGTTGCTTTAGTCGGATTTTTGGCCCCGGCAGTTGCCGGTTTATAGTTTTTAGTTGCCTTAACAAGCTTGTTTTTCGTTGCAGAACCCGCTACACCATCAATTGGAAGACCGAATTCATATTGAAAATTTCTCAATGCCCAGTACGTTTTCCATCCGAACACTCCATCGATTTTACCCGTAAAGAAGCCTACATGTTTAAGTCTTGATTGTAGTTCTATTACATCACTACCTGTCGCTCCACGCTGAATGATCCTGTTCGAAAAAGAACTGGCCTCATTGGGTTTTATTAAAGATAGAAACACAATCAAAAGGGAGATAACGAAAACAGATTTAAAAATAATATTCTTCTGTAACATAATAACTACACAACCCCCTATGTAAAAACCTTCTCAGTATCCTATTTTTTATAAAAATGGCATTTTTATTCGTAGTTTGTTTTGTCCTTTCATTCACAAACAAGTGAAACATCAATCGAAAAATCTGTTGAGTAAAACTTTGTACAAATTAACTTCAAGGTCCAGTTCATCAACTTGCCAAAATCCAGGATGAGGATTTAGCTCATAAATATTATTTGCTAACCGGCATGTTTGGGAAAAGGGTATATGAAACTTACCTGGAATGGTGCGAAGATGCAAGAAAAATATTGGAGGAAACTAATATGTAGGAAAAGAAACAATTAATATTTTTACTCAGCCCGTTTTTTTGTTTGCTAGTACTGCTTTGCTGTTAATTAATATCAATTAAAAATAGTAATTTTTTTGGGATAAAAACCGCGGATAAATTTAAATAAACCTGAATTTATTCTGGTAATAAAATTATTGTTTAGTTATTATTGACATATATTACAGTAATTTCAATTAATTTTGAAAAATAAACACAGTGGGGCGATTTTTTTAATAATGACTAGGTTTGAAAAGCTACAAAATAAATTAAATGACTTTGTGTCAGACCATCCAATATGGACATTTTTAATTGTAGTTGGGATCCCTTTTATTCTCGGATCGACATCCTATTATCTTTTTTATTTGTTGCTTTCTATATTACTTATTTTTGGAATGGGCGGACTATTTTTTTATAAAGTAATATATAAGAAAATAAGACACAAAATAGAACATAAAAAGAGATATCAAGAGAGTAAGCGCTATCGTCGTAATTGGGACGCTTCTGAAAAACGGAAAGAAAAAGAACGACAATTTAAGTTAAAGAAAATGTCTATATTAGAAAGAATTGGTGGGATAATTGGTAATTTTTTTGGTTACATACTTATTACATGTATGATTATTGCTCTTTCGGTCGTCGGCTTGTCAATGGGGGGAACTTATATACCAGATTTACCCTATTATATTTTTCATCAGTACGAAACGAAAACGGGCATCATAAAGGGTGAAGAAATAAGATCACCAAGAAAGAATATTCCATATAAATTGATTTATATTGATGATTTGACACTAACAGCTGAAACGGATATGGAATTTAAAGAGGGAGAAAAGGTAACCGTTAAGTATTTGCCATACACAAAATTAATTATGAAGATTTCTGAGTGAGTAAAACGGAAATTTTTATGTTTTCTTCAACAACGATGAATGTTTACGTGAGGAAATATTAAAGCTGAATATGTTTATAAAACGATTTGCGTCAAAAAGGGGGAGCTTCTCTTTGGGAAGCTCCCTCTTTTTATTTTTGAAAAATTCCGTAGAAATATATTTGTAATTAGCGAAATTTGGTAAAATATAGTTTAGTAATCACAAGAAGTGATTTATGTCACTTCCGGAGGTGTGTTTCACTGGGGCTAATTAAAATACAAATCGATGAAGTAAAAAAATCGAATAGTGATTTATCCAAAATTGCAAATAACTTGTCATCTGTAACAGATGATTTATTTTCGTTAAGAAAAAATATCGATTATAAAATCTTGGAGCGTAGAAATATTAACCAAAGAATTTATCGAGCTTGTCAGTCTGTCGAAGAACTAGAGGTGCAGGTTAAAAAGATCAAGCGTTTTATTGATTCTTCAATGGATACATATAGTAGGACAGAGGACAAAATTGTCCAAGAGGCTGAGATAATTCATTCAAAAAAGAAAAGGATCACCTTAAAGCTTAATGAGATTTTGGGTTATTTTGACACTATTAATAAAGCAATGAGCTGGGGCGATATTGGACTGGTCGGTTCATTGACAATGTCAGCCTTTGGTACAGCAATTTCCACAAGTAGACTAAGAGTTAATTATATTGATGGTAAACCTTCTTTACTTCAAAAAGTAAAAGGTGGATATAAGTTTACCATCCAGGCAGATCCTTCATGGACAAGTAGGGGGAGATACAGTAATAAAATAGCTAAAATACTTTATGATTTTTCAAAATCATCCCCCACTAATCTAATTACTAGAAAGATTCATAATGTAGTTTCCTCATATACTAGTCCGTCAGCGATTCTCAAACATGCAGCTGGATTTCCGAAAAATGTTAATGGTGTAATGAAAGCGGCAACTCTTTCAGAACGTATCCATATTCGGGCAACTTTCGGTTCTAAAGAAGCGGCACAAGCACTTGCTAATATGAAAGGATGGACTGGAGTTGGGAAGAGGATACCAATGGTAGGTACTGCGATTTCTATTGGTGCTAACCTAACAGAGTATGTAGATCCAAAGAACGAAGGGAAAAGTGTTGCTGAAAAAACGGGTCGATTTATTGCTGGGATTGTAACAGATGCGGCATCAATTGCAGTTGGGGTGAAAGTTGGTGCTACAATTGGGTCTTTTGGGGGACCCGTTGGAATAATCGTAGGTGGAGCAGTTGGTGGTCTAGTAGGGGGAGTTGCAAGTACTGTTGTAGGCGACCAGATTAAAGACGTTGGTGAAAGTATAGTTTCCGTCTCTGAAAATGGTATTACAAAATTAGCTAATGGCTTAAAATCTGTTGAAGGATGGTTTAGATAATAAACAATAATTATTTGGAGAAAGAGGATAAAAATGTCATCAGAAACATTAGAGTTAATACAAGGATTAGTTGCAGCGGTATTGGGAGCACAAGTTGCATTTAGTGTTCTCATATTATTATTAGGAAATATCATAATTGACTACTATGAACTATGTGTGTTTAGAAATCCAAAAAATTTGTTCGATAAAACGCTTACCTATTTTATAAATTTATTTTTCGGAATAGGTCCAATTATATATTTAAAACTAAATCGCTACCCATGGGTGTTAAGGAAAATCTATATGCTTATTGTAACAATATTATTGTTAATAATAACCATCATAGTATATTTCACTATTAGATTCTTATTACATCTAATATTTTAGATTTAAATACTTAATGAATTGGCAGGATGTAATGTGAGTATCTAACGATCAACTTAAACAACTATTTAAGCAATATTATTTTGAAGGTTTTTTCAAATTGGTTCATAGTTATATTTTAATCAACTTTTTAATTAATCGGAGATAAAAATGACAACTGAAACATTACTGATTTTACAGGGGTTCGTGGCAACGATACTTGTAGTTCAAGTAGTATATAGTTTTCTAATAATCCTATTGGGGAATGTCACGATTGAGTATTATGACTTATGTATCTTTAAAAACCCGAGCAACTTGTTTTATAAAATATTAACCTTATTTACAAATATTTTATTTGGTGCAGGACCTATAATTTATAAAAAATTAAGTCGGTATCCCTGGTTTCTTAGAAAGATTTATATGTTCATTTCAACTCTGTTGTTGTTGCTGTTTGCGATAATAATCTATTTTAGTTTTAAATTTTTATTACATCTTGTATTTTAAATATAAATCTGGTGAAAAGCAGGAAGTTTAGTTCAAGATCTTCATTCTGATTTTAATATGAAATATAAAATTTGAAGAGGTTAAAAAATTCGGCAACTAGATACATTTGAAAGGATATACATGGTAATGGGTATTTAAACGGTACAGGTACTTTTAAGTATTTAATTGAAAAATTTCGTGCGGAAATGTGTGGATAAGATGACATCAGAAACATTAGAGCTAATTCAAGGTCTAGTTGTCTATTACTTGGGTATACATGTAATTTATAGTGCGCTAATTTTCCTATTAGGAAATATAATGGTTGACTATTATGAACTAGGGATATTTAGAAGCCCAACAAACATCTTTCAAAAAATAGTTAATTTTTTTACCAACTTTTTTTTAGGATCTGGTCCTTTTATATACAGAAAATTAGAGAGATATCCATGGTTATTAAAGAAACTCTATATGCTAGTAGCTACTTTTTTAATGTTTCTTTTAACTATTCCAATTTATTACAGTATAAAATATCTTTTGCATCTTATATTTTGATATTGTCATCAGCTTAATTAATCTACTTGAAAGCAAGCTTACTAAAAGAGGTTATCAAATTGACAACAGATACATTAGAAACCATCCATGGACTAATCATGGGTATTATAGGAGTTCAGGTAGCCTATTGTTATCTTATTCTTATATTAGGCAATATTATTTATGACTATTATGAAATGAGTGTTTTTCAAAATTCTACTAATATATTTCAAAAGATGTTAAATTTTATTGTGAAACTCTATTTTGGAATTGCTCCGTACATTTATCGGAAATTGTTAAAGTTTCCCTGGATTTTAAGAAAATTATATATGTTAATAGCTTCAATTGGCATCACAATAATTAGTATCCCAATTTACTACATAATTAAATTCGTGTTGGATTTTGTCTTACTTAAAATTTTTTAAATTAATAATTTGTGCTGAGATTTCAGTTGATCATACATATTTATAGAAGGAAGGTTTTTAAAATGGACCATGTCCTGACATGCACTACAGAGGAACTAGCTCTTTTGGTTACTTTGTGTGGTTATCCTAGTGTGGCTAAGGGAATAGAAGAAGCTGCGGTCGGAGAAAAAAGTCCTGCTGAATGGACGTCAATGATGGAAGGGACGATTCATCAACTTCAGCTAAAACGACTATGGGATTATGAAAAAGAACGAAGAGATGAAATCCCCTTAAGTGAAGAAATGCAACAATTTATCACTCAATATATTCAATCCAATTGGATCCTTCGCTGCACGAATATACCGAACCAAAATCTATTAATGTTCCACCATGTTGAGAAGAACACTTGGCTTACACATGTGATTGAGCGCGATATTATCCATGAATTTGCCTATGTTTCTAGCGATGAAATTCCGAACATAATAAAAGATTATTATTCTTTTTCAACAAATCGGTTTGATGATATGGAAGCCTTTAATCTATCTGATAAAGCCTTTGATTTACTAAGTCATAAGGGAAGACTTAAAAAATTTCAGAAAATGTGTCGATTCTCACCTAAGCAGGAACACAGCTTTCACCAGTTTGTTGAAGATTTAGACAAACAGGATTGGTCACTGTATAATATTTCTTTTTTTCATATTCCTAGTTATGAAGAAGACCCTTCACTTGAAAATATTGTCTTTTTCCTTCCTTCGGTAAATGGCGTATGGATAATAGAGTACACAGATCATCCATCGACACCGGTACATATTACATTAGGTTCGACAAAGGAATGGCAAGAGCTATTAGAGGGAATAGGTAGTGTAGTGAGATACGAGTGATTCTGAAAACTTGTTTTGCGACTATGAATCCCATGATTAACTTGAACACGAGAACCGTCCCTTCGAACTGTCAAGAAAAAACGCAAGACAAGAACTATCCATGGAGGTGACCAACCTGGAAGCAATCATCCTAGCAGCCGGCTATTCCAGTCGGGCAAATGCGTTTAAAATGACTTTGCCACTAGGTCAAATAACCGTTTTGGAGCAAACCATCTCCAAATTTGAAGGAATTTGCAACAGGGTCATTGTAGTAGGTGGGTATCAGGCAGACATCATTCAGGAGGAAGTAACGAAAATCCGAAAAAAAAATGTCTATTCCTTTCAAATAGAGTTTGTTTATAATGAAAACTTTAACCAGGGAATGTTTAGTTCCATTCAAAAGGGATGTTCAAAACTTAATGAATCTACCTTCTTTATAACCCCCGGGGATTGTCCTCTTGTTAAAAAAAGTACTGTTCAGCTTTTAGCTAAAGAACAGGGGAAAGTGGTCATTCCTAGTTTTAATTATAAAGGTGGTCATCCTATTAAATTATCAAATGAAGTGAAGCAAAAAATTCTTGAGAAGAGTCCGGAAAGTAATTTGCGTGTGGTATTAAACAACTTTGAAAAGAAATACTTTAATGTAGATGATCCGGGATTCCTACTGGATGTTGATACGCCGGAAGACTATCAAAAAGCAGTAGACTATTATAACAATTGTATTTCTGATTAATTTTTAAATGCGCAACTTGATTCGATTAATGCCTAGTCGAACCAAGTTGCGTTTTTTTATGAACACAAAAAAAGCAGTCAGATTTTTTCACATAAAGGTGTAAATGATTGCCAAATAAAAATATAATGAAAAACAATCCAATTTAAGAACAAAAATTAATCATAAAATATCATCCTCATTTATAAAATCGAAGAAAGAGGCGTCTATTTATCTATGTCTCCTTAAAAATGAGTCGAAGGGTGTTGTGGCAATGAATCCCAAAGACATAAGCACCTCCGTCCCCAAAAAGGACCATAAAGGGAAAGTATCGGGGCAGCTGCCCTATATTAGTGATGTAAAAGTGGAAAATATGGTTTATGGTGTTTTGTATCGGTCACCAATTGCTTATGGAAAAATCATTTCGATTCAAATGCCAGACCTTCCTGAAGGATATGAAGCGATTGGAGCAGAGCATATTCCCGGACCAAATTATGTAAAAATTATCAAAGAAGATCAGCCCATTTTTGCTAATGAATGGGTCAATTATATTGGTGAGCCAATTCTGATGATTGTAGGAAAAGACTTGGCTGTACTGTACCGATTGTTAGATGACGTAAAAGTCGAATTCGAAGAACACGAAGCTATTTATACACTTGACGAAGCGATCAAGCAAAAATCAGCCCCTGGGGTTACGATGGCAAGCTATGAATTCGGGGAAAGCTTAGAGGTCATTTCCGCCATCGAGCAGGGAGCATACCAAATCATTGAAGAAGAATATGAAACAGGCTATCAGGAGCATGTCTATCTTGAGCCACAAGGGATGCTTGGCATATATAAGGATGATGAAATTGTCGTCCAAGGCTCGATGCAATGTCTCTATTATATAAAAAATGCCTTGCTAAACGCGTTAGCCTGTGGTGATGATGAGGTTAGAGTTGTCCAAAGTCCAACCGGCGGTGGGTTTGGCGGCAAGGAAGATTATCCTTCGATGATGGCTTGTCATGTAGCGGTGGCTGCAAAAGTGGTCAAAAAATCAGTGATGCTCGTGTTTGATCGTTCTGAAGACATGGTTGTCACGACAAAAAGGCATCCGGCTAAAATCAACTATAAAACGGCGCTCGATAAGGAAGGAAATATTTTAAGCATGCAGGTTGAGATTTTTCTCGATGGCGGGGCGAATGTAGGATTAAGCTCTGTCGTGCTGCAGCGAGCCTTAATCAACAGCGCCGGTGTTTATAAAATTCCTCATTTTCATGCCAAAGGCTATGTTTTAAAAACCAATACGGTTCCGAACGGTGCCTTTAGAGGCTTCGGTGCTCCGCAAAGTTTTGCCGGAATTGAAAGCCATATCGGACATCTTAGCAAACTGGCAAAAATAGACCCGCTTGAATATAAACGTAAATACCTCGTCAAACAAGGAGACCCCACCATCACTAAAGGTCAATTCCGAGACCCTATTTTAATGGAAGAAATGATAGAGGACCTAGTTAACACGACAAATTATAAAAAGAAAAAGGAAGAGTTTCAGCTCTTTAATCAACAAAACGGGCGGTATAAAAAAGGGATCGGTACGTCGCTGTTCCTTCATGGCTGTGGATTTACAGGCAGCGGCGAACGAGATCATATTAAAGCAACCGTGAAGCTAGTTAAATCAAAGGACCACAAGGTTATGCTGAAAATCTCCAATTCTGATATGGGACAAGGCATATATACGACGTTGAGTAAAATTGTCGCCCAAGAACTCGACCTCCCGTATGAGGACATTTTCTACCCTGATCCCGATACGAAAGAGGTTCCCGATTCCGGTCCGACTGTTGCTTCCCGGACGACGATGATTGTTGGGAAACTGCTTGAACGGGCAGCCAAAAACCTAAAAGCCCAGTGGAAATCAGGGGTAGAACAAGAAGTGGTGGAGCATTATGTTCACCGTGAAATGATTCCTTGGGACGAAAAGAACTTTACTGGCGATGCTTATCCTGCTTATTCCTGGGGCGTGAATTTTGTTGAAATCGAAGTGGATACGTTAACCGGAAATGTAAAGCTAGAAAATGTATATGGTAATTATGAAGTCGGCAAGGTAATCGATGAACGGATTATGAAAGGCCAAATTGATGGGGGATTGGCTCAAGGATTGGCGTACGGTTATCTCGAAAAAATGACCTCAAAAGAAGGCCGAATTCAACAAAAAAGTATTACCGATTATGGACCGCCAACCTCCATGGATGTTGTCACGATTGAAAGCAAGGTGTTTGATAATCCTTATGCAGATGGTCCATATGGGGCAAAGGGGGCCGGTGAATTGACCTTGATCGGCGGAGCTCCGGCAGTCCAAGCAGCGATTGAGGATGCCCTGCAAACATCTTTTCAGCAAATACCGATCACACCGGAAGTCGTTATTGAAAGTCTTTGGACGAGAGAAGGTGAAGCGGGTTGATTAAATTTAATCTAAATGGAAGATTGGTCGAAACGGACGCTCCTGCCACAGCAAGATTACTAGACTTATTAAGAGATGAGTTTGAGTTAATCGGCACAAAGGAAGGTTGTGGCGAAGGGGAGTGCGGAGCCTGCAGTGTGTTTGTGAATAACCTTCTGCAAAACAGCTGCCTGATTCCAATTGGCTCGATTGCCGGCGCTGATATTCAAACCATCGAAGGTTTAAGTGAGACCGAACAGTTTAAGATTTTGGATGAGAGCTATTCCATTGCCGGGGGAGTACAGTGCGGCTATTGTATTCCGGGGATGATTATGGCAAGTGCTGCGTTATTATCGAAAAATCCTCAACCATCAGAGGCTGAGATTCGCGAAGGCATTTCCGGAAATCTGTGCCGCTGTACAGGCTACAATATGATCGTTGAGGCAATTAACCTAGCAGCGAAAAAAGGGGACGGCTTATGGTAGAGAAAATAACCGCATACCGTTTCGATCGTTTAGAACAAACCTTGAGCCAGTTAAATCAAGAAGACTGTTTAATTATGGCTGGTGGTACGGATGTCATGGTCCTTCATAAAAGTCGACGGGGAGTACCTCCAAAAATCATCAAACCGATTGTTTTTATAGATCATCTATCTGAACTTAAGCAGGTGGTTCAAAAAAACAAGGATCTCCATATTGGGTCCTGTTGCACCTATAGTGAACTACTTGAAAATCCGTTGATACCTGAGCCATTAAAGCGAGCGATCAAAACGATTGCCGCACCGGCGACCAGAAACAGAGGGACATTAGGCGGTAATATTTGCAACGCCTCCCCGGCCGGAGATACCCTGCCTTTATTATATGTATACAATACAAAGCTTCTGTTACGCTCAGTTGATGGTGATCGAGTGGTTGCGATAAGTGATTTTATCCAAGGTCCACGGCGGGTTCAACGGATGCCAAACGAAATTTTAGTTGAAATTATTTTGCCGTCCGTATTAGAAGAAGGTTCTCGTGTTGTTTTTGAAAAAGTAGGCAACCGAAACGCAGATGCCATTGCCAAAGTATCGTTTGCAGGTTTGATCCAGATCAGCAACGATCGCATCGAGGACATACGCTTTGCTTTCGGAGCAGTTGGACCAACGATGGTGCGTTCTATTGATATTGAGAAGAAGTTGATTGGAAAAACGATCCCATTAGCTGATGCGGATATTGCTATGATTGTGTCGGACTTTGATAAAATCATTAAACCGATCGACGACCAGCGGTCCACAGCGGTATATAGAAGAACCGTCGCCTTAAATCTATTACGTTATTTCCTTAGCTTGAAGCGGTATCAACTGAATTAAAAAGGGGGGAAATATTAATGCTTTTGATGGAAAAAGTGGCCCTGTTGGAACGGCAAAACGAAACCTTTGCGTTAGCAATGATTATAGAATCAAAGGGTTCGACTCCCAGGCATGTTGGCAAAATGATTGTATACCGTGACGGTTCGATTGAAGGAACCGTCGGCGGGGGTTTGGCTGAACACTATATCATCGAAGAAAGTGTAAAGGCGATTCAAAAGGGCCAATCAAAAACGGTTGAATATAAATTGAATAAACATGCTAAAGATGGAATTCACATGAATTGCGGCGGCACGTTGCGGGTCTTTATTGAAGTCTATACTCCCAGGCCAGAACTCGTTCTCGTTGGAGCTGGTCATCTAGGCTATGCAATGGCCAAGCTTGCCGATTTCCTTGAATATCCATATTGCGTTGTCGATGATCGTGTTGATTATTGCACGAAGGAACGCTTTCCGAATGCCACAAACCTTTTTGTGAACGAGAATATTGGAAAGGCGCTGATGGCAGCAAACCTAAATGGAAAATCCTATGTTACTATTTTTACAAAAGATAGCGATGAAATTGCCTTAAAAACGGCCCTGCAATTTCCTGTTGCCTATGTCGGGATGGTCGCCAGTAAACGCAAGGTCATAAACATATTTGAAAAATTAAAAGGCGAGGGTGTAAGCCAGGAACAGCTGGATCAAGTCCATTCCCCAATCGGCTTAGAAGTTGGCTCAGAAACTTCACAGGAAATTGCGATAAGTATTATCGCTGAAATAATAAAAGAAAGCAAAGAAAAAAAGCCTGTGAAAGTGAAACAATTAAATAGTTAGAAACAAGGGACGTCTGAATCAATAGGACTTGTGAAGGATAAGAGAAAATGAAATGGGACTAAGGTTTTGAAAAAATTTAAAGCTGCGTAAATTATTTCTTCAGAAGATTAATAATTTGCAAACTATTGTAAAAAAACAGACAATCCACTCTTATTTTCAAAATTTTTTTGTATGATAAGACTGTAATTCAAAAATCGTCATTCAAGGAGGCATTTGGAAATGAGTGGATTGAAAAAATGGATACTGGCATTAATGACAGCTATGATGTTAGTAGGACTTGCAACTGGATGTACCAATAATGATGAAGAAAACGAAGAACCTAACACTGAAGAAAATCAAGATGCAGAAACAGATGATAACACCACTGAAGATGACAGCACTGAAGAAGGAAATGAAGAAGAACCGGCTCAATAATAATTATAGTGAAAAGGTGGCTGTTTAAGCCGCCTTTTCTAGCTTGTGTGCCCGGAATGGGAAGAGTTTCTCTGGGGAATATTCTCTTTTAATCCGGAAGATAACAAAGAAAAGGCATTAAAAGAAAAACGGTTTTTGAAACAAAAGACCAACAGTTTTTTAAATATCCGTTAATTTCAAAAATTGGGATAAAAAACGGCGATTTGTCAGTAATAACTTAAGACTAATGTATTTGTGGTGAAATGTAGAAAATGGTATTAAAGGAAAATGAAGGAAGAAAGGAAACGTCGTATCTTAATCTTCCCCTTTAATTTCTTTAACGATTTCCTGAGCAAAGTGTCCTAGATTCCCTTCACAATACCCTCGTATCACTTCGGGTGCTAAAGAGGTAAGAGCTCTTTTCACATATTCAGGCGGGAATCCTCTTTTTGCAAATTCCCTCTCGATATCAATCGCAGCTTTAATAGCAAGATAGGTTGCTAATTTGTTCACTTCAGATAATGCCTGTTCAGTATCAATTTTTATCTCTCCAAGTTCCCGATAAAGTTCCTCAATATCTTTTGGTAAAGGAGCCTCAGTTATAAACAAGCCATTGCCCTGTTCCATTAAGTCTTTCGAGTGGCCCATATATTTCACCCCGAAAACAGTTAGCGCTGGAAACTTTCCTTTAATCTTTTTTGTATCAAGAGCGGTTGCCATATTAATCAACAGGGGATGGGAAGGCGAATTTGGTTCATAAATAGACGAGACAAAAGGAATAACACTTACGGCCGGTAAAGCTAAAATCAAAACATCCAATTGCCTTAGTGCACTTTCTGTCAGGCAATAACTATTTGGGAATTTCTCCGCAAAACATTGCGCTTTTTCCACATTAGGATGATAGATGCCTATTTTAATATTGGTTTTAATCCAATGCTTCATCATCGCAGTACCTAATTTTCCGATGCCAACTAACCCTACTTTTAACTGCAACATTGATGAACACCTCATTTCAGAGTTTTTTACTAACCCTATCATATATATGATTAGAGCTTATCGGCAATATCACGGGATTGGGATTATTGTTTTTTTTACGGAAAAAACAAAGCAATACATTCCTAAAGTTCTTATCAGGTATAATAAAGGACGAGTATGTTTGAAGTGAAGTATGAAAAATGCGAGGTAAGGCTTTCTATGAATTTAAAGATACAGCTGCTATGGGCTTTTCTACTAAGTGTAGGTTCACTTATTGGCTTCAGTATAATGGCTTTAGCAATAAACACACATCATATTTTGATTTTTGATAAAACCGTGATAGCTTTCGTTCAGGGTTTTGAGACTTTGACCCTAACCGCTATTATGAAATTTTTCACTTTTATTGGAAATACAGACTCCATTATGGTAATTGGCATATTTGTTCTATTCTTTTTATATAAGGTGCTGAAAAGTCGCTCAGAACTTGTTTTATTCACGGTTGTGATTATAGGGACACCTATTCTGAACAGGATTTTAAAAAACTTTTTTGAACGGGCGCGTCCAGATTTACATCGTCTCGTTGAAATTGGTGGATACAGTTTTCCAAGCGGTCACGCGATGAATGCGTTAGCTGTTTATGGAATAATAGCATTCTTATTGTGGCGTCACATCCCCAATCGATTGGGGCGAACTGTTCTGATTGTAATGAGCAGCGTATTCATCCTTATGATTGGTATTAGTCGGATTTATTTAGGTGTTCATTATCCAAGCGATATAATCGCTGGATATTTTGCTAGTGGATTTTGGCTCTGTAGTGTTATTTGGTTTTTCCAGAAGTATAAAGAAAAGTCGTTCGAAAGAAAGTCTGTATCAAAAGGGTATGTATAAAATTAATCTATTGGGCAATTGAAAGCCAAAATGATTAGATAAAATGAAGGGTGAACTCATGAAGTATGGGAAAGTCGTACATGGCCGATTGGTAAAAAAGATAAACAGGTTTATTGCAGAGGTCCTGATAAACGGCACAACAGAAAAGGTACACATCAAAAATACCGGCCGCCTAAAAGAGTTGCTTCAACCGGATGCGGAAGTTCTGTTGGAATTTAGTGATAATCCGAACCGGAAGACGAAATACTCGTTGGTTGCAGCGCTTAAAAATGGCCGTTGGGTAAATATTGATTCGCAAGCTACGAATACTGTTGCTTTTGAGGCGCTCAAGTCGGGAAAAATAGCCGAGTTTGGTTTGGTGGACACGGTAAGGAGAGAAGTGACGTATGGTGACTCGAGGTTCGATCTTTATTTTGAAAAAGACCATCAAAAAGGGTTTATCGAAGTAAAAGGAGTAACCCTTGAGAACAATGGAATGGCATTGTTTCCGGATGCACCAACTTCGAGAGGGACGAAACACGTTTTAGAGTTAGCTAAAGCAGCCCAAGAAGGGTACAGAGGTGTGATTTTGTTTGTCGTACAAATGAAAGGCTGCACCGGTTTTGCCCCTAACAGAGAAATGGACGGCGCTTTCGCCGATGCCTTATCACAAGCATCACAACAAGGTGTGGAGATCCTGGTATATGATTGTATTGTGAAAGAGAATGAATTAATTCTCGGCGTGCCTATTCCGGTTACATAGGGACGGTTCTCCCGTATCATTTTTTCGAATGAACGCAAGGGAACGCAAGGGGACGGTTCTGCTGACTCCATTTACTTCACATTAAATCCCAAATCCAATATAAAAGATCGGCTCAAGTTTAAGGGAGAAGAACAATCACCCCATTGAGCCGCTCTTTTAGTTGAAATCATTGATCATGCCACATATATTTAGTCTCAGTTGCTTCCTGGGCAATCCGAACACCCACTGCTGCACCTTGTCCGGCAACAATCATTACTTGGCTAGGTACACCGGCTAATAATCCGGCAATATACAGATTTGTAATTGGCGTGACACCTTCATAGTTTACGCCAATTACCTTTTTAATCTTTCCGCTTTTGATATTTTCATTGACTCCGATTTGAAATCCTAACGATTCTAATAGTTTAGTTTGTAAATTGGTTGCGACCACTACCCATTTCGCTTCATATGTTTCACCATTGGCTTGAATAATAAAGTCCGAGCCCTCTTTTTGAAGCAATTCTACTTCTATACTCTTAAGCTCAGCATAATCTTTTAGTTGATCACGATATTGTTCAAGTAACTTTTCACCAGAAATTCCTGGTGTCCCTAAATTATTATTTAGACAAGATACTTGTTTAATCTGTGAGGAACCATTGTCAAAGACAACCGTTTTTAATCCTGCATGACCAGTAAAAAGAGCTGCCGACAAACCGCCGATTCCTCCACCAATAATGGCTACATCGTATTTCATTAAATAAACACTCCCATACAATTTACTTCTCTCAAATTAAAGTATATAGCAACGTTTTCAGAAATCGAGCATTTTTGACAAAATTTTTAAAAAATTAAAGATTTACATAGGATTTTGATAAAAACATAAAAATTTGAGATTCACTAGAACCGTCCCCATGTATCAAAAAATAGTTTTTTTTTCTGGTTGACGACAATTGACTGAACATTCAAACTATAATTAGTGCAATTAAAAATGGTGAGGAGTGGGGAAATGGAATTTTTATCATTTAGGCAGACTGAGGATATTGCTTTTATCACTTTAGAAAATCCGGCTGAATTTAACACTTTATCAATGCAACTGCTTCAGGAAATGGACGAGCTGTTGAAAGAAATAGGTGCGAAAAGGGAAGTCAAAGTAGTTGTCATTGAAGGTTCGGAAAAAGTATTTTGTGCAGGGCATAGTCTAAGAGAGATTGAAGCGAAAACGGAAAATGAAGTATTAAAGTTATTTCAAACGTGCCAGCTTGTCATGCGGACGATGAGAGACATTCCTCAGCTTGTGATTTCAAAGGTTCGAAAAGCGGCTGTTGCAGCTGGATGTCAACTAGTAGCTGCCAGTGATATGGCGATTGCCAGTAATGAAGCGAAATTTGCCACTCCTGGTATTAATAGCGGGTTATTTTGCAGTACACCTGCTGTATTTTTAAGCAGAAATATCGGGCGTAAAAAGGCGGTAGAACTATTATTCACCGGAAACTTTATGTCTGCAGAGGAAGCATTGCAGCATGGTTTGGTGAATAAAGTGGTTCCTGTGGAACTATTAGATGAAGAAACAGATAGATTAGCGAAACAGGTTACAAAACAAAGCTTAAATATTATTGAACTAGGCAAGCGACAATTTTACCAGCAAATTAATATGGAAGATTTCCAAGCACTCAATTATTCAACCGAAGTCATTGCTCTTAACACCAAACATCCCGATGCCCAAGAGGGAATTCGAGCCTTCCTCGAAAAAAGACCACCAGTCTGGAATGATACAAAAAAACCAGTTTTATAGAAAAACACATGGGGACGGTTCTACTGTCTCCATTTTATTTTTAAAACGCGCCCCTAAGAAAACTGAAAATTGCCTACCTCTCCAGACAGAAACACTAGAACCGTCCCCGTGCTCACAAACTGAGAAAAATCACATTATATGGTAAAATTGAATGTGAAAAGAGGCGATATGAATATGAATATATTAAGCTCAATTGTTATCATTGTTTTAGCTGTTCTACTAGCTTTGGTGATTGGTATTATTGGCTATTTTTTTATTTTGTATCGAAAAACGCACCGGATGGACATTAACCAGCAGCAACATGCGATTAGAAGAAATTATCCTGTTATCAGCAGGATTCGTTATTTTATGGAGCAAATTGCCCCTGAAATTAAGCAGTACATACTTGATGAGGATCACGAAGGCAAACCGTTTTCCCGCCTTGATTTTCAACAAATTGTGAAACTGGCGAAATACGGGAAAAACATTATTTCCTTTGGCAGCAAACGGGATTTCGATCAACCGAATCAATTTTATCTTCGAAATGCATTTTTCGCCAAGCAGCTCACCGATTTGGAAGCAGATAATGCAGAATCGATTCATACAAAGGTGTATATTGATGCACCTACCAATAAGCACAATAAACTGACCGAATATCAAGAGTTATTTTTTCCAAAAAATGAAAAATTTATAGAATCAGAGATGAAGCCTTGGTTATACAAAGATGATGAGGCGATTGTCATTGGGGAGAAGACATGTAGATATCCTTTTGTGCTGAAAAGTCCAATCGGCATGTCGGGAATGTCTTATGGTGCACTTGGAGAAAATGCGATTGAAGCACTCGGATTTGGATTGAACGATGCAAAATCGTTTATGAATACAGGGGAGGGCGGAATTTCTCCCTATCATTTAAAAAGCGGAGTCGACCTCATCGCCCAAATTGGCCCTGCAAAGTTTGGTTTTCGAAATCCAGACGGAACTTTCTCTTGGGAGGAACTGCAAAAGAAAGCGGAAATTCCTCAAGTTAGAGCCTTTGAATTAAAATTAGGACAGGGTGCAAAAATCCGCGGCGGCCATTTGGAGGGTTCAAAAGTAACACCATTGATTGCTGAAATCCGCGGTGTGGAGCCATGGAAAACGATTAATTCAGCAAACCGCTTTGATGAATTTTATGATTTTGATACAATGTTTGATTTTATCGAAAAAATTCGCAACGTAACGGGCAAGCCAGTAGGAATAAAAATGGTGATTGGCAGCCAGGAGACGTTTGAAGAGTTCGTCCAATATATGGCTTATCACAAACGATATCCTGATTACATTGCCATTGATGGCGGTGAAGGGGGAACGGGAGCCACTTATCAAGCAATGGCCGATTCTGTAGGCTTACCAATTAAGCCTGCATTGATGATTGCCCAAGAAGTGTTAACCGGTTACCATATCCGTGATCAAATCAAAATATTTGCCAGCGGAAAATTGTTTTCTCCTGACAGAATCGCGATTGCCTTAGCGATGGGAGCGGATGTCGTCGTTATCGCCAGAGGATTAATGATATCGGCCGGCTGTATAAGTGCTGGTGTATGTGCATCTGGCAACTGCCCGGTTGGAGTCGCGACAACCAATCCAAAGCTTCAAAAAGCGTTAGTGGTAGAGGAAAAGCGCTATCGTGTCACTAATTATGTAACGACTTTACGGGAAGAATTGTTTGCATTATCTGCGTCTGCCGGTCTAACTTCACCGAAGCAATTCAAACCAAAGCATGTTGTTTATGTAGATAGCAATTTTCGTGCTATGAATGTTGCGGATTTACCAAAGTATGAAATAAAGGACCAGAGGGTTTTGATTTCGTAAATTTTTTTAAAAAGTATTGCATTGACCTGCATTTTGATTGAAGTTTTGCGGTGAGAGGACATCAGATCCCTTATTTTCACAAAAAGTGTTGTTTTGAGCAGTTATGCGGACATCAGATCCGTTTTTTGATTAAAAATAGGCATTATTCAGTGGTTTTTATATGAATAAGTTATCATGAACAAAACTGGCTCCTTATCGTAAATTCGTAGGTTAACTTGGTTAGGCTGTTTAATGGAAAAACAAATAACCAAATCAGAGCTACAT
>NZ_JBKFGH010000026.1:0-151683 GCF_051233475.1 Neobacillus terrisolis | reverse complement strand
AAACCAATCGCTGTATAGATAAAAAAGTTTTTTTAAAAACAAAGGAATCGTGAGAAAACATGAGTATATGTCCAAACTTAGGGGGTTGACCCGATATATTTTTTGAAATGTCCCATATTCACTTTCAAACGAGCATAAAGCCCTTCTAACGAGCAAAAATTTTTAAGAAAAAGCTAAAATTCTTAAAAATGAGCGATTTTTTTCTTAAAAAGTAAGCTCCATTAGCGGAAAACCA
The DNA here is from genome assembly GCF_051233475.1 of Neobacillus terrisolis. Lineage (NCBI taxonomy): Bacteria > Bacillati > Bacillota > Bacilli > Caryophanales > Bacillaceae > Neobacillus > Neobacillus terrisolis. The sequence goes on along the minus strand of NZ_JBKFGH010000026.1, from coordinate 151,448 downwards.
ACAGTTTTTATAAAAAAAACATAGATTTTCAACAAAAACTGTTAATTTTTTTAAAAATTTTTACCGTAAATGTAATCTTTGGATCCTACTTTTTAAAAAAATGATCTGGCCTAGGGCAATATGCATAATTTATTCTACGAAGCCTATTAAAAATAAAAGAGAAGAATGGTCCAAGTTAAGAATATTGAGAGAAGGGTTCTTGATCTTCATTAAAATGTCAATGAACCCTTCTTCAATTATGTTTACCCCACCACTTCAAAACAACCTCCTTGCTAACCTCAAAGCTTAATTTATAACCTTAAGGACTGGCTGTAACTATTTTTCATCTAATTTCCTTCACTTTTCAAATTCATCCAAAAGAGAATCCGTTTCTTTACTTTTTCAAACAAAATCATTATGGATAAAATAATGAAACTATTAAAAATCAGACCGGCAAGCACATGATCATATTGCGAGAAATCGGTGTAATATTGTACAAAATGACCCATTCCGGACTGAGCGCCAAACATTTCAGCCATCATCAGGACGATAAATGACAATGTTAGGGCTGTTCCCGTACCCGATAAAATATGAGGGGAGCTTGCAGGCAGGATCACTCTAAACACTAAATCCTTTCCTTTTAACCCCAGTGTTTTAGCATTATCCCAATAATGCTTTTCAATTAAAACAACCCCTTGGATTGTTCCTAGAAATATCGGCCAAAAAGCCCCGATAAAAAGGATTGCAATCGATGCAAGTTTAAATGTAGGCAACAGGGCAATCGAATACGGAATAAATAAAGTAGGTGGTAACGGACTTAACGTATGAAAAAAAGGTGCCAGTATTTCTCTTGATTTTTGATGAAGTCCGAAAAATAGTCCCCCACTAATTCCCAGCAATAATGCAGCCGCAATTGCTGGAATTAATAATCCCATCGAACTAATAAACCCTGTTACTAACTCTCCAAAAGCTCCTACCAGTGCTTTAAGGATGTCTTGTGCAGGCGGAAAAATAATTGGGTTAAGCCAATCACTAAACGAAGTGATGATCACCCAAACAGCGATAAGTGCAATAGCAATTAATAAAGTAATGGAATATTGTCGTATGAGCTTTATCATCCAATCCCTCTTTTATAGATTTTGTTTTTGGTAGCGTTCCAGTGTCTTTTGATAATATTCATCCTCTGGATGTTCCTTAATTAGTTCGTTCAATGCATCTTCATAGAATGTGAGATTGAAATGTTTGTTAATATCCACACCTTTTTCATCTTGAACATAGCCAAGGTCTTTCATTTGCTCCCACATTTTCACCACTTGTTTTTTATTTGGGTCTGCAGAGTTAACAAGATGTTTTTCATTGACAATTTCATTGACTGTTTTTTCATCGACCTTAAGTCGTTCCTTTGAAACCTCAACTGCTTTTTCAGGCGTTTCTAATTTCACCCGCTCAGCTTGAATGATCCCTTTCACAAATTTCTTATATGCTTCCGCATCTTCCTTCGATATGTCTCCTCGACTGACTACGCGGCAGCAAACATGACCCGGTTGTACATCATTGCTCCATGCTACAGGAGCTAAGCCTGCAGCTTGTGCCTTTGTTAAAAACCCGGTGCTTGCGAAAGCGACATCGACTTTGCCGGAACCTGCGGCTTCGATAAGATTCGCCATTGTTTTAAACTCGACAATATTTACGTCTTTTTCAAGATCTAAACCAGCTTTTTTAAGAGCTGAGCGGTAGACAATATCCGGAACACTAAGACGAACAGTTCCGATCGTTTTGCCTTTATAATCTGCAAAGTTCTTATATTGATCCTTATCTTTCTCAGGTACATAAATCGGGTGTCCCCCCTCCATGTATCCACCGATAATATCAAGATCAGCCCCTTGTGAAATAAATGCTAACGGGGTAGACGTACCAAACGTCAAACCAATGTCAATTTTGTTTGCTTGCAAGGCATTGATTCCATCCGTCGAAGCATTAAATGGTACTAGTTCTACTTCTAAATTTTCTTTTTCAAAATATCCCTCTTGAATCGCAATATCCACAAGTGGCGCTCCATTTGCTTTTAAATATCCGACGCTTAAATGATATTTTTTCTCTTCCCCATTCTTCGTAGCCGTTTTCTCAGCAGTCCCGCATGCGGTTAAACCTATTAAAGAAGTTGCCAATACACCGCTTAATAACCAGTTTCTTTTTGATAAAAGCCTCATCCAATACCCCTCCTATATTCCTTCCCCACTTGAAACCTGACCAGATTGATTTAATCGGTCAAAAACGCCTTTATTCATGACTCCTAATAAATAGTCTCGTAATGCAATAAATTTTTGGCTTTCAAACAATGTTTTTCTGTTTCTTGGCCTTTCGAATGGGACATCAATAACATCCATAATTGTGCCAGGCGGCCCAGGTGAAAACATGACAATTCGATCAGCTAAAAATATCGCTTCTTCCACATCGTGTGTCACAAACACAATCGTTCGGTTTTGATCACGATTTATTTGCAGAATTAGCTCCTGTAAATGAATTCTTGTTATGGGATCCAGTGCCCCAAATGGTTCATCCATGAGCATTAAATCTGACCCGACCGAAAATGCTCTGGCAATCGCAGCCCGTTGCCTCATTCCTCCGGACATTTCACCTGGATATTTTTTTATAGCATGGCCCAAATGAACGAGGGATAGATACTGCTCCGCCAATAACTGCAGTTCTTTCTTTGTCTTCGTTTTCTTAAATTTTTGTTTTAATGCCAGAACTAAATTCTCTTCCGCTGTTAACCAAGGAAACAGGGAATAATCTTGAAATACTACCGTACAATCTGGAACGAAATCGGTTATATCCTTTTGGTCAACGATAATGTTTCCTGATTTCGGTTGTGACAAGCCCGCCAGCATACGAAGGAAGGTGCTCTTCCCGGAGCCACTGGGACCCATTAGAACGATTAACTCTCCTTCTTTAATTTCGAGGTTAATATCTTTTAATATTTCTGTTTCACCGTAATTAAAATAAATTGAGTTCGCTTCAAGCTTGGTAACGGCCGAATTTTTTGAAGATGGCGGTGACAGCTGTAATGTTTGTCCCATAGATAGCCCCTCCTTAGCTTAAATTTTGATTGTGGATTATTTTTATTTTTCACATAAGATTAGTCGGTTTAATTCCAATCAAAAGCGCTTAAGCCTTCACCGTACTCCTTACCTTTGGAAAATCTAATCCAAGGTGTTCACGTAATGTATTTCCTTCGTATTCCGTTCGGAATAATCCTCTATTTTGCAGTTCAGGTATCGTATGATCGACGAAATCCTTTATCCCACCAGGGAAATATGGAAATTTCACATTAAATCCGTCACATGCACCATTCACGAACCAATCACTTAATTTGTCTGCAACCGTTTCGCCTGAACCAACTATGAATAAGTGCCCTTGGCTTTGAACGAAATATTTGGCCAGTTGTTGAATGGTCCAATTTTCCTTCTTAGCTAAGTCTGCCAATAATTCAAAGCGGCCCTTTTCTCCATTCACTTGTGCAACATCCTTTAATTCTGGTAAATAATCGTTAGGAGAGTATTGTGATAAATCATGCTCAACATAGCGTGATAACCAACCAATTCCTAATTCTGGCAGGATTAGTTCTTGGAAATGTTCAAATTTCTCTTGTGCTTCCTTTTCGGTTTTTCCAACAAACGGAACAATTCCCGGCATAATATTTAAATGCTTTGGATTTCGGCCATGCTTTGCCACTCTTTGTTTTATTTCATCGTAAACCAGTTTTGCTTCTTTAACGGTTGATGGAGCAATGGTGAATAAAATATCTGCATGCTTTGCAGCGAATTCCCTTCCATCTTCTGAGGCACTAGCGGTTACAATGATTGGATGTCCTTGTGGAGGTCTCGGAATATTGATTGGACCTTTTACTTTATAAAATTTTCCTTCATGGTTAATTGCGTGTATTTTACCAGCATCTAAAAATTGACCCGATTCTCGGTTAAAAAGAAGTGTATCATCCTCCCAGCTGTCCCATAGCTTCTTCGCTACTTCTACAAATTCTGCACCTTGTTCATACCGAAGTGAATGATCGATTTGTTGGGCCAGGCCGAAATTAGCCGCTTCATGATCGTGAGCAGTAGTCACGACATTCCAAGCCGCTCTACCTCCGCTCATATGGTCAATCGTTGCAAATTTTCTTGCAACATTAAAGGGATGATTAAATGTCGTTGACAAGGTTGCAACCAATCCAATTTTACTTGTTACTGCTGCCAAAGTAGCCATCATTGTTGTTGCTTCCAAACGAATTTGTGGTGTATAGGCGATATCTTCCTCATTATGTGCGAGTACGTCAGCTAGAAAAAGCAAATCAAATTTCCCTTTTTCAGATAGCTGAGCAATTTCCTTATACAGACTTAAGTTTGTTACCTGTTCCGTTTTTGTTTCAGGATAACGCCAAGCAGCTAAATGATGGCCCAAAAACGTTTGGAAAAAAGCGCCCAAATGCATTTGTCTTTTTTCACTCATATTCCTTCCTCCTAGTTATGTTGTAACGTTTTGTTCGAATTTCGAAAATGTTTAATTGCAGAAGCCGATGCTAGACTTACTACCATATCATTTAGTGGTGGATTAAATGCCCCACATTGGACATCCCGAAAATACCTTTCAAGCGGGAGATCCTTTGATAACGAATTCCCACCTGCTATACTCATCGCCAGCTCTACAACTTTTTTTGCATGATTGCAAATGGTGTATTTTGTTATATCTACTTCATTTTGCAACTGATTTCTTAGGTGTAAATTGTGATCCCATTTTTCTGCCAATCCATATAATAAGGATCTCGATACGGTAATAAGAATTTCAATTTCTCCTATTTTTTGCTGAACATGAGGGGCTTCCAAAATAACAGCACCCAGACTTGGAGAGTACTTTTCACTTGCATACTTGATAATAAATTCTCTGGCCGCTGTCGCTATCCCCAAATAAATTGCCGGCAACTGCAACCGATAGGCACTGCTATTGCCATTGAAACGATCCGGTACACCCTTTTCGGAATAAGCTAATAGAGCCTCGTCTGGGACAAAAACATTATTCAGTTCAATGTCAAAACTGCCCGTTCCTCTCATTCCAAGGACATTCCAAGTATTGATCAATGTAACAGAATCATTTTTTTCGATTAAGAATTCAGCGATTTTGTCTTCCTCTTCCACATAAGCCAAAACGGTAAAGTGGTTTACAATGGGTGCCAAGGTCGCAAACGCTTTTCGGCCGGTAATGATATAGCCGTCTTCTGTTTTTCTGGCAATGGTTGATGGATTGCCACCCCTTACCACATTTCCAGTTTCACGCTCTGTGGCGTAAACATTTAGTAAAGAACCTTCTTCAACGGCTTGTTTGCATACTTCAGCAAATACTTCTTCCTTCCAAGGACGAAAATCGCTGAGACTAAAGAATGTCATTAAATGCCATCCTACCCCAAGTGCCGTTGAACCAGAAGCTTTCGCTAATCTTTCCTGGACCAGCAATATTTCATATAGAGAAAGTTCCTCACCGCCATATTGTTTAGGAATGGTTAGCTTAATATAGCCCTCTTTCCGCAAAATTTCGTAATGCTCATACGGAAATTCCCCAGTTTCATCATATTTTGAAGCGGTTTTTGAAATTTGTTCCGCAACCCGCTCTGCATAGGCGACAAGATTGGCATCCCGCTCATTTCGAATCGTTTGATTACTGTCACTCATATTCTTTCATCCTCCTTTGTTGATTTTTTGAAAATAAAAAAGACCTTAACCTCAAATCCGAAGATTTGAAATTAAGGCCTCTGGTAATCCAGTCAGCTTATTTTTCTATTTTCAAAAAATTACATTAATTCCTATCTGTTTAGTCATATTAACAACAAATCCTTTTTCTGTCAATAAAAAAATCAGGGGGACGGTTCTTGCGTCACCCGTTTGCCCTTTCGAGTGACAAATAGATACGCAAGAACCGTCCCCTTGATTGCCCCATGGTTGCCCTTGATTATGCTACTTTGTTTATGTCGATTTTCTTTCCTTCTTTAAGTCGCTTTTGATAATCAGCTGCTGCTGTGAAAAGGACGTCTGTTGATGAGTTGAGTGCTGTTTCAAAGGAGTCTTGTAGAACACCGATGATAAAGCCTACTCCAACTACTTGCATCGCAACATCATTTGGAACTCCAAATAGGCTACATGCAAGTGGAATCAATAATAATGAACCGCCGGCAACACCTGAAGCACCGCAAGCAGCTACAGTTGATAGTACGCTAAGGATGATTGCTGTTGGGATGTCCACATCAATATTTAGTGTGTGAACCGCCGCAAGTGTTAAAACAGCAATGGTAACTGCGGCACCAGCCATATTGATGGTTGCTCCAAGCGGAATGGATACAGAATACGTATCTTTATCTAAACCTAATTTTTCACATAATTTCATATTTACTGGAATGTTCGCGGCAGAGCTACGAGTAAAGAATGCAGTAATTCCACTTTCTCTGATGCACTTGAATACAAGTGGATATGGATTCTGACGAACTGTTGCAAACACGATAATTGGATTGACAACTAGTGCCACAAAAAGCATACAACCAATTAAAACAAGAAGTAATTTTCCATAGCTTAGTAATGACTCAATACCATTTGTTGTAATAGACTCAATCACAAGACCCATAATTCCAAATGGTGCAAACTTGATTACCCAAGTTACGATCTTCGAAAGCGCATCTGAAAAATTCGAAATCAATGTTTTTGTTGAATCCGGAGCATTTTTTAACGCTAAGCCAAGTACAACCGCCCAAGCTAAAATACCGATATAGTTCGCATTAAAAATAGCTTTAACCGGGTTATCAACAACGTTTAGTAACAATGTCTTTAGAACCTCTACAACACCACCTGGAGGTGTCAAACCTTCAGCGCCTTTAACGAGTGTTAAGCTAACAGGAAAAATAAAACTTACAATAACGGCGAATAATCCTGCTAAAAATGTACCTAAAAGATATAGGAAAAGAATTGTTTTCATATTCGTTTGCTGACCACTCTTGTGTTGAGCAATGGCCGACATTACCAAGAAGAGCACCAACACAGGTGCAATACCTTTTAAAGCACCTACAAATAAAGAACCTAAAATGACAACAGGCTTTGCTACTTCTGGAACCGCTACAGCTAAGGCAATACCGATAATCAAACCTACGATGATTTGTTTTACCAGGCTCAATTGATTCCACATCTTTAATACACTTTTCATAGATTTTTCCCCCACTAGTAAAATAAAATGTAAGATGGCCAAAATCGGGCTGTTTTCTCTGATAACCCTTCGTCTAATACAGATAGATAAGGTCGAAGTTAACGATTTCTTCGATGGTTGGAAAACCCAACCACATTCCACTCCATAAAGACAACTGTCTTTCTCATAAATAGTATTATAATTACTTTTTTGATATATTACAATATTATTATTTTGATTAAAAAATGTTTTAACTATTAAAATATTCACATTAATTACAAAGTCGTTTTGCTCTAGACGTTTTATTATTATGTTAAAAAAAGAATATCTTGAGAAACAAAAGCTTTTCCCTTTCATTAGTAAAAGAAAAGCAGTGCTTTGATTTTTCAAAAACACTGCCTGCATTTTACTTAAATTTTAAAGCTTGGCCACATACAACGGATTACAAATGATTGAGCTCAATATGTAACCCGACACATTACAAATATTTCTTCATTGTTTTTTTCCATTTACTATAAATTTCATAATCGATTGCTTTGACTTGAGTTTTGAACATTTTCAATAAACCTAAACTGCTTAATCCCATAAAAAAATATTTAGGTACAGGGCGGTTTCGAGTAAAGGACTTCACATGATCGATGACCTTAATCGTTCCGTTATTCGTTACAATGTAATGACGCAAATATATATCATAGTCAGTAAAATTTAACGACTTCATTTCTTTTTGTAAAGCGATAATCTGTTTTGTTATCTCAATAGGTATGGTCCCTTTTTCCTTTAAGTAATCTTTTAGATTTGTTCCCTCAATATATTCCATAACCATATAGTTGGCTCCTGAATCATAAAATCTCGGAAAATAAGCTGATGCTTGGACTTTTCGAAGTGCTTCCACTTCCCATCGGCAATGTTTCTCTTCTGGATATATTTTTACACATTGTTTATTTGACAATTTAAAAACAGCACCTTGCACCCCTCTGCCAACTAATTTATAAGGTGTTGGATTGCTGATCACCTCGACATCATTCCACTCATTGAAGCCAGAAACTTTAATTAATGTAAAATCATTCAACTTCCGTTATTTCCCCCTAATTTTGTATTTACTTATATTATGTTGTTCATTGACAAAGTGTTTGTACATATTCATAGATTTCAAATATCCGGTCCTGTATAATTCTTTTTAAAGAACATAAATATTCTTTAAAAAGGGCGGGAGGTTTCCATTTTGAAACAGTTTGGTTTAATTTTTCTATCCATGCTAACTTTTTTATTTACTTCGTTGGCCACTACATATGCAGAAAAACCTACAAAGCAAGAACCGATTGTTCAGATCTCTTCAACAAATGATTACAAACAAATTACGCTGCACTATTCTTTAATCAATTCTAGAAAGATTCCAGACCTTTATGTCATAAAAAGAGACGGAAAAACTATATACGAAGGATCTACTCAAACCTATACCGATACCAACTTGCACTCAGATACAGACTATTCCTATACAGTTGAAGCCTGGTTTAGAGATACTCTATTAGCAGCTACTTCTTACAATACTTCAACTTATCTTATTCCGGTCTCTTCCCTTTCTGTTTCGACAACAACCTTGCAGGATAATACTGTTCAGGTTTACTGGAACCCAGCTAATTCAGTATTTTCAGCAGATCGATATCAAGTATGGATAGGGATGGAATTACTATATGAGGGAAATTACCCTGAACAGCCCATTACACTTCCTTCCCTTGCCCCTGGTAATTACACCGTTCAAGTTAAGGCTTGGTATCAGGATGAGTACATAGGAATGGGAAGTCAAGAATTTCAGTTTCAACAACCTGAGCCTATTTCGATTGCTTCAATTCAAGCAACATCTACTTTAAACACTGATTTCTCTGCTGATATCAATTTCCAATTAGAAGATTCAGTAGCTAATCCCGACCATTATATCGTTTATTTAAATGGAAACATCGTTTTCAATGGTACCCTTGAGGAATTAAGCGTCCATATTCAAAATTTAAATCCGAGTCAACAGTATACTGTCAAGATTGAGGCCTATAGCCAAATGAATCTGATTGCAGAAGGTAGCTGTAGTTTTACTGCGCCTCATCTCATTGAAGGATCCTATGAATTAATATATTGGAACCCGGATACAAGTGATCATGAGCTTAATCTTTTATTCACGTTTGATCAGAATTTACAAGCTCCAGATCAAATGGTGATTACTAAAAAAAGTATGTTTTATAACAACAATCAATTGGAAGAATCCTTAAATGAGGTTGTTTTGTATAATGGAGCACCTATCAAATCTTTGGTTGAACATTTTAATCCAGGGGAAGCCACCAACTACTATTACATTGCCAACTATAAAAACGGGGTACTTGTAGGGGTAGGATACTTTAAGATTCCGAATTTCATTTACTATTAAGTTTAGATATAGGAGACTAGCGAAGAGGAAACGTTTTACTGATTTAAGAGGACACTGGTTCCGTTATTTCCCTCATTTTCGGCTATTTTGGTAGTTTGGAGGACATAGGTTCCGCTATTTGGCTATTTTCATGTGTTATTGCTTGATTTTTGATGCGATAAGGGCTCTGGTGTCCGCTAAAGTTAAAAAACTAGTAGTTTTAACCTAAATAAGGGATTCTATGTCCGCACAATTCTTTAGAGGACACTGGTTCCGCTATTTCTCTTATTATCGGCTATTTTGCAAATTTGGCGGACACTGGTTCCGCTATTTGGCCATTTACATGTAAAACTGCTTGATTTTTGACCCAATAAGGGCTCTGGTGTCCGCTAAAATTAAAAAACTAGTAGTTTTAACCTAAGTAAGGGATTCCATGTCCGCACAATTCTTTAGAGGACACTGGTTCCGCTATTTCTCTTATTATCGGCTATTTTGCAAATTTGGAGGACACTGGTTCCGCTATTTCTCTTATTTTCGGCTATTTTGGTAGTTTGGAGGACACTGGTTCCGCTATTTGGCCATTTACATGTAAAACTGCTTGATTTTTGACCCAATAAGGGCTCTGGTGTCCGCTAAAATTAAAAAACTAGTAGTTTTAACCTAAGTAAGGGATTCCATGTCCGCACAATTCTTTAGAGGACACTGGTTCCGCTATTTCTCTTATTATCGGCTATTTTGCAAATTTGGCGGACACTGGTTCCGCTATTTGGCCATTTACATGTAAAACTGCTTGATTTTTGACCCAATAAGGGCTCTGGTGTCCGCTAAAATTATAAAACTAGTAGTTTTAACCTAAATAAGGGATTCCATGTCCGCATAATATTTTAGAGGACACTGGTTCCGCTATTTCCCTCATTTTCGGCTATTTTGAAAATTTGGCGGACATTGGTTCCGCTATTTGGCCATTTACATATAAAATTGCATGATTTTTGACCCAATAAGGGCTCTGGTGTCCGCCAAAATGATAAAACTAGTTTTTTTAACCTAAATAAGGGATTCTATGTCCTCACAATACTTTAGAGGACACTAGTTCCGCCGTTATTTCCCTCATTATCGGGACCACTTTACCGGTTTGAGCACAAATAAGTGGTCACATGAAAAATTCATGTCACCACTTACCTGTGCTAGCCTGTCTAAAATCCCTGTTTTTCTAACCATTCATATAAACTTTTCTCACGGTATGATTTTTTCTTTTCGTCTCCATCGTACTTTCCCAATTTCAGCTCATCATGGATATTTCCATCCATAAGGAAAATCACTCTGTCTGCCCTTGCAGCCACTTTGGCATCATGGGTCACAATGATGACGGTAGTCCCTTCGGTATTGACCGCATTGATGATATCCATCACTTCTCTTGTCGTACTGCTGTTTAGCGCTCCGGTAGGTTCATCCCCAAATAAAATATCCGGCTGATTGATCAGTGCCCGACAGACTGCTGCGCGTTGTAGCTGTCCGCCTGAAACCATTTTAATATCATGATCCGCGACACTTGCAATGCCTGTTTTTACCATAAGCGCTTCGGCATTCTGATTTACCTGTTCTCTGGACAGCTTTCCAGACTTAAACCCCGGAAGGATAATATTATCCCGGATTGATAGATTTTTTAGTAAATAGGAATGTTGAAAAATAAAGCCCATCTGCATTAACCGTACTTCACTCATCTTTTCATCATCTAGCTTAGAAATATCTTTACCACAAAACAACACATTGCCGGAAGTGGGTCTGTCCATTCCACTTATACTATAAAGCAGTGTTGATTTTCCAGAGCCGGACTGCCCCATAATCGCGATGAACTCACCTTCAACAACCTTAAAATTTATATTATTTAACACCTGTGTATCCTCAAAGTTTTTACATAAATTCTCTACATCTACTATCGTTTTCACATTCGCACCTCCTTCGTTTGCTATCTGTTAATAATAGAAATAATATTGTATTTTTTAATGGTTCTCACGACTATCCAAGTTACAAACAGGGTCAGCCCCAGTATAAGCAGCGGACAAATGATATACTCGATTACAGGATTGGCAATAAGCTCAACCTTCTTAATCCCAAGTCCTGCAACGCTTAACGCAGCGTTAATAATCTTTTCTCCTAAGACATCCGTTAAGATTATTCCGGTCAAGATGCCGGTTATCGAAACGCATCCTATTTTAATCATGTACTGCTGCTTAATATCATGTTCTGAAAATCCTATCGCTTTTAAAACGGCTATTTCTGATAAATCCTTTGCCAGACGCAGTTTTAAAAATAAAACTGTGATCAGCATCGCTAAACATGCGCCAATGATGACAATCGCCAAAACAATCGTCCGAAGCTGTTTTACAACTCCGCCCAATGTCTGGTTAATGAATTCTTCCATCGGGTCTACCGTAACTCCCGCTCCCATGGTTTCAGACCATTCATCCGCCTTTTTTTCCACTTCTGCATTACTTTTTAGATTCACTGAAAATGAATATTTTTCAGCTTTAAGTCCTGGAAAATCATTTTTTGACTTAGCCGTATATCCTCCACTGGTAACGTCCTGATAAATTCCAGAAATAACAACTTCCTGCTTTTTATCACCAAAGAAAAGGATCATTTTGTCCCCGGAATCTTTACCGATTTTCTCAGCATTAAGATAGGAAATGGCTATTTCAGTTTCCTTTTCGGGAGGCTTCCCACTTAGATACTGCAAATCCTCTCCCGACTGGTCTCCACAGTCTATGTGCAAATTCATCAATTCCTCTTCAGCATCAGCGGTTTGAACACTTACTCTTCGATATTCATAATAGTTTTCAATGGCAACGTCATTTTCCAAAACCTGTTTTACATCTTCATAGCCGGTTTCTAAATGCTCTCCATTTTCCACTTCAATCAGGATATCCTCCAGAGAACTTCCCATATATGTAATAAATTCAGGCGCCTCAAAGGTATTCAACAAATTAACAGGGACTAGGATCATCAGGACTGCAATCAACACAACGGCAAAAACAATAGTCCAATTTTTAAACTGATAGAAAACCTCACGTATACCCATCAGCCAGTTAACAGCAAGTTTCTTAGCTTTATATAGTCCGTCCTTCATACCGCCTTTATTTTTTTCAAATCCCTTTCCACTGACCAGTGCATCCACAACAGTAACCTTTTTGATTTTTTTTAAAACTTTTTTACAATAGTAGTTAATAAGTAGAAAAACAAGGAAACCAACAAAAAGGGATAGTATCACAGCTAATGCGGATATCCTTATGTCTCCAAATGTAGCACTGATATGCTTTGTCACTACACCGCTAAGCAGTAAGGCCAAAATATATCCTGCGATAACACCTGCCATAGCTAACGCCCGGTACTTATAAAGATAAAGGTTCCTAATTTCGGCAAATGGAAGTCCAATCGCTTTCATCGTCCCGATTTCACCAATGTCCTCCTCCAAAGCAGCCATAATCGTGAATTTGACACAGATAAACGAAACAATGATTAGAAGGATGCTCACCAGAAGCAAAACAAAGACAGTAATAATATCCGTTAAAGCACTCAGCATAAAAATGATCGTATAGGTGATCGCCTGACCATTTTGAGGAAGCCCTGCGTTTTCATAGGCGGTCTGAAAATCCGCAGCCTCTTTTGAATTAGTAAAGTACGATTCTATCAGATATTCATTCTCGCCCACCTTTCCGGAAAGCTCATCAAAATCTTTGTCGCTTATTAGGATCCTGGTAGAGGAAGCCATGGTCGAATTCATCATCGAGTCCAAAATGAATTCTTTAATGACAAACTCCTTTTTTACATTATTATTGGTCAAAAGGACACGATCGCCGATTTCCATACCATACTCTTCCTTCAAAATGACGGGCATCCCCATTTCGCCTTCTTGAAGAGTTACTTTTTCATGTTGGGAATTTAACAGTAAATCCTTTTTTTCATTCTGCTTTACAAGACCTATGTCAAGACGGCAGTCTGATAGATCGTTCCTATCCTCGTCACTAACAACAGTAAGAGAGTCACCGAAGACATCAATCATCGTATCCGTTTGCCAATACGTTATGCCTTTATAGTCGGACATAAACTCATCTATTTTCGCCTGATTGATTTCTCCTTTGTGCATCTGAACGAAGTGTGGTGGCTGTGCCGTCTTATATAATTCAGAAATCGAAGTAAAGGTTTGTACCGCCATCACCACTGACAACACTGCTAGACATGCTGAAAACATCATAAATAATAGTAAGGCCAGGTTAATCACTTTATTTCTGATTAAATCATTCTTAACAATTAACCACTTCATTTGTTCTACCTTCCATCTCTTTAATGCTTTTTCTCAAGCCAAAATTAAAGGCAAACACGTAGTTGACATAGATACACTCATCTGTTCTTCTTCCGGACTTATAACATACATCTCCATCTTATACCTATTAGTTTCTGTATACAATTTTTTACAATAATAGTTTTTGGACATCCTACGGATAGTTGCTATTTTTCTTGAATTTTTCGATTGCACTACTTTTAATTAAGATTTATTTGTTTAAAATAAATATGTATAGTTAATTAAAATGAAACAATAGAAATATATAGTTACGTGAAAGGAAAGAATTTCGTGATTAAAAAAACTGATGTAATTGAAAGGTTAAACACATTAATTGGCCAGGAGCTAACTAGCCAAGGGCTTCATGAGGCGTTGTTCTGCGAAGAAAAACATAAAAAAATACTACGCCGCTTCAATGCCGGCACTTACACATATGTTCAGTACAAAATTCAAATAGGTAATAACTCTGATCTGCCATCCTATGTCGACATTACGATACCAGGAAACCCCTACAAATACAGACTCGGATTGGAAGAAAGAGATGGACAAATGATCATCCATTCTGAAGCGAGAATCAATTATTCTATTTAAATCGAGTATGTTACGTTAATCGTACAGGGACCGTTCTTAAACGAAGAAGAGCTGACTTGTTTCTGCAGCGACAGAAATATGTCAGCTCTTTTTATGCTATATGTTCAAGAGCCACTTAGATGAACACCGTAAATTTGGTGAGAGTTTACTCCTCATCCCAGCGGTATTTTTTATTCTTTCGCAGTTTATCGAGACTACAATTCATGCAAAGTCCGTTATGACAACATATCACCTCGCCACATTTTGGACAGCGCCACCTCTCCTCTTCTTTTTCAAGGAACCTCTCCATTCCATTTTCTATAAGGAATTCAAGGTTTTCGATCATGCTCATATGGTACTTAGTGCAATATCGTTGATTGAGTGCTTTCAACCTTTTACATGGGAAATCTACGCACTCATAGCAAAAACGAACCAGTCCTTTTCCCAGCAAATCACATTGTTTTTTCATGTAGGTGCAATTTTTTCGGCGTGGCAGGCAGCCGGGGCAGTATGACTTTCTAAATCCCTGCTTCTTGAGATCGTATTTCATCGCCAGATAACTGACACATATTCCACAGTTCATCCCACAGGGTGCAATAAGTTTAGCTTCCATATCGGTATCCCCTCAACCGGAATCATCATTTGTTCGTATATCAAAGTTTTTTCTTAATTTTTTTCCTAGATCTAACTCTGATTGAAATTAATACCTTGATGTCATTAATCGTTTCTTTATTTTTAACCTCAATCATCAGCCAGCGTCCACCAGCAGAAAATGCCGTTTTTCGGTACAATTCCTTCAGATAAGGCGTAAATATGTCCGCCTCCAACATCCTTTCCGTCTCTTCCTCCTCTTTCGCTCCGACTACGATTAAAGCAATAAAAAAGCCTTTCATTGGATAGAGCGTACATAGGGACTTACCACTCTTCTTGTATTTTATATTCCAACCCGGTTGTGCGGAGCATTTGCTATAAGACATCTCGGGTTTGATCTGATATTCTTCTTCGATATATGAGGTGAGTTCATACCAGGTCGATTGAGCCTCTCCAAGAAAATGCCTTATATCTTCCATTGAAGGCCTGTCGTTAACATTAAAAAGTTCACTCCATTTCATACGCCATCCTCCCTTTTCATATTAGACCTTGTAAAAACAACAAAAGCTTGTCCCTCCATTTCCTCGCTAAATGAGGTACAAGACCTAGTAAGCAAAGAATTAGAAGTGACAAGCTGCACCATCATTATTGATTTAATTATAAAACAACAGGGACGGTTCTGTCGCTTCCTTTTGAAGCAGCAGAACCGTCCCTATGATTACTTATAAAACACCTTGTCAATATTGTATTTTGATTTTAGTTCATTAATAATATGCGTTTCGTAAATTTCTCTATGTACGGGGTCTTCCACGAAACAAACCCGGATTTTAAAG
Organism: Neobacillus terrisolis; assembly: GCF_051233475.1. NCBI lineage: Bacteria > Bacillati > Bacillota > Bacilli > Caryophanales > Bacillaceae > Neobacillus > Neobacillus terrisolis. The sequence goes on along the minus strand of NZ_JBKFGH010000026.1, from coordinate 135,529 downwards.
ACTTCATCACGATGCGTTTTGATCGGGGAAACATTATCCTCAAAATGCCTTTTAATTCTTTGTCTCAGTTTTCTTGCTTTTCCAACAAACAGAAGCTCCTGTTCCTTGTTATAAAACATAAAGATACCGCCCTTATCTCTAGGGATAAGATGGAAATCAGTAAATCCATAAATATTACTAGTTTCGGGATCGTTCTGTTTGGTAATCGTTACATCTGGTTTTGGTATGGTTATGTTAATCACTTGGTTACACTTCCTTCTTTAATTACTCTATACATCTTACCATAAAATGATACAACTTATCGAAACCCATCAAGATAAGGTTTTACTATTTCTGCGAGAATTATTAACAAAATATTCATTCTATTATTCCCGTTCGACCTTTCTTTTTTTATAAAATAGACATAGAGTTTCAAAAATATGAAAGGATGTGGACTATGCCATATAAATCTCGTGTTGAATCTACTGAATTACAAATTCTTAGGTGCTTAAACACTCGAATGAACTTATCTGAAAAAGACAAGCAGCACTATTTCAACCTTCAAAAGGGCTATGAAGGGGAGATAATGTTTGATGCTTTGACAGAGAAACTTCTACAATGTGAATGCCTAATATTAAATGATTTGCTTTTAAAAATGAATAACACAACGTTCCAAATCGACACTCTTATTATCTTTTCTGAAACGATTTTCTTTTATGAAGTAAAAAATCACGAAGGAGATTATTATTACGAAACAGATCGATTTTATAAGAAACCCAAATCTGAGATGAATAATCCACTAACGCAAATATCCCGAAGCGAATCCTTGTTACGCCAACTACTACAAAATCTTGGATTCAATTACCCCATTGATGCTTCGGTCGTCTTTATCAACCCCGAGTTCACCTTATATCAAGCACCTCTCAACAAGCCGTTAATATTCCCAACACAAGTTACTCGATACTTGAAAAAACTGAACACAGTCCCATCAAAATTAAATGGAAAACATAAGTTGTTAGCTGACAAATTAATTTCACTGCATATTGAAGACTCTCCTTATAAACAATTACCACAATATAATTATGGGCAAGTCCGAAAAGGGATGACTTGTGGTATTTGCAACTCATTTTCGATTTCTGTCCAGGGGAGGAAATGTGTTTGTAATGACTGCGGGTATGAAGAATTCGTTTCTGCTGCCGTCATGCGGAATGTAAAGGAAATAAAGCTTCTTTTTCCCAATCTAAAAATTACTACAAATCTTATTCACGATTGGTGTAAAGTGATTAAATCTAAAAAAAGAATAAAACGGATCCTCGAAAAAAATTTAAGAATTGTTGGAGTACATCGATGGGCTTATTTTGAATAGACTAGTTTTAGGATTGCCAAAAAACAACAAACTTCATATCCTTCATAGATTACTATGAAGGATTTTTTTGCGCCTTTTTCTGGATTTTGTCCTTCATATCACTTATGAAGGACTTTTCCCTTGTACTCCGCCTTCATTTTGTCCTTGATAACCCTTCTTAAGGACATTTCACTGGTGCTCACTCTCCTTTTTGTCCTTGAGACACTTTCTCTTGGACATTTTACTAGTGCTTCCACTCCTTTTTGTCCTTGAGACACTTTCTCTTGGACATCTCCACGGCTCTCACTCTCCTTTTTGTCCTTGACACCCCTTCTCTGGGACATTTCCATAGCTTCCTCACGCCTTTTTGTCCTTGATACCCTCTCTAAAGGACATTTCTATAACTTCCGCACGCCTTTTTGTCCTTGAGACACCCTCTCTAGGACATTTTCACGGATCTCACACGCCTTTTTGTCCTTGAGACACCTTCTCTAGGACATTTCCACGGATCTCACACGCCTTTTTGTCCTTGAGACACCCTCTCTAGGACATTTCTCTGGCTCTCACACGCCTTTTTGTCCTTGAGACACCTTCTCTAGGACATTTTCACGGATCTCACACGCCTTTTTGTCCTTGAGACACCTTCTCTAGGACATTTCCACGGATCTCACACGCCTTTTTGTCCTTGAGACACCCTCTCTAGGACATTTCTCTGGCTCTCACACGCCTTTTTGTCCTTGAGACACCTTCTCTAGGACATTTTCACGGATCTCACACGCCTTTTTGTCCTTGAGACACCTTCTCTAGGACATTTCCACGGATCTCACACGCCTTTTTGTCCTTGAGACACCCTCTCTAGGACATTTCTCTGGCTCTCACACGCCTTTTTGTCCTTGAGACACCTTCTCTAGGACATTTTCACGGATCTCACACGCCTTTTTGTCCTTGAGACACCTTCTCTAGGACATTTCCACGGATCTCACACGCCTTTTTGTCCTTGAGACACCTTCTCTAGGACATTTCCATCACCGCGCCGCTTCTTTTTGTCCTTGACACCCCCTCTCAAGGACATTTCCATACCTTCGCCCCTCCTTTTTGTCCTTCAAATAAACCAATCACTGCTCCAACCTTCATAACTCGTAATCGACAAAAAATCAAAATGAATACAAAAAAAAGAGAACAGGATAAATCATCCCATTCCCTAGCGCGTTCGATACTACCCCCACCGAACCTCAATTTACTAATCACTATATTTCGGCAAACTAATCATCGCCTTAAATAAATCTCCATCTATTTGAATCGTAAATTTGCCTTTTTGTATATCAATCAGACTTTTCGCAATCGATAGACCTAATCCACTGCCTTGACTTGAGCGCGATTCATCTCCTCTTTTAAAGCGCTCCATTAACTCGTCTGCTGAGATATTTAGCTCGTAAGCTGAAATATTTTTGAAGGTAAGAAGGATTTCGTTCTCAAACTCCTCGATATCAATATAAACCCGTGACTCTCTCAGCGCATATTTAAAAATATTGGACAAAAGATTCTCAATCGATCTCCACAATAATTTCCCATCGGCCATCACATATACCTTATCAGAAGGATAATTCAACTTAAAATCTAAATCCAGCGCTTCAATTTTTTCATTCACTTCTCCCAACCCCTGGGTTATTAAAGAAAGAATATCTACCCGTTCAAAGTGAACCGGAATATTTCCACTGGAAGCCTTTGAGGCCTCAAACAAATCATCAGTAAGAACCTTTAATCTTCTCGATTTTTGCTCCAATATTTCGATATATTCGTCAACTTTTTCAGGGTCCTGTTCTTTTTTCAGTAAATCAACATAGGTGATGATCGAGGTTAAAGGGTTTCGAATATCATGTGAAACATTCGTAAGCAGCTCCGTTTTTAGCCGCTCGCTTTTCAGTTCACTATCAACGGCATTTTTCAGCCCATCGGCGATACTGTTTATATTGGCGGCCAACCCGGCGAACTCTCCTTTGCCCTCAACCGTAATACTATGCTGAAGGTTTCCATCCTTTATTCTCTCTACACCTTCTTTGATTGTATTAAATGCCTTTATTTTTCTAAAAGCAAACCAGGCTGCCAGGCCAATTGTTACCGGAAACATGAAGAAGGTTAGTGCAACTAATACCGGATAACCGACTACGATCAGTACTGTCTTTACGCCAACGCTTCCGCTTTTATATACATCCCCAACAAACTTAACCAGCTTATAGAAAATACTGAAAATCAAGGTGTGTTTGATAAACGTCTTATTCTTGAAATGTCTTATGAGTGATAGAATCAGCACAAAGCCAACAGTGGCAATAGGAATCGTAATTGGAATGATCAATTGGTCAATATGTTCAAACACACCCTCTACCATTGCAACCCAAGATGCAATCAGGCAAAGGCAAAGCACTATATTAATATCATTAAATAATTTATCCCCTACATTTAAGTGCAACTCTTCGTCTTTAAATGATTTTCGTCCGATCACCACTACCAGGTATAAAAATGACACGATAAATCCAAGGAAAAATGCGATCAGTAAATAGAAGCTCTCGGTAGCCTGCGCTTTATTTTCCTTCCATTCTTTTACTTTAAGATTTAAAAAGTCATCAGTAAAAGCAACATAAACAACACTGCTTTCCGGATTCAATTCATCTATTCTTTCGGTAATCCGATGCAAATTTTCATTTTCATTAATCTCTTTTGGATAAAACTCACTATTGTATTTCTCAAACAATAAATAAGTAGGATAATTCTTCAGTTGCTCTTTTTCGATCTTCGAACTGTTTGAATAAACATTTACCCCATCACTGGCAAAATACAACGGGTTTTCGTGGTCTTCTAAATTCTGTAACAGTAAATGATATATTTTTAAATCATTCCTAATTAAGTTATCCCTTGCTTGAGTTATCTTTTCTGCATATTCTACTTTAAACGTTTCATAGTTTTTCTCTTCGCCTATTTCAGGGTTATAGCTTTTGGAAGTTACTTTAAACTCTTCAAATAAATTTTCTTCTTCATTTCGTAAGTACTCTTCACTAATCGTCCCGCCATTTAAAATATGTTCCTCATTTTTATATTCACCAATTAACCTTGTTAAGTCGCCAATTATTGTTTCGCTTTCGCGAACATATGAATTGCTTTTAAAATAGTCATCTTCAAAAACGATGCCAAAATCACCATCATTTAATACTTCAACTTCTACAAATTTTTGTATAAGGCCGGTAAAACATAAAATCATAATGATAAAAATGACTAGTTTCGTAATAAACGAGTGGCTATAATTTTTCGACTTTGTACCCAACTCCCCACACCACCTTTAAATACTTTGGTTCCTTTGGATTGATTTCTATTTTTTCTCTGATTTTACGAATATGAACGGTTACGGTATTTTCGGGGCTAAACGACGTTTCATTCCAGACCTTTTCATAAATCTCTTCTATTGAAAATACCTTTCCTGCGTTTGCCGTCAGAAGCTTTAAGATCTTGTATTGAACGGGTGTAAGATGGACCTCATCTCCATCGACGGTTATTACTTTACTTTCATCATCGATGATGAGTCCCCCTGTTTGAAATACATTACTCTTCGTTTCTAGACTTCCAAATGTGATATATCTTCTAAGCTGTGATTTAACCCTTGCTATGAGCTCTAACGGATTGAATGGCTTTGTGATATAGTCGTCTGCGCCTAAATTTAAGCCTAGTATTTTATCGGTATCTTCAGCTTTAGCGGAAAGCATAATCAACGGAATTTTATAGTCCTCCCGAATTTTCGCGGTTGCTCTTATTCCATCCAGCTTAGGCATCATAATATCCATGATGATGAGGTGAATTTCATTTTGTTCAACCACTTCGATAGCTTCTATTCCATTGAAAGCTTTGAAAATTTTGTAGCCTTCACTTTCTAAATAGACACCTATCGCATCTACGATTGCCTTGTCATCATCACATACCAATATGTTCATGCTCGTTCACTCCTGAATATGTATTTGAACATCATCAATCCCTCCTTTTTTTCTCTCTAAGGGAATGATATCAAGCAAATCTTAACAAACACGTTATGCAAATCTTAAGATTTTCTTAGTATTAAAAAAAAGCCAACGTAGGCTCTTATTAGGAAATAAATATACATAAGTAACTATATCAGTTTCCTGTAATTTTACATACACTATTACGAATGCAACTATAAGGAGTGGAAAAATGACTACTAATGTAGTTTCAAATGTTAGATTAGCCTTGGCTCATACGGTACAAGCAATTCGATTTGCCAAGAGTGCATTAAACCTCTTTCAAAAATTGTCCTCTTTTCCCTCGGCCCCTAATCCTATTAAAGAACAATACTACCAGGATACGATTGACCATCTCACCGAAGCTTTCCTTGCCATTAAAGCTTTGCTTTTCGATTCTGAGTATGCCATTGACCCCAGTTATCCCGCCAATCCTTTAGTTCCTCCAATCCAAGACAATCAAGTACTTATAAAACTATCAAACAATCGAGCAGCCCTCGTCCTTGAGCGGACAAACAATGCCATTAACAACATTGACCAAGCTATATTGTTAAGTAGTGAGAATGATAAACTTAGCGGCCAGCTCGTTTTTATTAGATTTGATTTAGTTTCAGCAAGAGATGCACTCGTTGCCGGTTTTAATTCACCCAATTATCAATAGGGACGGTTCTTGTGATTCCAAAAAGGAAGCACAAGAACCGTCCCCTTATTCCACTGAAAATATATCATTTACCACTTTTTCCGAACTTTCATCTGCTAACAGCAGAATATAATCATTTGGCTCAATTACGGTATCTCCTCGCGGAATGATGACTTCATCCTCATTGCGTAAAATGGCGATGAAGACGCATTTTGAAGGAATGTTCAATTCTTTTATCACTTTTTTAACAGCGTTTGATTTTGGATTTACGGTTACTTTAGCAATGGAAAAATTGCCACGATTCAATTTCATCAAAGTCGATATATTTTCCATATCCATTTCTTCCACAACTATTTGGGCCAGTAAATCTGATTGATTGATCGAAACATCCACCCCCATATCACGATTGTAAAGCCACGCATTCCGTGGATTGTTGACACGTGCCACTACCCGGGGGATCCCAAATTCAAACTTGGCGATCGTAGAAGCCACCAGGTTTACTTCGTCACTGCCTGTAACAGCCACTAATACATCCGCAGATTGAATACCTGCAACTTCCAATGTATTGGGATCGGTTCCGCTTCCCAAAATAACGATTTCCTCTGAGAAATCTTTGGTTAATTTTCCAACAAGAAATTCTCGGTTTTCAATAATTTTTATATTTAAACCATTTTCTAATAATAAATAGCCTATATGAGCACCGGCTTGACCTCCACCAATAATAATGACATTCATCGTTTCTCCCCCCTATACTAATCCTAACATTGCCTTTAATTTACTTATGGCACTTGTGACCACTACAATATAAAGGACATCATGTGCTTCTAAAATAGTACCTGATACTGGGATAAACGCCTTATTTCCGCGGGAAATTGTCACTACTTTAATTTCCCCGACACTCCTTAACTCACTTACCGGTCGGCCAATTAACAATGCCGGGGTTTCAATTCTAATCATTTCGACATTCCCATTTTCCGGGACCCAAACACTGTCCAGCTGATTATAACTTAACAGTTCAGTTACTCTTTGAATCCCCCACACGATTGGGGAAATGGTTTGGATCCCAAAGCTTTGATAAATATCTGCTTTCCTTGGATCATATATACGGGCAATAACACGCGGGACTCGATATTCGTTTTTAGCAATACGTGCAAGTAACGCATTCGTCTCATCATTATCTGTAGAGGTAATAACCGCATCTGCCATTCTGATATTTGCCGCTTCTAACACTTTCTTATCAATTCCGAATCCGACTATCGTTTGACCATGAAAAACATTGGGTAATTTCTTAAATGCATCCTCTTGACGATCTATTATCGTTACCTCATGCCCTTTGGCTTGCAAATTGATGGCCAGCCCTGCGCTCATATGACTACACCCAATAATAATAGCCTTCATTTCTTTCACCCTTTTCCATTTTTTTAAAGCTTCATATTGTTATGAGCAAACTTTCTGGAAAAAGCTTTACGTATTTCTTCAATTGCTAGAATAATAGGCGGAATACAGAATAGGAAGAGCCAGCTGCTCACTCCTATAGGTGCGGTTCCAAAAACTTTTTGAAATAAAGGAACATACATAATCATTAATAGAAAAGCGATTTCTAAAATAATCCCAATATTAATGGTGCGATTTTTCCAAAGTCCTTTTCTAAAAACAGATTGGCTTTCAGTACGACAATTCATTACAGCGGCAATTTGGCTAAATACAATGCCGGATAATGTCATCGTGGTAGCGATAATGTAAATTTCGCTGCCTTCTGGAGCCCAGCCTGCTGCTGAATAACCATTGATATAGTTGACAAAGAAGAAGGCAAACATTGACACAATGGATTCTAAAATACCGTACCAAAGAAACGCTTTTAAGATAATTTTTTTATTTAACAAAGGTTCAGTTAAGTTTCTAGGTGGTTTATTCATGATTCCTTTTTCCGGTTCTTCAGCCCCTAAGCCTAATGCAGGAATTAAATCTGTACCAAGATCGATAAATAAAATTTGCATAATCGTAAGCGGTATGGGAATCGCCCCTTTTGAAAATAAGAAGAACGCCGAAGGAACCGCTTCAGGCACATTACTATTTAAAATATACAGTAAGAATTTTCGAATATTATTATAGACAGCACGTCCTTGTTCGACTGCGTGAACAATCGAAGCAAAGTTATCATCGGTAAGAATCATATCGGCTGCCTCTTTTGCAACATCCGTACCCGCAATCCCCATTGCGACTCCAATGTCTGCCCTCTTTAAAGCAGGCGCGTCATTGACTCCATCACCGGTAACCGCTACGATTTCGCCCATTTGTTGTAAATTATCGACGACACGATACTTTTGTTCTGGAGCCACACGGGCAAAAACGATTTCCCCTTTTAAGGCAGTCTTTAATTCTTCATCAGACATATTTTCGAGATCAATACCTGATATAATACGTGGATGTTCACCTTTGACAATGCCAATTCTTTTTGCAATACTTTCAGCAGTCAGGCCATAGTCACCCGTAATCATCACAATCCGAATCCCAGCTTTATGGGCTTCTGCTACAGCATCGGCAACTTCTGGCCGAGGCGGATCCGCCATCACCACTAACCCAATGAAGGTCATCCTTTGTTCAATATTCTCTGGAGAATAAGAACTTAAATTTGCCGGGATATCTTTGTCATCTCTTCCAATATAACGAACCGCAATGGCTAAAACACGCAATCCTAGCCGTGCATACTCATCATTCGCTTCCATTGCACGTTGTTTAACAGCAGCTGTTAATGGAGTGACATCTCCATTTATAAAAACGGTATCGCATAAATTAATTAGCTCTTTTGGAGCCCCTTTTGTATAAGCGACTCGATTTTTTCCGTTAACGGGGTGAGCTAATTGATGAATCGTTGTCATTCTTTTTCTTCTGGAATCAAAATGCAATTCACGAATTCTCGGCAGATCTTTTTGCAGCTGCTCAACACTTATTCCAGCTTTTTCAGCGGCAACCCCTAAACAAGCCTCGGTTGGATCACCCAAAACGGTAAACGCACGGTTTTCTTCATTTGGAGCAACCACTCTGGCATTACTGCAAAGACTTGCAGCCGTTACGATTAATTTTAATGCTGAGTTAGAATCTACTGAAATGACTTGACCATTATCCAATATTTTTCCTTCTGGAGCATATCCAGTACCTGTAACTTCTAGTTCTCTGTCTGGCAACCATATATTGTTCACGGTCATTTCGTTTTGAGTCAACGTTCCCGTTTTATCTGTACAAATAACCGAAGTACACCCCAGTGTCTCAACTGATGAAAGATTTTTAACTAAGGCATTTTTCTTTGCCATTCGTTGAACACCCTGCGCTAATGCCAGTGTAACGGTTGGAGATAATCCCTCCGGAATGAAGGCGACAATCATCCCTAAAGCGAAAATAAACGATTCAGCGATAGGATCCTTTACAAAGAATATAGCCAATAAAAAGAAACAAACACCGAATGTCATGGCAATGATGGAAATTTGTTTCGTCAACCGATTTAGTTCCTTTTGGAGTGGGCTTAATTCATGGATGACATTTTGCGTTAATTTTGCGATTTTTCCAAACTCGGTATCCATACCGGTCTTGATAACAACAGCTTGCCCAGAACCGGTTGAAACAGTACTTCCTGTGAAAATCAAATTGGAAGTTTCAAAGATTGTTAAATCATCGCGGCTGATCGCATCCGAAAACTTTCGAACCGGATTGGATTCACCGGTTAGCGCAGATTGATTAATCTGTAAATCGCTTGACTTAACAAGTCTTGCATCGGCGGATATTTTATCGCCTTCTTCAATCAGCATCACATCCCCGGGAACAAGATCATCTGTAAGAATTTGTTGTTCTTGCCCATCGCGAATAACACGTGCATAGGAAGCGAGCATTTGTTTTAATGCCTCGGTCGCTTTTCCGGCACGATATTCTTGAATAAAACTAAAGACCCCATTTATAAGATTGACACACCAAACAGCAATACCCAACTCTGGCATTCTAGCAATAAATGCAATGGAGCCACTTATCCATAATAGAATCGCCATCATACTCGTAAAGTTGGCTAAGAATTGAATATAAAGCGGTTTCCCTTGTTTCTCTTTAATCGTATTTTTACCATACTGCGCTAATCTTTTATTTGCTTCTTCTGCTGTTAAACCTTCTTCTTTTGTTTGTAAATGTTCAAAGACCTGACCTGGGACCAATTTAGATATGGTTTGCTCTAAATCATGAGACTCTCTTTTTGCATCCATTTTAAAGTTCCCCCATGTTTAAACTTTTTACAACTAGACTGCAAGGTTCATTAGTATTGATCACCTCTTATATATCCATTGAGGTTTTTAAAAAGACCAAATTAACATATAAAAAATAAAAAAGCGTCCGTTTATTACGAAAGCTTTTCTCTTGGTAGCAGCTATTCATCTGAAGAAATAAAATCTAGAAAATATATATCAAGATAATAATACTCCCGTTTTTGAAAAGTGTAAATTTTAAGCAATTAACAGCTATTTATTAATAACAATCGATAATTTATAGCTCACATAATTGCTCAAGTCTGTCAAAAATTCATCTAATATTTCATTGGACGGGAATTTACTTTCGAGAAGATAACAACTATCTCCACTGATTTTGTAGTTATTTATTACGTATTGTTCGTGTTTTTTTATAAACGATAGATAAGGTTGATGATTGGTGCTTTTCGTATAAATATGTATGATTGAGTGGACTGAAAACCCCATTTTCGCTTGATTGACTTTAATAGTATATCCCTCAATAATGCCCTGATCTTCTAATTTCGCAACTCTAGCGGAAGTAGCTTGACCAGTCAAATGTACTTTCTCTCCCAGTTCTTTCATCGTGATACGACTGTTTTCGGAAAGCTCATCTAAGATCCGTATATCGGTATGATCTAACATTTATTCAACTCCTTTCATTAATCAAGTCAAACGACCAAAAGACTTGATTCTATCTATGTAACTGCTAATTGGTCATAGTATAAACTATACGTAGTTCAAAGAAAAGGAGTTATTTAATATGAATATACAACAAATTCGAAACGCTACTGTAGTTGTCCAATATGCAGGAAAAAAGTTTTTAATTGACCCCTTTCTGGCAGATAAGGGGACTTATCCACCTTTCCCTAATTCGTTAAGACAAGATCAAAATAATCCTTTAGTGGGGTTACCCATATCGATTGACAATATTATTTCTAATCTAGATGCTGTCATTGTCACTCATCTGCACTTGGACCATTGGGATGCTGCTGCTAAAGAGGTATTGCCAAAAGATATTAAAATGTTTGTTCAAAACGAAGCGGATGCTGCTGAAATCTTGAAAGCCGGGTTCCAAAACGTTGAAGTATTAACAAAAAGCACCTCTTTTGAAGATATCCAATTAATTAAAACAAAGGGCGAGCACGGCAGAGGAGAAATATTAAAGCTTGCGGGTCAAGTCTGTGGAGTTGTATTCAAACATCGTAATGAGAAAACCTTATATTTTGCTGGAGATACGGTTTGGAATGAAGCTGTTCAGGAAGTAATCGAAACACACAAACCAGAAATCATTGTTGTCAATGGCGGTGAAAATCAATTCCTGGAAGGCGGTTCGCTCGTAATGGGAAAAGATGACATCTATGAAGTGTACAAGGCCGCACCTCATGCAAAAATTATCTCTGTCCATATGGAAGCTGTCAACCACTGGACATTATCCAGAGAAGAATTAAAAAGCTTTATTAGTGAAAAAGGAATTTCCTCTGATATTTTAGTGCCAGATGACGGAGAGTCATACTCATTTTAAGAAAGGCTGTGTTAAAGAACAATGTTGATTTTTGTACGATGTTGATTGGAGCGGAAGGTGCGAGACTCCTGCGGGAACAGCGGGAAAGGTGAGACCCCGCAGGAGCGTAGCGACGAGGAGGCTCACCGCCCGCCCCGCGGAAAGCGAGCACCTGAAGCGGAAATCAACACCCAAGTTTAACAGAGCCTTAAGAAAAAGAACAGACAGAGAAATTTTCTAAAGAGCTCCTACAAAGCTAAGTTAATGAACGGACACAGAGGACCTGATTTTGCAAAATTACCTTTTTTCAAGACTTAAGAGGACATAGGGTACCTTATTTTGCTCAAATAGCCTTTTTTCTATACCTATGAGGACACAGGGTACCTTATTTTCATAAAAACCACTAAAAAATGCCAATTTATGATCAAATAAGGAACCTGATGTCCGCTTAGCCTTTCAAAACAACCCTTTTTGTGAAAATAGCGAACCTGATGTCCGCAACCAAATATGGCAATCCATTTCTATCTGTTCTTGTCCTTTATGAATTTTTCCGTCGTGCTTCCAAAAAGAGCAAACCAGCTAAAGGTCCGCTCTTATGAAAGATCATCGTCCGAAAATGGTTCTTTAATCTCAATAAATTCCGGTGAAGTATGAGTAGCCATAATTCCGTGATAACTAATATCCAGGCCAACTTCTTCTTCTTCCTCTGTCGAACGGATTGGCACCCAAATATTAATGAGTTTTAAACTAATCCATGTTAACCCAAAGCCCCAAGCACATAATACGACTAGGGCGATTACTTGAATCATTAATAAATGCCAGCCACCATCTGTAAAGAGACCACCTTCCGTTGCAAAAAGTCCAACAGCGACTGTACCCCAAACGCCAGAAATAGCGTGAACAGGAAATGCTCCAACGGGATCATCTATTCCCCTAGCCTCCAGCCAGTTAGTCGCAGCCATCATCAATAATCCGGCAACGGCTCCGATAAATAACGCCGACAAATCACTCACATATGCACATCCCGCTGTTATGCCGACTAGCCCTGCCAGTGAACCATTTATCACAGATGGCGCATCTGACCGACCGTAGCGAAACAGGGTGTAAAACATAGTTACAGCTCCACCCGCTGCAGCTGAAAGCATGGTGACAATCGCAATATGACCAATTCGAACATCGGTTGCAGCCAAAGTACTGCCCGCATTAAAACCAAACCAGCCAAACCATAATAAAAATGCGCCAACGGATGCGAGCGGAAGATTACTCGGCAAGGCAACCGAACTCGTTCCGACGGATGAAAACTTCCCTGTCCTCGGACCTATTAGAATTGCTGCAGCTAATGCGGCAAATCCACCCAACGCATGGATGACCGCTGAACCGGCAAAATCCTTCATGCCTAATTCAGCTAACCAACCTCCACCCCATACCCAATGGCCGGCAATCGGATAAATAAAGGCTGTCATGATTACCGCATAAAGAAGATAGGCACGAAAATTCACCCTTTCTGCTACTGCGCCAGAAACGATTGAAATAACGGCAATTACAAAGGCACCCTGAAAAAGCCAATAAGTGTCCAGTGAAATCGTAAGGTCTATATGTGATAAATCACCAGTCATAAAGAAGCCATTTGTACCAAATAAGCCTAATAGATCAGCGCCGTACATAAGACCAAACCCTAAAATAAAATAACTAAGAGTCCCGATTATAATGTCCGCAAAAACCTTCATGATGATATTTACACTATTTTTCTTACGAACAAATCCAGCCTCTAATAGAGCAAAACCGCCCTCCATTAAGATAATCATCGCAGCTGTTAATACGACCCAAATGGTATCCATTCCGGACTGCAAAGCTTCAATATTCACTTTAACGAACCTCCGCTTCCTTCCAAGCTTTTATTTCCTCCATCAAAAGCCCGGAGAGGAATATTTCGCTTTTACTTGGCTCTGAATGGACTAAAGAAATCAGTTTATCTACTAAAACAATACTTTGTTTGATTTTTTCAATACTTTTAAATCGATCTTTCACGTACACCATATATTCAACGGCTTGATGATGACTCGGTGCGCGGCTAGTAAACAACTTTTTTATAGGAGACAACGAACGATACATGGCATCTTCTAATCTTCTTTTTTCTTCATATTTAATTATTTTTTCCTTAATCATTCGAATTTCTTCTTCTTTATTCTTCTTGATGCAATCTAATGCATCTAGAAGCTCATCCGAATTAATTTGAAAAATATTGAATTCATTCACTTCATCAATTAAAATCATGTTAATTCTCCTAACATAACCACGTAACTTCTTCTATCATTATATGGATAAGCACCTAAGGAGTCAATATTTTATAAATATTTTGTTAGAATACTACTTTTTATTATAAATCATCTAATTTAAAGACCACTAATTCCTAGTAGCGGATTTTTTTCTTGCCGTTTTGAGGGAATTTAACTTGTTTTAGGTGGAGGCTAATTTGTCAAAGTAATTTTCGGTTTTTTTAAACAGAAAAGAGCAGGAACTTTTGAATAGATCCTGCTCTATTTATGTCTTATGGGGGATTAGTACCCTCTATTTTCGTTTTATCATGATTTTAGGGCACTAATTGGAGGATTAGTTCCCTCTTTTTTAATTTCACCATGATTTTAGGGCACTTACAGGGCAAGCGGCCCCCTCTTTTGTCCTCATGTTAAACTCTGAGAGATCTTCAATTTTGTTGATTATCTCGAAATCAAGATAATTAACAAAAAGAAAAGCAACCATTCTGCAAGTGGACAAAAGAGATAGTTCCTCTGCGCCCTTTCTCAGACACCCCATTGTCTCATGACTTGTTTTTCTGCTAAAAGTTTTATCTCTTCGCAGCTCACTTCCTTATTTGTAATAACGTTAGTTTGATAATTTTTATTCTTATATTTAACCGTTACGATGACTTCTATCATTGCGACCTGCCTCCTTTCAAAAATATTCTGCATTAGCGGCAATGGTTAATTTACGATTCTTTGTGATCCAGGCATAAATATTGTGCGAAGGCTGCGCGGGAGAAAACTGCGAATTTCTTCTTCGTTATAGCCAACCTGTAATCTTTTTTGGTCCTGGATGATAGGGCGGCGCAGCATTTTTGGATTATTAATTAATAGTTGATACAACTGATGAAGCGGAAGGGTATCAATATTAATATTTAATTGTTGATATGTTTTTGAATTGGTTGAAATGATTTCATCCGTTCCCTCTTCAGTCAATTGAAGAATCGATTTTATTTCACTCTCGGTAAGCGGCTCAGATAAAATGTTTCTTTCGATATAGTCAATTTGATGCTCCTCAAGCCACGCTTTCGCCTTCCGGCACGAAGTACAGCTTGGTGTAGTATATAGATTTACCATTTTGCAACACTCCTTAATGAAGTTGGATTAGTTTGCTTTTTATATAGTATTAATCATTCAGTGAAATGTAACTAAAAAATATACAGTTAGCAGTCAATACAACCTTTTGTATCGACCTTGCCTAATCAGAACTTTTAATTCGATCTAGAACATGCCTAATCGTGATTTGATTTAAATATGATTGAAGATGAAACTCTGCTTCATTAAAAATTTCATCCATTACACTCTGCGTATTTGAAGAAATCACACATGTTTGTTCAGGATCACCTGTGCACCAGTTCGGCTTTAAAGCGCCAACCGAAACGGTCAAATATATTTCCGACAATGTTATCTCATCAGGATCCGAGCTTAGTATATAACCTCCGCCAATCCCCTCTTTAGTCTTTACATAACCATTTTTTCGTAACAAACTCATTACCTTCCGAATTCTGGCCGGATTGGTACAAACGTTTTCGGCAATGACTTCACTATTTGCCATCTGATCAGGTAAGTTTGCTAATAAAACCAGACTATGCAAAGCAATGACAAAATCACTATTCACCCAATAATCAAACCCTTCCTAACGGAACATACTGTAAATATAAAATATACAGTTTAAAAAGTCAATAGGGGACGGTTCTTTTGTGCCTTTTTTTAAAAAAGACACACAAGAACCGTCCCTATGTCATTCCTATGTCATTTTTCTAATTATTTGTTCGTGCTGAGGATAGTCCTTTAGTAACTCTTCCTGCTCAAACAACTCAAAGTCTTCAAAATCAAATCCTGGTGATACCATACAGCCCACCAATGAGAAGGTCTCCTTCTCCATTACTGATGATCCAAAAATTGAATTCTTTGGAACTAACACCTGAGGTACCTCACCCTCTTCAATGTTTAATCCCAGTTTCATTTCTTTGTATTCACCGAATTCATCAATGACGTGAACAGTTAAAGAACTTCCCGCATGATAATACCAAAGTTCATCGGATTTCAATCTATGCAAATGAGATATATCCTCCGATCTTAACAGGAAATAAATGCTCGTATATAACTTGCGTTTTTTTCCAATGCCAACAATTTCACTATCCGAAATGATGGAATTCGACTCATATGTACTTTTATAAAATCCCCCCTCTGGATGAGGAGTTAAACCAAGGTGATGGATCCAATATTCTGCATTCTTATTATTCATGACAATGTCCCTTCGGGTATATATATGTAAGTAAACAAGAAACCAAACCGCTAACCTAACATTATCTTAGCAAATTGTTTTCAAGGTCACAAAGGGACGGTTCTCTTGTGTTCCTTTTTAAAAAAGGAACACAAGAACCGTCCCCATTATTCCCAACTTTCCATGCCGCCGCTTATGTTATAGATATTTTTAAAGCCATTTTGGGCAAGTAATTTACTAGCTTCTTCTGATGTTTTTCCAGTTTTGCAAATGATTAAATAGGTGGTCTCTTTGTCCAACTCTGCTTGTTTGGCTTCTAGGTCTTTGAGTGGGATGTTCTGAGCATTTGGTAAATGGGCTTCAGCATATAATTCCGGGCTTCGAACATCTATTATTTGTACTTCGCTACTCGCGATCATTTTCTTCGCTTCTTCAGAATTTATTGTTTTGAAATCCGCATCAGCAGTTGACTTTTCCTTTTCTTCTGCATCCGTTTTCGGTTTGTATTCTCCACCGCTGGAAATTTTCACGTTACCTTTATCAGACGTTTCTGCTTTGTTTTCTCCTGGTGCACATCCGCTTAATAAAAGAATAGCGATGAATAATATAGTTAATCTTTTCATGTAACTCGCCTCCTATTTTACTATTTTAACAAACGATTTCTTTTCAATATTTTAAATTTATGTGTCAGCTTTAAGCGGCCGCATTGCTCCTTAATGGTCTAGGGTTGATATTTTTCACAATAATTGGAAAGTTATTGATATATTTTTATTTTTACAGATAAAATGAGTTTTTTCTTGATATATTTATTTTTTTACAGATATAATCCTTATTTTTCTCGATATATTCGAATTCTTACAGATAAAATAATTTCTATCATGTTTTATGTAGAAAAAAACGCCTCTGAACTAATTCAAAAGCGGTCCGTACTAAATAACGCATACTCATTTCAGATTTAAAGCTTAAATTCTCCCAATATACTTTGGGTCTCTTATAATTCCCGATTGTCCTGGTACCCAATTAGCTGGGGCGCCCTCCCCTGTCCTTCTGCTATATTGAATTGCTTGAATGACCCTCAAAATTTCATAAATATTTCGACCAACTTCTGGGGGATTTATAAATCTGGAAACAATCATTCCTTCCGGGTCGATGATGATGGTCGCTCTGAACGTAGCTCCCGTTTTCTCATTTAGGACTCGATACGCCTTACTAATTTTATGTGTTCGGTCACTTACTAACGGAAACCGAACCTTTGAAGCAGAAGGAGAAACTTCAGTAAAAACTTTATGGGCGTAAACACTGTCTGTACTTATCGCAAGTACTTCCGTATTTATAAGCTTCAGCTGATCATAAATAGCAGCGACCGCTGCCAATTCGGTCGGTCAAACAAAAGTGAAATCACTTGCATAAAAAAATAAGACAACCCATTGCCCACGATAGTTTTCTAGACGAACCTCTTTTATTTTCTTCTCCACATTGTCGTATGCATCAGTTATAAATAACGGTGCTGTATCCATAGTTTGCGCACAAAACGGAGATACACAGTCTTGTAAAACATCCTTTTGCCTTTTTAATTCCACTTTCCCACCTCAATTCATTCCATCTGTAAGATGATGAGCCTTTTTCCATTCATCATTTCAATAGCTAGTGTATGTCTGTACATTTGTCCCATTGAGCCTATTTCATAATCCTTTTATATAAAAATTATTAAGACCAATATTCAAATTACCCTTGACGAAAACTTCACAATTTTTATATAATTCTACTAAATCTTACATAAAATGTAGCACAAAATGGGGAGCACCACCGAAAGGGTGTCTACTTCGTTTTGTGCTTTTTTTGTGGAAAAATTGATGCATGGGGACGGTTCTTGTGCTTCAAAAAGAAGCACAAGAACCGTCCCCATGACACCCATGTAGGAAGGAGAGAAAAAAAGATGAAGGTAAATGGTGCTTTTATTGCATTAGAGGAAGAACAAACTCTATATGATTTTTTAAGTCTACAAAAATATGATTTAACTACGATCGCCGTTGAGCGTAATGGTGAAATTGTTCCGAAACCGACGTATAAGGATGTTTTCCTCAATAATGAAGACACTTTGGAAATTGTTCGATTTGTGGGAGGTGGTTGATCGATGAAAATAACTGTGAATGGGAAAGAAATCGAGCTAGCTTGTCAAACAGCCTTTGAGGCTCGAGATCAGCTGGGAAATCCAACGGATATTGTGATTTTGAATGGTTTTCAAATTGATAAAGACTGCACACTTAACGAATATGACGTTCTTTCCATCATCCAAAAAGGCGTTATGCCAAAACAAGAAGAATTGGAAAGCATGATGATGGCGAGGCATACCCCGCACGTCCATCAAAAAGTTAAAAAAGGACGTGTAGCCATTGCCGGTTTAGGCGGCCTAGGCTCGAACATTGCGATTATGCTGGCGCGTATCGGTGTTGGTGAGATGCTCCTGGTTGATTTTGATATTGTCGAGCCTAGTAATCTGAATCGGCAGAGCTATTACATAAGTCATCTAGGTATGCCCAAAACGGCTGCTCTTAAGAAGCAAATCGAGGAAATTAACCCTTTTATAAAAATAAACACGAAGACGGTCAAAATAACCGAGGAAAACATTAAAGAACTTTTTAGTGAGTATGACATTATTTGTGAAGCATTCGATAAACCGAATCAAAAATCAATGCTGGTTAATACCGCATTAGAGCAGCTTCCTGAAGTTAAAATTGTCTCGGCATCCGGGATGGCAGGCTTTGACAGCTCCAATCTAATCAAAACAATAAGACCAATGAAGCGTTTGTATTTATGCGGTGACTTGGAAAATGGCGCAAGAGTCGGAAAAGGATTAATGGCCCCACGAGTCCAGATTTGTGCAGGCCATCAGGCAAATATGATTCTGCGCTTATTGGTAGGACAAGAAGATATATAGAGAGGATTTTGGAAAAATGAATGATAAGTTAATCATTGGTGGACATGAGTTTCAATCGAGATTTATTTTAGGATCTGGAAAATTTTCATTAGAGATGATGCAAGCTGTTATCGAGCATGGTGAAGCGGAAATGGTAACCCTCGCCCTTCGTCGAGCCAACGCAGGTGGAGAAGAAAATATATTGGAGTACATACCGAAGAACATTACCTTGTTACCAAACACTTCTGGGGCGCGGAATGCCGAAGAAGCAGTAAGAATCGCACGTTTATCCAGAGAGCTTGGCTGTGGTGATTTTATCAAACTTGAAGTAATTAGTGATTCAAAATACTTACTGCCGGATAACTACGAGACTGTCAAAGCGACAGAAATCCTTGCCAAAGAGGGCTTTGTGGTTATGCCTTATATGTATCCTGATTTATATGCAGCAAGAGATTTAGTCAATGCTGGTGCTGCTGCGGTTATGCCTTTAGGTGCGCCGATTGGCAGCAACAAAGGGCTTTCTACGAAAGATTTCATTCAAGTGTTAGTGGACGAAATAAAACTGCCGATTATCGTTGATGCCGGTATCGGGCGTCCTTCCCAGGCATGTGAAGCAATGGAGATGGGGGTAGATGCGGTTATGTGTAATACGGCCATTGCAACGGCCAATAACGTTGCTTTAATGGCGAAAGCCTTCAAAAATGCGATTGAAGCCGGACGTGCAGCCTATCTTGCAGGCTTAGGACGAGTATTACACTTTAAAGCTGAAGCATCCAGCCCCTTGACAGGTTTCTTGGAGGATTAAATCATGAGAAGAAAACGGACCGATCATATGCAATATTTAGACGGGATGGAAATCATCGAGTCTGATTTTATGGAAAAAGTGTTGGCAGCTGCGGAAAATTATCATTATAACCAATATACAAGTCGCGATGTGGAAAAAGCTTTAAATAAAGAGAATATTTCGCTCGAGGATTATGCCGCCCTTCTCTCTCCTGCTGGGCTTCCTTATTTAGAGGATATGGCACGAAAAGCAATGTCCGAAACGAGAAAGCATTTCGGAAATTCGATTAGCCTCTTTACTCCGTTATACATTGCTAATTATTGTGAAAACGAATGTACGTATTGTGGGTTTGCAGCTACCAATAAAATCAAACGGGGCAATCTTTCAATGCAAGAAGCGGAAGCGGAACTGAAAGCCATTGCGGCAACGGGTTTGAAGGAAATTCTCTTGCTTACCGGGGAATCTCGTCATAAATCTCCAGTGAATTATATTGGCGAAACCGTAAAATTGGCTTCAAAATACTTTTCAACCGTTGGAATTGAAATTTACCCATTGAACACGGATGAATATGCCTTTTTACATGAGTGTGGAGCCGATTTTGTATCTGTTTATCAGGAAACCTATAATCCGGACATGTATGAAAAGGTGCATTTATGGGGTTCTAAACGAATTTTCCCATACCGCTTTCATGCCCAGGAGCGTGCTTTGCGCGGTGGAATGCGCGGAGTAGCCTTTGGTGCATTGCTCGGCTTGGATGATTTTCGCAAGGATGCTTTTGCGACGGGAGTCCACGCAACGTTAATCCAGCAAAAATATCCGCATGCCGAGATTTCTTTCTCCACCCCACGTTTGCGGCCTTATAAAAATAATGCGGATAACAATCCTAAGGATGTTCATGAAAAACAGCTTTTGCAGGTTATGCTTGCCTATCGTCTATTAATGCCGTTTGCCGGAATCACCATTTCAACGAGAGAACGAGCCGGCTTCCGCGACAATGTAATCGGTTTGGCTGCTACGAAAATGTCCGCAGGGGTCAATGTTGGCGTCGGCGGCCATGACGAAGAGCAAAAAGGCGATGAACAGTTCGAGATTTCTGATGAACGGAGCGTAAACGAAGTTCACGAGATGATTGTTAGCAAAGGATTGCAACCTGTTTATACGGATTATATTAGAGTTTAGGAGAACAGTGATGCTCATTCTAGTTACGAATCGAACGCTTTGTAAAGGTGATTTTTTGCAACGGATTCAGCAATTAGCCAAGGGTAAACCACATGCGATCATGCTGAGAGAAAAAGATTTAAGCCTGGATAAATACGAGGCTTTGGCAAAAAAAGTTATGGCAATCTGTCAAGCAAATGGAGTTTCGCTTATTATTAATCAAAATATCTCGGTTGCGGTAAATATGAAACTGCCAAACATTCATTTATCGATGCCTGACTTTAGGAATTTTAAAAATGAATTATATCCATTTAAGCAAATAGGAGTTTCTATTCATTCGGTTGATGAGGCAATCGAAGCCCAGCAATTAGGGGCTTCCTACCTTATTGCCGGGCATATCTTTTCAACGGATTGCAAAAAGGGAGTCCCGCCAAGAGGCCTCTCATTCCTTGAGGATGTATGTGATTCAGTTACGATTCCAGTATTTGCCATCGGCGGCATTACCAGCAATCGTCTAAAAGATATTGCCAACACAGGTGCTAAGGGTGTCTGTATCATGTCGGAGGCGATGACTTGCCTAAATCCGGTTGGGCTTACGAACCAATATTTGGTTTGATCGAGGATCATACAGCTATCTAGTTAAATCGATTCAAATAGTTCTGTTTTTATAACAAAAAGCACTGGGGTTGCCCCCAGTGCTCTTTTGTTCATAATAGGACGTTTTGGTCCCATTAAACGCTTGGAACGTTCGGGACAAACTATAATCCATAAGAAGTTGTTACAGCTATGCTCCATACAATAAAAACAAATGACGTTGTTAACCAAAATGTGTTTTTAATGGTAGGCTGGTTATTTTTTATTTTCTTTAAAATTTCTACAAGATTAATACAGAAAATGATAGCTAAAAAAGGCATTAAATATATACTTATGAACGGAAATATCATCATTTACACACCCACATCCTCCAAGGTAGTTTAATTTTTATCTCAATAAATTAAATATTCTATTTGAGTACCTGCATCTGTTATTAGAGAATATTATTTTTTTAAAAATACTTCATTTATAGGAAAAATTAACATCCAAATCAGTTAGTCCCATTTTTTTTTGACCTTAAAGTCCTTTATTACTGTGAATAATACACCTAAACCAATCACAACAAAAAATAATCCCAAGCTAAAAGTATGGTTAGGGATATTCCAAATCTCCGAAGGTGTTAAATTAATAAGAGCTTCCATTTCACGTACTGTGCCATTGAAAGCTGAAAAAATTAGCACCTTTTCTAAACCACTTAACCCTATTAAAATAGTCCCTGAAATGAAAAACGCAACACCAAAAAGTTTCAAGATTTCCACTCCTTTTGATATGTAGCTTAATTTCCATATTCTATTCACTATTCCCTATTAAACTCTATGGATGGAAAAAAAAGAAACCGATATAAACAATAGCAATATAAATAGCTGCTATTAAGGATACCAATGAAAAAAAGATAGATATTACAGTTAACCACGGTAAGGTTAATCGTTTCTTTAAAAAGGCACATAGTAAAATTATAGATATAAGAGCTAGTATACCTGCACATACAAAACTAGCTGGTCCTAGAAATGCTGGTACAGTTGAAAAAACAATAATTGCTGACACAAAACAAATAAGACTTGTTAGTAACATAGTGTTTATTTTCACAACAAACGCTCCCTAATTATTTCTATTCGTTTCTTCAAAAAAAGCATTCAATTATGTAATGTAAAATCAACAATAAATAGCTCAGCTATAGTTTGATAGCCCAGCCCTTCATATACATGAATAGCCGGCAGATTGTCCGCCAATACACCGAGATAGACATCGGAAGAAAGTCGTTTACCTAATTGTGTCAGTTTGCTGGTCAGCAGCTTAGCCAGCCCTTTTCCTCGATAATCTATTCTAGTAACGATATTCCCAAGCTCTACAAGCTGAGGATCATAGAAATGGAAGCCTCCTACCGCAATAAATTCTCTACCATCCTTAATTCCTAGAAAAGGACAGCGCTCTAACTCACTCCTTGTAAAAAACCTCATTTCTCCTTTTCGTAAAAAATCAATCACCTCGGAAAATTCGTTCTCCTTAACCAATTCTGTTATGTTAGTTTCTAGCAACTTTGATTGATCCTGATGCTTCATCGTTAAAAAACGTTTTGGGGTACCTGCGATTAGACCAAAGGATTGAAAAAGCTGAAGGTCACGATGACAGAGGATTGTTCCGCAAATAGCATTTTTCTCAAGTTGAACAGTCGCTCTTATAAAAGCAATTAGTTCTTGAAAGGAAATTTCCTGATGATGAATGCGGTAAAAAGAAAAGGCCGGAAACGACAGCCCGCTAAAGTATGCTAAGACAGCCGTTAGCTGATTATCTATATATTGACCAATAAATTGAACCTTTTCCTTCCGTTGAGTTAAATAGCTGTAAAAAAGTAGGTGCTGATCCCTATCAATTTGGTGGATTAATTGAATTATTGTATCGCGGGAAAGCAAACGATGTGAAATCATTTTATATACCCTCTCATTAGGATAATATTAGGGACTTTTCTGCCCAAAAAACATTTGAAACATTTCCCTAGCTTATGTTCATGCCAAATTTTAACATATATTCTTCTCGTAACAAGAAATTATCTGTGAAACCTTATTGAACGAACAAGTAAATTAAAAAATCCTGCTAATAACAGAAACGCTCCCTTTCGCTCGATAAAAATTCATATTTCTCCTAAAAATAGTAAATAATAGCTCAGGAGGTGATAATATGGAAAAGGATAAATTAAAACTCACATCTTCCGAAATAGGAACTTTGTGGGGAGAGTATGTAAATGGAACAGCTATTGATATGATAAATAGATATATGTTTTCAATTATTGAAGACGAGTCAATAAAGGCGATTTTTGAGGATGCGATCAACACTTTCGAAAAGCAAAAGCAACAAATCGCTGCTTTTTTGGAGAATGAAAAATTTCCAGTTCCGATTGGGTTTACTAAATCTGACCTTAATAAAGGTGCAAAAAGGTTGTTCACGGATATCTTTTGCTTAAATTATTTACACATTATGACATTACACGGTTTACTAGGACACTCCTCTTCATTAGCTGTTTCTGTCAGAGAGGACTTAAGGTTTTTTTATGACAAATGTGAAAATGATGGAAAAAGGATGTATCATCAAACAATCGATTTATTGCTTGAAAAAGGAAGTTTTCAGAGAGACCCTTTATTTTATCCTGCTGAAAACTCTGAATATGTTACCAGCCAAGATTTCTCAGATGGATTTTTCGGAAAGGGAAGAATGTTAGCAGCGACTGAAATCATAAGTATTTCTTTCAACCTTAAAAAAAGTATAATGGCAAAAACTCTTTCAATCGCATTCGGTCAAGTCACACAAATAAAAGAAGTAAGAGAATTTTTTGAGAGAGCTGAAAAGAAGGCTGATCAACAAATTAAAGATTTTTCAAAAATTATGCAAACAGATAATTTACCGGTCCCTAAATCGTGGGAGACTGAAGTCACAACTTCTACAGACTCTCCATTTTCCGATAAGTTAATGTTGTATCATACTGGTTTCTTATTCCAAACTGCACAAACATATCATGGGGCAGGTTTAGCAACTGCAATGAGAACAGACCTTGTCGCTACTTACGAAAGCACCATTTTACAAAATCTTATGCTTACTAAAAAGTGGTTAAATATTATGGTGGAAAATAAATGGTTAGAACAACCACCTCTTGCTCCAAATAGAAACGAAATTGCTCAACAAAAATAATAACCAAAGATGTCCTTCCACAATAGGATGGGCATTTTAATTTGTCCAATATATTTCTAATTGAACTAAACTTATCCGTTACTTGAGTAAGAAAAAGCGGTCCTTCCTTATTTGAAGGATTTCTCTTCATTTTTTTATTTCACTCCACCAAAAACCGCAAGTTCCATCCACTTAAAATAACAATCCGAATGCTTAAAACCAATGTCTCTTAGCCAATTTACCTGAATATCTACTCGTTCAAGTTTATTATCCTCCTTATCAGGTCGGTTATAATATTCTTTCGCTACCGCTTGACGGTCCCTGTTATTATGACTAGAAAGATGATCAATAAATAACTCATCATACAACTTTTCTATGTCAGAAGTAGCTGAAGCGGTGTGTTCAATATTAATAAATAGCTGCTTATGTAATTTGTATTAGTAAGTTTTTTAGATATTGTTGATTTGATCTAGATTGTGGGAACGCCTATGAGGAGGAGGTGCTGCATTTCTTATATTTTTGGGGAACATTTTAAAAAAAAACACACTTTTATTGATAGATCACCCCTGATTTCTATAAAAAATGTTTATTTTCAAAGAAAAATCTGGCTTTCTTTTTAAAAATAGCGGTTTTTTTACAACTTCTTAAATATATTTGCTCACCGGAAATTCCTTATGCTCCTTTAAATGGGTAAATGGGACATTTCCGGAAATATATGGGTCATTTCCCAAAATATATGGGACAACTTTCGAAATATATCGGACAAGTTGAAATATATATGGGACAAGCTTCAAAATAAATGCTCATGTTTTCCTCGATATGCTCATCAATACCCTTTTATGTACGCTAAGCTAAAATCAACAAATTAACCCAAATGTTTGTAATCTAAAATATCTAAGTTAAGCTTTATTTCTTTCAAACAAATACTGGAATCCGTATAAGAGAAAAGCTTTGTAAAACATAAATAGAAAAAATTGAAATTCATTTAAACGGACTAATTTAACTACTTTTAATTTTTCTGTTACTTTAGCTAATACAAAAGCAAAGAAAGCGTTTAGTGAGGCATTAATCAAAATAAACTTTTTAAAATCACCGAAGGATTTCTTTAATATCCACATTGTACCTACTAAAAACGGACCTATATTCATAGGAAATTCACCTGAAAAATAAGATTTTGGATTATTATAATTTACCCACCATTTTCTCTTTTTCCCAATTTGAGCATTAAATGCTTCCAATATAAAAATAAAGATTGAAGCAGGAAGAAATTTTTTTATATTTCGCTTTCCAAAAAAAGCTAAGGATAACCAAGAAAATAATATCATCGTAATATTTATTAACAATAGTTTTTTCAAAGACATAATAAAATTTCTCCTTTTTTTGTTAGAATTTCCTTTTATCACTATTCAATTTTTGTTTAAATAGATAAAGCCTATCCAAAATGATTGTCGGATAGGCTTTACTTAATTCACATGGTTGAAGGCTTTAATATTAATATGGTGATCTCACCCCTGCCCATCTAATGATCCCGATTCACAAGATAATTCAATAGATGTTTCAGAAAAGTAGTATTGCGAGGCACATGCTCGAGCGCCTCCATTGCCAGACAATAATGCTCCCACATTTCCTTTCTGGCACCTTCAGAGCCTAAAATGGATACAAAAGTCGCGTTATTGTTTTCCGCATCTTTGCCGACAGGTTTACCTAGTAGCGTTAAATCCCCCTCCACATCCAGCAAGTCATCCTTAATTTGGAACGCGATGCCGGCATGGCGGGCAAATTTTTTTAAAGCTTCCTTTTCTGTCTCCTCCGCATTGGCAAGAATAGCCGGCATTAGCAGCGAAGCCTCGAATGCCAGTCCTGTTTTATAAAAACACATTAAATTCAATTGTTCGAGCGCCAATGGTTTCCCTTTAGAATCCAAGTCCATCGCTTGACCCTTGCACATTTCCTCTGTAATATAGGTCGAATATTGAATCAAATTAAGCACCGTTTTTGAATCGAATCCATCAAGTGATGATTGTTCCCCGATCGCCTTCTGGGTTAGATAAAGTCCGGTTAATTCTGCAATGGCTATATTATAGACCTGATGGACGGTTGGACGTCCGCGGCGGGTGGGAGCATTATCCTGGGAAGGCAAATCATCAAAGATCAGTGATGCAGTATGCATATACTCTAATGATCTTAAAAGCGGAGCGATAACCGATTTATTTAATCCAAATTCGTTGACCCCCACAACCCACGCTATGATTGGTCTTAGGCGCTTCCCATCGCCTTCAAGACTGTAATTGGCAGCATCAATAATTGGCTCTTTCAATAAAGAGACGTTATCAGTATTGGGGATTTTTAAAATATCGTTGATCTGATCCCTTACCGATTCGATCGTATCGATAAATTCCTCCTGCTCTTTCCGTTCATTTTTTAAAATCGTAATGATATGATCCCGGAGCAGTTTATCAAAGAAATCGACATCATCTGCTTTTCGCACCATTTTTTGAATAACAAGGTTGAACTGGGGCGTGCCGGAAGTAAAAAAATCCATCACCTCATTATATTTATCGATCCCCATTCTTTCTTTAAACCGTTTAAGACTGTTAATTGCCCGATCCAAAATCACTTCACATGTTTTTGAATCTGAATGATATACGTTATGGATCAAATTGGAAATGACCGTCCAGTATAATTCAAAGGGATTGATTAGATCTGGACGCTCGTCATGATACTTCAAAAAATAGGTATAGGGTGTAACCGCACCGGCGTCCATGTCATCAAACATATCTGTAAAATCATCGGCCAGCTGATTGTAAATCCCATAGAAGAAGGTTCGATTGTCAAAGCCCTCATTAACAGGAGCACCAATTACAGAACGGGCAATTAATCGTGAGTATGAAGATTTCAAAATGATCGGTATGTAAAGTTCCTCATTACTATAGTGTGAATTGGATAAAACCTTATTACGGTCCACTTCCTGGGACTGAAAAAACACATAGGTTTGTTCGAAAAAACTCTTTCTTGTCTCTGGTCTTTGCTTCGTTTTAATATACTCAAACGCTTCCCGAAGTTCAGAATGAATAAACCGGATTAAATCCTCGTTCTTCCCGGTCCATGCTCCCAGTTCTGGAACCGATCCTGTGATAAGTGTAGTGCGGATCAAATCGGAATATTGTTGTTTTTCTTGAGCGGATAAAACTTTGGCGTCAAGAAGATCATCAATGAAGGGATAGGTCAGACCATAGGAATAGCCTAATCTAATCGCGGCATCAAGTTTTTGAGAACGCTCCTCAGGTGAAATCTCACTGTCCATTTCTTCTACGACGTGCATGTAAACACCGGCAATGATTTTGATCAGTTTGCGTTGGGCATGCTCAGCATCCATTCCGATTGGTATATTGGCTGAGACGATTTTAAGTTTATCGATCACCCAAATCATCGTGGATTCGATACCTTCCTCCTGAGCCTTCCGGAATAACCAAGCCATGCTGAACGACTCAGTTCCGGTTGATTCAGTCAAATGCTTTTTCAAATTATCCACTACACTTCGAACTCTTTGCTTTGTTTCTGGTGAGTCCAGGGCCTTACCAAGGTCCCGCATGAATATATACGAAATGCTTCGATCAAGGTAATGATCTAACTTGCCCGTGTAGTCGAGCCACTGAATATAATGATGATACCCCTGGGACTCCGGTTTTCTCTTTCTGCCTGAAAAAATAGAAAATAAGGAATGATGATGAATATGGTTATGTTTCCAGGATTGAATATCTTTTGTTAAGGTAGCGGCATAGGTCTTTTGTGAGACCTGCTCCTTCAATAATTTAAAATAATGGGCAGCCTTCTCTTCAGCCAGCCGATAGCATGCATCGGCATTAGTCAATAATTCCTTATTCATGCTATACATTCCTCTACTTAATGATATCTTGGCTATTTCTACTCAATAAAGATAAATTCATAAATATGTATATTTACGGACACTAAAAAATAGAAGGAACCGAGATCCTTCCAAATTTTTTTATTATTTTTATTGTAAAGCTTTTTCGACTCGCTAAACAATGTTCATTTTATATGAAAATAAAAATTTTTTGTCAATCGTTCTAAAAATGAACCCCCAAAACGTTTTTAACCGCCCATTTATGAAAATCTTGTAAAAAATCAGGAGAACCGTCCCTATGAATCCCTATGAATCATCCCTGAAAAAAGTGCCATCAACATTTTTTGTTGATGGCATTTTTCAAGTCTTGGTAATTTTAAACCAGCGTCCGAAAGCGATTTGAATTATTGACACTACTATTAATAAATCTTTTTACGGTAAACCACCCTAGAAAGGGCTATCCCTAACTCATAAAGTAAAATCAGTGGGACCATGACAATAATTGTAGAAATGAAATCTGGAGGTGTTACAATCGTAGAAATAATTGTCAAAATCAAATAGGAAATCTTCCGTGTTTTAGCAAGGTGAGTGGGATTTAATATTCCTATTTTTGTAAGGAGCATAATAAGAATTGGCATCTCAAATAAGAATCCGATTGGCAAAGTCAAATTGAGAAGAAATTTAAAGTATTTTTCTGCTGTATACATCGTATTCAGTTGGTCTGATGCTAAACTAGTTAGGAATGATAGGACTCCCGGAAAAAGGATAAAATAGCCGAAAGAAATTCCCAACACGAAGAATAGCAATATTACTGGCATATACAAAATCATTGCTTGCTTTTCATTTTTTTGGAGAGCAGGTGAAACAAATCTCCATACATGATAAATCGCAATAGGTATGGTTAAAACAAGGGCAAACGACCCTGCTAATATAAAATATATCCATAGAATATCACTTGGCCCCAAAATTGTAATCGGCTGCTCAGATGAATAACCGATCCACTCGTATATACGGTCAACGAAAGTAAATGCTGAAAAAAGCAGGATCACAAATGAGGCTAACACGATAATCAGCCTTCTCCTAAATTCTTCGGCATGTTCAAGAATATGCATTTCCGTTTGCTCCATAATAACCACCCTTCCTAAAAATAAGAAGATGCAAACAAAAATGTCTACATCTTCTCTCTTTAACAACTATGGAACAGTAGAACCGTCCCCTTAATTCAAAAAGGAACACAAGAACCGTCCCTATGATTCCTTGTCGGTATCGCCGGATACGAGTTCTCTTGTGGAGTTTTTGAATTCGGTTAGGGTTCTTCCGAATGCTCGGCCGATTTCAGGTAATTTGGAGGGACCGAAGATAACCAGCGCAATGACAAGGATTAAGATTAATCCCGGAACGCCTATGTTTTGCAGCATATTATTTCCCCCTTTTCCTATTTATAAGCAACGAAAGCTTCAATTTCGACTAACCAATCGGAGTTGACGAGACTATCGACACCGACTGTGGAACGAGCTGTTTTCACAGGATTTTCTTCTTTGTTGAAAAATTTGCTATATGCATTGAAAAATC
The DNA here is from genome assembly GCF_051233475.1 of Neobacillus terrisolis. NCBI lineage: Bacteria > Bacillati > Bacillota > Bacilli > Caryophanales > Bacillaceae > Neobacillus > Neobacillus terrisolis. Next base: position 105,204 of record NZ_JBKFGH010000026.1, on the reverse strand, counting down.
CTTGATAGTCTTGTTTATTTCCCTTATTTGGATCCGGTGTGATATAAACACGCAAGTATACAACGTCCTTCAAGGACAGCCCTTTTGCTTCTAATTGTGACTTCAGACTATTAAAAATTCCGATTGCTTGAGCTTCTGTATCGCCATACTTTTCATAAATTGTTTTTCCGTCTCGGTTTATTATTGGAGGAACCGTACCGCTAATCCAAAGCTGATTGTATTGACTTGGGATTGAAACGGAGCTAGAAATGGATGAAGTTGGGGTCCCAAAAAATGCAACATTATCAGTCTTTAAATCTTCTTTTTCTGATCCCGCGTAAACAAATGCTCCAGCCATCAGGCTTGTCCCAAAAACTATGGAGGCAATTAGCGATTTTGATTTCGATTTCATTTACCTTTCAACTCCTTTTATTGTAATTAGCTTACTTTTGCAGCTGTACCACTCTCTTTAAGGGTTCTCTCATGAATTTGGCTGACAGCAACTCTAGCAGATTCAAAGGCCCCAGCCATCCAAGCGGTTAAATAACTTAAATGTTCCCCAGCAAGATAAATCCGTCCTTGTGGCTGATTTAAGATAGGATAATAGTTCTGACGATCTGATGCAGAATACGACACCCAACCGCCCTCATTGTATTTGATTTTATGCCAGGCGACAGAGAAGGAGTTTTCAAATTCGCTCAAATACTGTTTATGTATTTTCGCTCCTTGTGCTAATGCATGTTTCTGACGATCAGCAATCGATAAATTACCGATATCAACCGATGCTTGGCCAAAATTATAATAGCCAATCACTACTCCCTTTTGTGATAAATACCCATAGGATGGATACCAAATTTGGTTTATATCCATATTAGTAGTTGTCATTCCACCTAGAATTCTGTCCTCTGTCTCCCAGAAACGGCTTTTAAATTGAATCCCAATTTTCCCAGTTGTGGCATAATTAATATTTTTCATTGCATTTATCATTTCTGGAGAGAAATCAGCTGGTATTTTTTTCAGAACAGAAAGAGGAATCGTGCAGATACAATAATCACCCGTCATTTCCTTGACTTGTCCTTTAAAATTGTAGACAATTCGGACCCCTTCAGCCGTTTGCCTAATTTCCTGTACCTCGGCACTAAAGGTAATTTTGCCCGGCAACTTTGCTTCAAGCGCTTTTGGAATACTATCCATACCGCCAACAGGCTGGAACATCATCATTTGCTGATCGAAGGAATATTCTGAACTAAAGTTGTTCATCATCCCTGATTCTAATATTTGGCTGAATGTATACGGTTGACCAATTGTACCCGGTTTTAGACCTGCACCAGGAAGCTCCGTATAACCCCGATAGCTTGTACCGGTATATTTTTTATTTGAGTTAAGTGATCCGTCACGCGTTAAAAATGCTGTCAATCTCTCAATATCTTGAGCTGTCATATTTTCATCTAATGCGGATTGGTTTGCTGCTTTTGTGAGTAGTTCTGCCACATATCCACGCGTATCTGCCTTAATTTCACGTTTTCTGATCTTTGTATTAGAAAGTGGTCCTACATTTTCGTGAAAGTAGTATCCAGCTTCATTAATGTTCGTAAAAGCTTCTAACTCGACCCCAAGCTCACGACAATAATCGATGGTAACATGGTGTTGAGGGATTCGAGCAGGGCCTGCATTCATATACTGTCCGTTATCAAATTTGGCTGTTTGTTTAACCCCATTGATTTCAGTTTCTTCAGTTCCTCCTCTGACCGTCCAGTTTCTACCTCCGGTTCGCTCCCTTGCTTCAAGTATGTGACAATCGTAGCCTGCTTTACTTAATTCATAGGCACTTGCCATTCCGGCAATCCCTGCACCTAGAATAATTACTTTCTTACCTACCTTGTTGGCCAAAGCCAATTCACTCTTTTTTGGTGCGTTAAACGAAGATGCACTAGCAAACATCGAATTTCCTAATAAACCTAAGGAGTCCATTGCACCATAAACGGCGACAGCACCACCAACTTTTCCTACTTGATTTAAAAAGTCTCTTCTTGTCATTACTTTGTCTAATTTTCCCGCCAAAAAAATCGACTCCTTTCAAGTTTTTACTACAACTGTATTGTAAACTAGCGATTTAGAAAAAATAGTTAACTTGTCAGATAGACTGACAAAGAATTTGGATTTTTCTCACCAATAGGAAATTAGGCTCATTAACTTTGATAAATTTTTAAGAACGAAAAAAGAGCATTGATGACGATTCAATGCTCTTTTTACTGCGATTCAATTTATTAATATGAGTACTATTTGTACTAAATTTAACCAATCTTTCTCTTTTCATCATTTAATTCCACATCTGCTGGGACTGCCTTGTTGATTCCTAAAGCGTAAAAACTAACGGCAACAATTCCTAGGAAAACAATTCCTGCGATTAGAGACACACGGGTATCATCGTTAAACCACATCCCGACTAGTACCATCACTAAAAAAGCAATTGTTAAGTAGTTTGTGAACGGAGCAAAAGGCATTTTGAATGGATGTTTGTCCATTTCAGCCCCTTTTGCTTTTCTAAAATTAATTTGACTAATTAAAATAACAAACCACGGAACCATACCAGGAAGTACACTTGCACTGTATACATATACGAAAATATTTTCTGGCGCAATATAACTTAATACAACACCAACCGCCAAACCTATTAGTACGCCGATCGTACCTAATAGAGGAACTCCATTATTAGAAAGTTTCGTAAAGACTCTTGGAGCTTGCCCATTGATTCCCAATGTATAAAGCATACGTCCTGCACTATAAATTCCACTATTACAGCCCGACATTGCAGCAGTAATCACTACGAAATTTATAAGGCCGGCTGCGACTGTAATTCCAATTTTTGCAAATGTAGCCACAAATGGACTACCAATTGCACTTAATTGATTCCAAGGGTAGACTGTTACAATTACAAAAATTGCACCAATATAGAAAATCAAAATACGCCAAATAATACTGTTTATCGCATTTGTTAACGTCTTTTGAGGATCCTTTGCTTCACCAGCCGTAATCCCAATTAATTCGACACCCTGGTACGCACCAATAACTAGTGATAGAGCAAAAAAGAAACCTGTCCAGCCTCCAGTAAAGAAGCCTCCGTGTTCCCATAGATTTGATAAGCCGATTGCCACTCCATCGTTACCAAAACCGAAGAAAATAAGACCAAACCCTGCTACAATCATCAATACAATGGTCACGATTTTAATCATCGCAAACCAAAACTCAAATTCACCAAACGATTTAACGGAGATTAAGTTTGCTGCACCAAGAATCACCATTGCGATGATACCGGGTATCCAAGCAGGTAAATCTGGAAACCAAAACTTCATGTATGTCCCCACTGCAATAATTTCTGCCATTCCGACAGTTACCCACTGAAACCAGTTACTCCAAGCAGTCAAATAACCAGCTAAAGGATGAATATACTTATGACCAAAGGTAGCAAATGAACCTGTACTTGGCTCTAAATACAACATTTCACCCATGGCACGCATTATGAAAAAAATAAAAATTCCAGTAATTGCATAAGCGAGCATTACAGATGGACCTGTCCATTTAATTGTACTGGCAGATCCCATAAATAAACCGACACCGATTGTACCGCCCAAAGCAATCATCTGGATATGGCGCGATTCCAATCCTCTCTTTAATTCTTTGTTTGCCATGCTGTTTCCCTCTTCCATTCATAGTTGAAAATTTCAGGCATGCTGGTCATATACTAATAACCATTTATAAATAGATTAATCTTTCAATGTTTATATATTACGCCTGAATTAATTATTTTATTATAATATGTTTTTCTAAAAACACAATTGTATTCAGTAAATAAACACTATTGTATTTGTTTCCAGGAAAAAACCACTAATAATTTTATTATTTTGAAATATATTTTTTTTGAAAAATCATTATTTAATCATTCTCCTTTTTTCTGTGCCTATCTATATTCAATTGTTACGCCATTCGTCCGAGGGGACCATTTTCATTAATAATATCCTGGATATCAAACACAGAAAGTTGGAAAAAATAGGTGAACACAGTAAACACATTTATATTTTGGGGATAAAAGATTAGTTTTGTTTATAATCTTGGAGATATATTAGCTAACATTTTCATCCTGAGTTTTGTAAGAATGTCCTAGAGGGTGGCTATAAAGGACAAAAGATCTTCCTGAACTCATGAAAATGTCCTTGAGCGGGGCTCTTTGGGACAAAACTGTCATCTGAACTTGTGAAATTGTCCTTGAGCGGGGTTCTCTAGGACAAAACTTTCCCTTGATCTCGCTAAATTGTCCTTAAGCAAGGCTCTCTGGGACAAAACTTCCCTTTGAACTCGCTAAAATGTCCCTGAGCGGGGTTCTCTAGGACAAAACTTTCCCTTGAGCTCGCTAAAATGTCCCTGAACAAGCCTCTCTGGGACAAAACTCTCGCCTGAACTCGAGAAAATGTCCCTGAACAAGCCTCTCTGGGACAAAACTCTCGCCTGAACTCGAGAAAATGTCCCTGAACAAGCCTCTCTGGGACAAAACTCTCGCCTGAACTCGAGAAAATGTCCCTGAACAAGCCTCTCTGGGACAAAACTCTCGCCTGAACTCGAGAAAATGTCCCTGAACAAGCCTCTCTGGGACAAAACTCTCGCCTGAACTCGAGAAAATGTCCCTGAACAAGCCTCTCTGGGACAAAACTCTCGCCTGAACTCGAGAAAATGTCCCTGAACAAGCCTCTCTGGGACAAAACTCTCGCCTGAACTCGAGAAAATGTCCCTGAACAAGCCTCTCTGGGACAAAACTCTCGCCTGAACTCGAGAAAATGTCCCTGAACAAGCCTCTCTGGGACAAAACTCTCGCCTGAACTCGAGAAAATGTCCCTGAACAAGCCTCTCTGGGACAAAACTCTCGCCTGAACTCGAGAAAATGTCCCTGAACAAGCCTCTCTGGGACAAAACTCTCGCCTGAACTCGAGAAAATGTCCCTGAACAAGCCTCTCTGGGACAAAACTCTCGCCTGAACTCGAGAAAATGTCCCTGAACAAGCCTCTCTGGGACAAAACTCTCGCCTGAACTCGAGAAAATGTCCCTGAACAAGCCTCTCTGGGACAAAACTCTCGCCTGAACTCGCTAAAATGTCCCTGAACAAGCCTCTCTGGGACAAAACTCTCGCCTGAACTCGAGAAAATGTCCTTGAGCGGGGTTCTCTAGGACAAAAACTCTTCCTAGACTGGTGAAAATGTCCTTGAACATCCCTCTCTAGGACAAAACTGCTGCCTGAACTCGAGAAAATGTCCTTGAGCGAGGTTCTCAAGGAACTCGCTAAAATGTCCTTGAGCAAGACTCTCTGGGACAAAACTGCCGCCTAACCCCTTAAAAGCGCCTTAACAATCTACCTCAAAATAGCTAAAAAAAGTTTACCGCAAAAAATCCAGCCGTCCCGATAAGTAAGCCATACACAATAGCAGGTATTAAGGTCTTACGAATGATTTCCCCTTCTTTCCCCTCTAATCCAACCACGGCACTGGCTGCAACCACATTGTGGACACAGATCATATTCCCTGCTGCGCCGCCAACAAGCTGAAGGGCTAAAACAATTTGGGGATCCAAGCCTATTTGATTGGCAACGTTATATTGGATGGGTGCAAAGGTCAATGTTGAAACGGTTGCGCTTCCAGTGATAAACGCACCGAGTTCACCTAAAAATGGTGCAACAAAAATCCAAATTGCCCCTAAGTTATTTGCAAATGATTGTGCAATATATTGAGGCATGCTGATAAGATCGGCTGCGTTAAGTCCGGAGTTACTGAAGACTTGTACCATTGCAAGGGTTGCAATTAAAGCAATCGATGTTGTTTTCATTGAAGAAATGGACTCTTTCGCTGCCCTAGTAAAAGTGTTCGAAGATTTGCGCTGAATAAGAAAAGCGAGAATGGCCGAAACGGTTAAGATTGAACCTGGAGAATATAAGAATTCCCAATTGGAGTTAATTGCTTCTATGCCCAGAATGCTTTTCCAAGATAAATTAATCGCTGTTTTTGTAAACTCATTTAACCATGGAACAATCCGTGTTAGAAGGAGCAAGCTAACGACAATTAGGTAAGGTGCCCAAGCAGTGATCAGGCCCATATTCGTTTTTTGTGTATCAATCTTGAAGTCATCTTGCATTGCTTCTTTCCATTCTGTTTTTGGTAATAGCCACCCCTTTTTTGCGGTGACTGCAGCAATCAGTAATACTGTAAGTGAGGTTAAAATTGAGACAAATTCATGTCCAAATAAGGAAGAATAAAGGTACGCCAAAGCTGTGTACGTAATACCGATAAACAATGTCCATGGGAGCATTGCGAGGGAAGGCTTTATCCCAGATCCCTTTCCAAAAAAGCTTGTTAAAATGAATATTAAAATAAATGGAATGAACGTTCCGGCAAATAAATCGAGACTGGTTATTTGTACGGCGATTTCATGAAAAAATGGAACACTGGCTTCAGGAATATTACTTAACCCTACTGCAACAGGTGTTCCTACTGCTCCAAAGGAAACGGCTGTACTATCTGCGATTAAGGCGATTGTAGCTGCTGCGACAGGTGTAAAGCCCAATGCAATCATAAGTGGGCCCGTAACCATAGCCGGAGTTCCGAAGCCTGCTGCCCCTTCAATAAGGGACCCAAATAAGAAGGCAACAATAATCGCTTGGACTCGCATATCCCCAGAAATATATTGAAATCCTTGATTAATCCTTGTTATCGCACCTGTGTTGCGCAAGGTGTTTAATAAAACTAACGCTCCAAATAGGATCCATAAAATGGTAAGGGTCTTATGAGCCCCTTGGAATATCGAGGCGAGAATAACCTTCCCCACCATCCCCCACGATGAAAACGCTAATAAAATAACGATAATGGAACTAATAGCCATTCCTTTTGCCGCTGGCATTTTTAAAACTACAAGCATAATAAACGGTACGATAATAGCACTTAATGCCACAAGCAATAACATCCAATCCCTCTTCTCGATGTAGTTTTTCCTGTACGGACGACGATATATCATTTTCCTTTAATCTTATTATTGTTAATACCCTATAAAATATAAAATTTTTATTTAAACTTTTCCTATCAATGAAAATGTATACTTATCCTCCTGAAACAACCTATACCCTTAAAAGACGAGCACATATACTAAAATAGGAAAGTTTCATTCCCTTTTTAGGAGGTAGATAAATGTTTTTAAAAAAGTTTGTCGATGCGTTACCGATTCCATCTGTCTTAAAACCTCATGGTAGGAAAAAAGGACTCCCGTTTTATAAGGTAGATATGAAACAAGTTAAGCAAAAATTACATCGAGATTTGCCGCCCACAAAAGTTTGGGGTTACAACGGCATGTATCCTGGACCAACTTTTGAGGTAAGGAGAAATAAACCCATTTATGTGAAATGGGAAAATAAATTGCCCTATGAACATCTTTTGCCGGTCGATCGCACCATACATGGGGCAGAACCTAAACACCCCTCTGTTAGAACGGTCGTACACTTACATGAAGGTCTCGTTCGTCCAGAAAATGACGGCTACCCTGAAGCGTGGTTTACGAAGGACTTTAAAAATGTAGGACCAAAATTTGTTCATAAAACGTACTATTATCCAAACTGTCAAAGGGCAGCTACGCTTTGGTATCACGATCACACACTTGGAATTACCAGATTAAATGTATATGCTGGACTTGCAGGCTTTTATATACTCAGAGATGATGAAGAGCAAAAATTGAACCTTCCGAGTGGACAATTTGAAATTCCGTTAGTTATTCAAGATCGCTCGTTCTACCCGAATGGGGAGCTTTTCTACCCTATGCAACCTGGTCATGAGCCACCTCCAGCACCACAGATCGATCCCCCAGATCCAGATTTCCCTTTTCCATCGATTGTCCCTGAGTTTTTTGGTAACACCATTTTAGTAAATGGAAAAGTTTGGCCTTATCTCGAAGTTGAACCACGAAAATATCGGTTCAGGCTCCTTAATGGGTCAAATGCTCGTTTTTACCGAATGCAGCTAAGTTCCGGCCAAAAGTTTGTCCAAATTGGCACGGACGGTGGACTATTGGAAAAACCAATCAAAGTATCCCAAATCCTTCTGGCTCCGGCTGAACGTGCCGATGTCATTATTGATTTTTCAAAGTATAAAGGTCAAAAAATTATCTTAACAAATGATGCAAATGCTCCCTTTCCTGCCGGCGATGAACCAACCGATGATCTCAAACAAATTATGCAATTTCGAGTTAAGAGAAAATTAAGCAAACCGGACAAGAGCGAAATTCCGAAAAAGTTGAGTTGCTTCGAAAGACTTGTCGAACCACAACATCCGATTATCCGTAGAGTTACATTAGATGAAGGAACAGATGAATTCGGTCGTTTAAAACTATTATTAAATGAAATGAATTGGGATCAGTTGCCAATTACGGAAAGACCTTTTAATGGGGATATTGAGATTTGGGAGTTGTACAATAATACAGAGGACACTCATCCTATCCACCTGCATCTTGTCACCTTTCAAATATTAGATCGCTTTGACTTTACTGTTAATTCAAACGGGCAATATATATTTGGGTCGCCACAGCCACCCGATCTAACTGAAATGGGCTGGAAAGATACTGTTCGAGCGAATCCTGGACAGGTTACACGGATCATTGCTCGATTTGGTCCATTTAGAGGAATTTATCCATGGCACTGTCATATTCTTGAGCACGAGGACCATGAGATGATGAGGCCATACGAGGTTCTTGATAATCCAAACTTTGACCCACGTGAACCCATACCTGGAGAATGTCCTGACACTTCATTCTCTCAATGTTTTGACTGCGACAAACAAAAACGAGACGATTAAGGCGAATTTTAAAAATATCACCCCCATTTAATGAATATGACCACTATACTCTATTATTTTTCCTATAAAAAAAGAGAAGAGATCTTAATTTCTCTTCTTTTTCTGTTGCCCTCCACTTTAATTGTTCACAGCCATTCGTCCCAAGGGACCCTTTTCATTAATAATATCCTGGATATCAAACACAGAGATTGGAAACATGGGAAAACCTACATAATATGGAGTGATTTCATATAGTTGGAAGTAGATAACAAGAGCTTTGTCAGCAATGTAAAAGTCCTGGTCCGGCCGAATAGCTGTGAAGGTACCAAGCAGTTGAATATCGCGCTGTTTAATCTGAGTGTTAATTAGAGTTGAGAGCCTTTTAATATAATCACTTTCCGGTTTAAACAAATCTTTAAGTTCACATTGCTCGCCTTTTTGTGGGTCAAAGGTTAAAGATTTAATATAGGTCATTCCATGAGCAGCATGAAAGTGGTAAGTATAATTAGAGAGCGATAAGCTTAGGATCTGCCGTTGGTTGTTCTTGATTTCATATAATCCAAGCATTTCTTCCACTGTGGTTGGCATATTTCCAACTTGTTGGTGGATAAGCTGCTGGGTTTGGTAAGTAATCGTACGGTTAATCGCTGCTTCTAATCCTTGATTTTGCATGTCATATACTTGGGGATAAAAGACCGTTCTTTTCGGCTCGTTGCCTATTTTCACTGTTTTAATACTTAACGGGAACGAATGAGGCATATTATCCATCCTCTTGTTTTTAGCTAATTTATTCTTGGAAGGATGAATATGTGCTGGAAGGTGATTCCTTGTAAAAATCAATCCTGCTTATCTTTTATCTGTTCCCGGATCCTTTCCAGCTCCTTCAAGGTTAACCCTTCCAGAGAATTTTTTATTTCTTCAACAATCTTTTCTTTGTTGTTTTCTCGATATTGGTTCCACCATTCTTGCAGCCCTTCCGTATTTTCAAGAAGGGAGCCGATATCTATTTCCTCGATTTCATCGTCTGACAGATAAGTCAGAACTGCCGCTAACATTCGACTTAGGTTTGCGGTTTCATCATGGTTTTTATCTGCTTCAGGGAACAGTTCGTCTGTTGCCTCATCTATTCCCTCGTTAATTGGTGTAGCCTTTCGTGGCATCGTTCTCCTCCTTAGATTTTTACTTTTTCCCTAGTATTTCCCGAAAAAATAATACTGATAATAATTTGAGTCTTCTTCAACTAAAAAAAGAAAAACCTTTATCGATGATTCATTAGTGTCCATCGGTAAGGCTTTTCTTTCGAATTCGCATTACTTCTACTATCTGATTGTTTAACGATTTTTCAAGCGATACATGTTATTATCGGCAATTTTAATTAGGTTTTCAATATCACAACTATCATCAGGATAAATAGCCGTTCCAGCCGAAACAGAAATGTTTTTTTCTGTTTGTTGAGAAAGTTTCTCTAATTCTTTTTCAATATGTTCAATCATTAACTTTGTTCCCGAATGATCTGTATTAGGGGAAATGATAATAAATTCATCTCCTCCCCACCTTGCGATTATTTTAGAATTCTTCGGGGTATTTTGTAGTATGGTCGATATGCTTTTAAGAACGAAATCTCCAGTTCTATGACCATATACATCATTTATTAGTTTAAAGTTATTACAATCCAATATCGTTATGCTTAGCTTTTCGTTTTTTTTATCTGCTAATGATAATAGTTTAGGGAGTGTCTCCTCAATAAATCGTCTGTTATAAAGTCCAGTTAAATAGTCCTTTTCAGAATAATACTTTGCTTTATCGTATTGCTTACCGAGCCACCAAACTGTACAAGTAGTTACAATTAAGACGGATGAATCTATGATTGTCCTATTAAGACTGTGGAGGGTTAGATAATTATAAATTACATAAGGGATCCCAACCATCATACTTATTAATGCTGTTATTATTCTGCCTGTATATTTCAATTTCCCTTCACTCTTCCCGAAAAAAGTAACAATCTATATTTTTAGTATAATTAAAAATAGTAATAATAATAGTTAAAATAATTAATATCATGAATAAATTACGAAATATCCAAAAATATCCTTCTTTTTATTTGAAATTGGAAAAGCGATCCTCCTAAGTGAAGAATCGCTCCTAAAAATTTGGCAGATCATTATGTATTAGATTTTAGTTAAACTCTGATTATTTTCATGTACAATGGTTCTTTCCACGAGCCGTTGATAAAAATAGATGATAATAGCTGTTACAACAGACAATACGTAAAAATGTTTAGGTCTCATTTTCTTAAATTCAAAAACCCCAACTTTAGTAAAGAATTTCACTACATGAAAAACAAAAAAGTAATCAAAAGCCATATTTGTAAAAAGATATTTAAAAAAGTTGTTGAAAGTTAGCTTAAAAATCCAAATTGTTGTTATAAAAAAAAGGCCCAAAAGGTAAGAAAAATCTAAACGAAAGTTTGGAAATAATGCATTTTTAACCTTCCACCACTTTTTTTCATCGGCAATTTCACTTAAAAAACTAAAGATATAGCCTACAAAAGTAGCCACGGGGAGAAAACGAACAAAGGAATTCTTCCCTAATAACGGAGAAGTTAACCACGGGACAACTAATATACAAAATGATAAAGCCTTTCTCTTATCAATCATATGAACCCCCGAGATAATATTTTAATTTTTATTATCCTGAATCCCCTTACTTTTATTCTGAAAGTTCTCTTGAAGAAAGACTTGTACCGCCAAACTGCAAATTTTTATCCATACTTTTTCACTGAATATAATCATGTATTTGGCGGACATAGGAGACCTTATTTTTGGTTTTTTCCCCCTTTTTCTATTCTAAGCGGACATGGATGACCTTATTTATATAAAAAACACTGTATTATGCCAATTTAGTACCAAATAGCGAACCTGATGTCCGGTTAGCCTGTTAAAGTAACACTTTTTATCAAAATAACGGAACGCATGTCCGCATACATATTATATTGCCACGCCACGGTAATTGTTTTTTTGTCCAACCGCTCCTCCCTTCTTTTCATAAATAAAGACCGTCAAAAGACGATCTACAGTTTGTTTCAAGTGACATTATTTCGAGTGACTGTGTCCCTACTTATTTAGACTTTTTTTGAGCTCTTAAAGCTATTTTTTCTAGTCCATTTTCTCCAGCAAATTCTACATCTCTTTTTGGTAAAACATTTTTATTTTTAAATTGGTCATTCTTGTTTTTCAAATTTATCACCATCCTTGTGTTTATATTTTGCATTCTTTTATTACTGTCTATGCGGTTTTATTTTCTCCTTAATTTAAGTAGTCCGGATGGTCCTGGGATCTTAAGCCTTTAATTTCTTCAAAAATATTGCCCTTTTCTTGAGGAGGGTTTTGTGTTGGATTTTGTTCCACACTCTGCACTAATGGAAAATACATATTAATTAACTTCTTGAACTCCCCGACTGTTAATGGTTTTGCATCGTCATTTAATTCATATCCAAGAAGTCCATTCGGTTCAATGGTAGCAAATTTAACATCCTCAATCTTCGATATCCCTTGATTACGCATTCTCATTTCCAATTGATCAGCTGTTAAACGTAACTTTTTTAAGTTTTTCCTATGCAAGGTACCATTTTCAATTACAATTTTAGATTTACCCGTTATGAATTTTTCAACAAGATTAAATTTAAGTTCTAAATACTCTACAATTATGATGGACGTCACAAATATAGCTGCCCCTACAATTGCCTTCATTACACTTTTTTCTACAATCGGCTGGACGATAATGGTACCAATCGATATCATCACAATGGTTTGAGCGAGAGTCATCTGGGATATAGATTTTCTTCCCGCCGTTCTTAAAAGTAGAATCCCAGCAAAAATCAACAAAAATGACTTCCAAATAAAAGACAAATCCATCTATGCAGCCTCCTTAGAAAAAAATAATTAAATTATTATTCCACTTTTCCTACACCCAATGCAAAATGATCCCAAAGAATATTCTCGATTGTTTCCACCTGAGATTCCTCGCATTTAATCATCATGATGACTTCGGAATGTTTTCCTTTTAATAATCTTTTTTTCTTTTTAATAACCAACTCGATAAATAGTCTGATGGCAAACCCAACTAAAAAGCCGATCACAGCACTTAACAATCCCCAGTAAATAGGCCCCCAGGAAAGTTTAAAGCCAATACTTGCACCGATGACTGAAAAGGCAGTAGCTAGTGCCATTCCTATATCAATAAGAGATGTACCGTCTGAACGGTGAAGCGTATCAAATATCTTAAGCTCCTCTGAACGATTATCGAGTGGAACAGCAAATATACTTTCTCTTTTTACTCCCTTTTTCTCTAATTCAGAAATGGCCATTTCTAAATAGCTAGTTGTTTCAAACGTAGAAAATATATGCACAGTATCACTTCACCTTTTATCCGTTGGGAATATAAAGTTTTTTGACTGATAGTTTTCTCTTAAATAGTTTCTTAGTTCTTTTTCAAAAAGTTTATTATTTTCGATTGTGTTGACATACGCATCATAGGTGGCAAATCCATAATGTGAGGGGATAAGTAAAAGCCATTCAGGTTTTAATACTGATATCGACTGCTTCACTTTACCTAAAAACAAGAGTGATACCGCCTCTTGAGCATGAGAAAAGTAAAAGAAAATGACCAACCAAACAATGACAAAAACGGCTGTCAAAATCCTATGAATATAGAGTTGACCTAAACCTGGAATAAAAAGTGACCATATTATTGCAAAAACAGGATTTCGTTTATCTAAGTAGTTTATTTCTATCGCCCCTAAGGCAAAAGAATTAAAACGGTGATCCTCTTGTTCTGCTAACAAATAGACTTTATTCATATCCACAGTTGTCCGATAACTGTCCCATATCCCAAAGAGGTAAACAGGTATATACATGAGAAGCCACCTAGTGTCTAATACTTCTTTAGCAAGATCTATATTTCCTTGAAAGGAATAAATCATCGCGAGGTTAATTTTTGCCTTTATGTTAACAACAACCTCCCAAATAAATAATGCATATCCTCTAAGGTATTTAGATAGGAGCATATGCCCAAATCCGGGGAATGCCGCTGACCACCATGCGATAATATAAGGGCTGCGAAGATGAAGTTGAGTTGTTCCCCAAATACTAACATGAGCCTTATATCTCCTCGCAGTGTTATCGTTTGTGTGATTATCCATTATGTCACCTTATGAAAGTTTTACTATATTCATTTCCATAAAGTTACCTTGAAATAACAACATTACTTAAAATATCCTGATACAATCACCCCGCTTATGTGAAAAAAAAACCGCCCCTGCATTTGCAGAGACGTATCTATTAGAGTAATAAAACCAAATCAAGATTTTTTAATCTTCATTGTTCCTCAATTTTATGCCATCTTAAATCTTCGGTTCTAAATACATTTGTATCTTTAGAATAGCCGTAATAATAAAGTTTTTTTCCGTCTTTATCAAATGCTGTAGGATTAAGAAAGTCTATTTGTTCACTAAATGGATACAAGAAAGAGATACGCTCTCCTTTGTTTATTTCTTTTCTTTCTATTTCAGGTTCTTCACCGGCCTCTATATATGCTACTTTTTTATCGTTTGACACTATACTCAAAAAAGTAAATTCGCCATTTTCAGATGCATAGCTCATACCACCGACTGTTTGAAGTTTATCTGAGCTATATGGAATATAGGTAGTTGCACTACTTCGAAATAGCACCCCTGACTTTTCGGACAAAACAGTTTGGAATTGCTTATCCTTATCACTTTTAAATAAAAATATAAATAATGAACCTGTATTATATTTCTCTACCAACTCAGCATCTTTCGAAAGGAAGGAATTATTTTTAGCTGCACATAATGACGTAAACCTATATCCACTCAAATAAAAGATTAATATGGTCAAAATTATTATAGGTATTACAAACACCCATTTTTTCATGATTTAATCTCCGTTCCATTTATCGTTTTTCTTTTAAAAAAGTCTATCTTTCTTAAAGAAAACTTTGACAAATACTTTGATAGAAAAAAAGCGAAGTTTCTCTACACAACAGGTAAAAAAAATTACGAAAAATTGCCCTGTTTTCCTTATCATATTTGATCCATATGTACAGTTAAGTGATAATCCAATCATTCATATTCTTTAATTATATTTCCATCTTTATCATAGAACCTATAATTTCGATAGGTGTATTCTCGCTTATCGTTTTTTGGTAGATCTACCCAAGTAACAGTTGACTTATCAGGGGTGAACTCTTGCTCAAATCTTTGTCCGTTGATACTTACCTGCATTTTCGCAATTTTATTTTCGTTATTAGTTACAAACAAATACTTTCTTTCGTCTGGAATAAAAAAGCTAAAAGTTTCGTCATCCCTAACCTCAAAACTTTCCCATTCATAGTTGCCATCCTTATTTTTATCAAATTGTATATAGCCTGGACTATTGTTAGATAAAAACGCTGCAATTCTTAAATTATCAAAATCTATTATTTTAAGAACTTCAATTGATTTATTTTCATAACCTTCAATAGAATTAATCACTTTCACAATCGACGCTTCATCATTTCCATATAACTGCTTCGTACCGTTAATATAAAAATTAATGACTGATACAACCAGTAATATTCCAAATGAGACAAGTATTAAATTTCTTTTTTTCAATTTCCTTCTCCCCTCCCCCAAAATCCATTTTTTTGAATGGTATTTTTAACCAGAAGAAATTATCTTTAACAATATCGTCATGATAAGCGATTGAGCGCAAGTAATCACCGCATCATTTTTCCAATAAGTTTTTCCAAACGTTATTACAGGCGTGATACTCTATATTTAAATATTAAGAATTGACATAACTGTTTTTAACTATTTTACCATTTTTTAGATATAATCCCCTCTGGATACAGGAAAATAGTGTGAATAATTATTAAACTAAGTGGCTTAAATCAACAAGGATTGTCCATGCAGCTTAAGATGTTCTTTTCTATTTATCTATATCAAAAAGAGCATTTCTTCTTATTGAAGAAATGCTCCCGTTAACAAAATACTAAGAAGATGCTACCTAACTCCAACCTTGTGAAGCTTAAAAAAATCAACCATAAGTAAAGACTATAGAACAGGTTATTTACACGGACATAGAGGACCTTATTTTGATAAAATACCCTTTTTTCTAGACCTAAGAGGACACAGGATCCCTTATTTACATAAAAACCACTGAATAATGCCAATTTTTTATCAAATAACGGATCTGTTGTCCGCTTAGCTTATCAAAACAACACTTTTTGTGAAAATAGCGGAACATATGTCCGCCAACACTGAATTTTATAATTAGGAAATTGAACTAATAATTTGCTTTAAACCCTCGCTGATTGGAGTAGCAGGACGTCCAAGCAGCTTTTCAAAATCGTTGCTCTCGATTTCCAATGCACCGTTCCGAATACCTTTCTGGATTTCGACAAGGAAAGGTAGGATGAATTCTGGTACGCCGGCCCCTTTCATAATTTCAATATAAGTATCATCATCAACCTGTTGAACGGGTACTTCCTTACCCAATACCGTTCCAATTGCTGCTGCTAATTCTTCTTGGGTCATTAACTTGCCTGAAAGTTCATACACCGTATTTTCATGTCCGTTCCCTGTTAGTACAGCTGCTGCCGCTTCAGCATAATCTTGTTGCAGCGCCCAACCGACCTTCCCGCTTCCTGCAGATGTCACCCATGGAGCTCCTGCCAATACACCTTGAATGCTGCTGGTTTCGTTCTCCAAATACCAGTTGTTTCGCAAGAATGAGTATGGAATACCAGTTTTTAAAATAGCTTCTTCTGCAGCTTGGTGTGGTGGTGCAAGGAACATAGTAGTTTCACTAGCATTGGCTAAGCTAGTATACGCAATAAACTTTACTTGCGCTTGTTGAGCTGCAGCAACCGCATTCGTGTGTTGGCGTATTCTAGTTTCGTTATCCCCATCAGCAGATATGATTAACAGACGGTCGATGCCTGCAAATGCTGTAGTTAATGTTTCCGGTTGGTCGAAATCGCCTTGACGAACCTCAACCCCACGAGCCCGAAATCCTTCCGCTTTCTCCGGATTACGGACACTGACAGCCAATTGACTCGCTGGAACAGTTTTTAATAATGTTTCAACAACTTTTGTTCCCAATTTTCCAGTTGCACCTGTAACTAAAATTTTCATCATTATTTCCTCCAATTAAGTTTTTATTTAAAGACCATTTATTGACTGAATACAATCACCAGTACACTTATAATGAATTAGTGTGTAGTTATTAACACAATAAAATAACTATTTTTTAATATTCTCTAGTTTATAACGTCTTGCTCCCCCACCATCTCCTTGATAAAAAGTTTTACTTGTTGAATGTTCAGTTACAGGTTTATAGTATATCTATAGGCACTTAAATAAAAGTAGGCACTTTTTTATGACATAGTCACAAAAATAGTACCATTAAGTAAAAGAGGGATCATTCAATGGCTCGTTTTAAATTTCAGGGGGAAACCCCTCCAATAGGACAGGAAGAAGTTTGTCCAGTCACATACACCCAAAATTTAACTTCAGGTAGATGGAAAATCAGCATATTATGGCATCTAAGTAAACAGACAAGAAGATTTAATGAACTTCAAAGGTTGTTGCCTGGCATTTCAAAAGGAATTCTGACTAGGCAACTGAGGGAATTAGAAGCAGACCAAATGATCCACAGAGAGGTATATAAGGAAGTTCCACCCAAAGTGGAATACTCACTAACACCAGAAGGTAAAAGCTTTATCCCCGTACTCGACAGTATGGGAGAATGGGGAAAAAAACATATGAACAGAAAGAAAAATGAGCTCCAAGACGAAACAACAAATTAATATAACGTTTAAAACTGCGTTTCCCTATAAATAACAGCGTTAACCATGGATTCATGATTATAGATAGATTAAATATTGAGTGTCTTTTTGAAATCATACTTAATTTCACCCCAACCTTCTTTTTGATTCTTTACCATATTTACCAACTTTTACAAAAAACAAACCGCCCTGATTTGGGCGGTTATTTTCTTAGTAAAAGCCTCTCAAGCCTTACTCTCCAAATCATATAGTCAAATCCTTCGCCCCAATGATTCTTTTCCAAATAGTCGGGTGCTCCAAATTTCTTCTTCCAAATCTTTTGGGCACAGGCATATCCACTATCTAAGCAAAACTCTTCGATTCCGTTCATATGCAATGTTTCATACATTTCTTTTAACAATAAATTTCCTAATCCTTGTCTTTGAACGTTCGGGTATACAAAAACAGTTCCAACCTCGACCAAACCGTTAAGCTCTCCATGAGAATAATGAACAATCATGTCATTAGCAGGACCGTACTCAATCGAACCAATTATATTATCATTCTCTAAAGCTATTAAAAAATACCGATTTTCCCCATTACTATTAAGATCACTATTTAAATAATTTCGCTTCGTTTCAATTTCTTTTTCCAGATCATCATTTAATTCCGATATTCCTTCTTTCGCAAAGGTATCCGTAATCACAATCCGAAAAAAATGATTCAACTCCTCAAAGTCTTCTCTTTTTGGCCTTCTTATTTCAACATTATGAAGATCCATCCCAACCCTCCTATGTTTAGTCCAGCTCTGTTACATCATTAATTCCTCAAGCTGATAATCCACTACGTCTTTAAATCTTTGTTGCAGTCGATACAAATCCTTTTCATATTCGGCTCTTCTAAGGACCAGCCTAACTTCATTAGGAAACCTTTTATATTTCTTGTAAATGGATTTTAGCATTTTTGCATCATCCAGAGGATTGTGGTGTTCAAGTCGGTAAGTTTTATTAACTAATTCGATTGTTTTTAAAAGCGAAGGTTGTTTCTTTAATTTACACTCACCCATGAGAACTTTTTGGTAGTTAATCATTTGGAACTGATTCTGTAATTTATATCGTCTACAAACATTATTCCAAACGATTAAATCATTCTCTCCCCAAGTATAAAACGTAACCCCATCCGTTGAATTTAACTGAGTCTTAAACTTTTCAACCAATTTATTAAAAACCTCTGGAAAAATTGGAGAGTTATCTAATTGCTCATTCGTAATTCCAGTTAGATTATTAATGAGCTTCGTTACTTTAAACCTCTCATAACCAGGGTGAATTGTTGTTTGGTAATTGATCTTTCCATTTAAACTGGTTAACCCAATAGCAATTACCGAGTTGGTGTCATAACTTAACATCTCTAAATCAAGAAAAAGCTTCATTTCAATTCACTCCTGATCAATACTGGTTCGGAAAAACTTTTACCCTCTTCTAAGAAAAGTGCGTTCTACCACTGTTTCGCTTCTTGATGTTTATTCCCCTTCTTTTATCAAAAATATAATTATTTTTAGAATATCCAAAGGTGAGAATATTACCTAGGCCAAATTATTTTGTAGTTATCAAAGCTCTAACCGAGATTACCTCTTGTTTTTCTCGCATAAATCGCGTAAGATTAAATCGTGTACGATTTATTTTTAGAAAACCAACGTTCTAGGAGGAACTTTTTATGAAAACAGTGTATGAATATACAGTAAAAAAGACAAATGGTGACCAAAAATCAATAAATGATTATAAAGGGAAGCCGCTAATCATTGTGAATACAGCAAGTAAATGTGGGTTCACACCTCAGTTTAAGGGTCTCCAGGAATTGTATGAAAAGTATAAGGAGCGTGGCTTTGAGATTCTTGGTTTTCCATGTGATCAATTTAATAATCAGGAGTTCGAAAATATTGAAGAGACAACGGAGTTTTGTCAATTAAATTACGGTGTAACTTTCCCTATTTTTGCAAAAATTGATGTTAACGGTGAGAACGAAGATCCTTTATTTACTTTTTTGAAAGAGCAGAAAAAAGGGGTTCTTACAAGTAAAATCAAATGGAATTTCACAAAATTTCTTATTGATAGCGAAGGTCATGTTGTCGAACGCTATGCACCTACCACTTCTCCAAGTAAAATAGAGGAAGACTTAATAAAATTATTTTAATAACTGATTTCAAAAAGGATGAAAACTGTGGAAGATTTTTTACCGTTAAATAAACAGCTCTGCTTTGCCATCTATGAAACATCCAGCGAGTTTACTAAATTGTATTCAAACGTACTTCAACAATTTGGTTTAACCTACCCTCAGTACCTAGTCCTATTAGCACTTTGGGAAAAGGATGGAATTACAGTCAAGGAGCTTGGCGGCCGATTGAATTTGGGTACTGGAACTCTGACGCCTATGATTACAAGAATGGAAGGAAACGGCTGGCTACGTAAAGAAAGATCTAAAGAGGATGAACGAAAAGTTTTTGTTCACTTACAAACGAAAGCCATCGATGAAAAACCAGCGATCACTCAAAAGGTTGGCGAAGAAATCCTAACTTGTAAAATCGAGCTCGACGAATACGAGCAACTATTAAAGCAATTGAATCAATTACAGCGCAAATTAAGAGATCGTAAATAATTTTAAGAAAAACTCCTCTTGTAGTGGGATTGTTCCTTTACATTGGGAGTTTTTTTCTGTCAACTACAGTATTTGAGTTTTTTCACCAATACTGGTTATTGGTGGGAAATTTTCGTCAGCACTAGGAAAATGTCCTTCATGCTAGGCTATCAAGGACAAAATTTCACATCTGCCCCTGGGAAATGTCCTTAAGATGACTTATCAAGGACAATTTTTCTCATCTGCTCTAAGAAAATGTCCTTGAAACGCCTTATCAAGGACAAAACTTCTCATCTGCTCTAAGAAAATGTCCTTGAAACGCCTTATCAAGGACAAAACTTCTCATCTGCTCTAAGAAAATGTCCTTGAAACGCCTTATCAAGGACAAAACTTCTCATCTGCTCTAAGAAAATGTCCTTGAAACGCCTTATCAAGGACAAAACTTCTCATCTGCTCTAAGAAAATGTCCTTGAAACGCCTTATCAAGGACAAAACTTCTCATCTGCTCTAAGAAAATGTCCTTGAAACGCCTTATCAAGGACAAAACTTCTCATCTGCTCTAAGAAAATGTCCTTGAAACGCCTTATCAAGGACAAAACTTCTCATCTGCTCTAAGAAAATGTCCTTGAAACGCCTTATCAAGGACAAAACTTCTCATCTGCTCTAAGAAAATGTCCTTGAAACGCCTTATCAAGGACAAAACTTCTCATCTGCTCTAAGAAAATGTCCTTGAAACGCCTTATCAAGGACAAAACTTCTCATCTGCTCTAAGAAAATGTCCTTGAAACGCCTTATCAAGGACAAAACTTCTCATCTGCTCTAAGAAAATGTCCTTGAAACGCCTTATCAAGGACAAAACTTCTCATCTGCTCTAAGAAAATGTCCTTGAAACGCCTTATCAAGGACAAAACTTCTCATCTGCTCTAAGAAAATGTCCTTGAAACGCCTTATCAAGGACAAAACTTCTCATCTGCTCTAAGAAAATGTCCTTGAAACGCCTTATCAAGGACAAAACTTCTCATCTGCTCTAAGAAAATGTCCTTGAAACGCCTTATCAAGGACAAAACTTCTCATCTGCTCTAAGAAAATGTCCTTGAAACGCCTTATCAAGGACAAAACTTCTCATCTGCTCTAAGAAAATATCCTTGAGACGACTTATCAAGGGTTGTGCAATTCGTTGTCTACTTAAAGGCTTAAAAATTTTCACTGAATCAAACCCCATTATTCCTTCATGGCTGAAGAATTATTTTTAGGCAATTTTCCTCTCTTTTATGAAAAATACTATAAGCATGTTCGGCCTCTTCTAATGGAAGTCTATGTGAAATGATATCGGAAACATCCAGTTGTTTCGTTTGGAGCAATCTATAAAGAGTTGGGACCGAATGTATCGCCGGTGCAATCCCCATTTTTAAGGTTATATTTCTTGTAAAGAAATCTCCTAATGGAAAGGTATTGTATCTGCTTCCGTACATCCCAACCAACATAACCGTTCCACCCTTTCGGATAACCTGACTTGCAAATGTAATTGCTCCAAGAGCACCACCTTGAAGTCTGAGTGCTGTTTCTACTATCTCTACAGGTTTCATTTTCCCACTCATCCCAACACAATCAATGACAACATCCGCCCCACCTTCGGTTAGCTCGAGCAGAAGACTAGGAAGCTCTTCATTCTTTTCAAAATTAAAGCATTCCGTTTTATTCCATATTTTCGAGTGTTCCAGTCGATAATCTAGCCGGTCTACCGCAATGACCCTCTTTGCTCCGTTTATCCAAGCAAGCTTTTGTGCGATCAGGCCGATTGGACCACAGCCTAAAACGATGACGGTGTCCCCCTTCTTAACACCGCCATTTTGAACTCCCCAAAATGCGGATGGTATGGCATCCGTCAAAAGAACTAACTGTTCATCCGGAATCTCATTATTTTCAGGAATTTTATATGGGGAAAAGTTGGCAAAAGGAACACGAACATATTCCGCCTGACTGCCAAAATAATCACCAAATAACCTTGAACAACCGTAGCAAGCCCCTATTTCTCCTTCGTTATTTACATTCGCACATTGACTTTCAAGTTGATTTTGGCAGTAAATGCATTTTCCACAGGCAATGTTGAATGGGAGAACCACTTTATCCCCTTTTTTAAGCCGACTTACTTCCCTGCCTGTTTCCTCAACGATTCCAATGGCCTCATGTCCTAGAACGTAATTTTCCTCCAAGCTCGGAACCATTCCGTGATAAGAATGAAGGTCAGACCCACAAATGGAAGCATGAGTGACCTTAACGATGATATCCTCAGCGTTTTTTATGATTGGCTCAGGAACCTCTTTTACTTTTACATTAAATATCCCCTGATACGTAACAGCTTTCATTTTCCGTTTCCCCCCTACTTCAAATTCGGCTAAGTTGTTCTTAATATTCATCAATAATTGGTAATTATTCTTATTTTTGGGGATGTTTATATACACCACCTACTCCGTTGCAAAAATAATCCTATTCTAGAGAAATAACTTTTTGATCAATGAATACGTTTTTTTCTTATGTTTGAGCATATTAATAACGATAATATTTGAAAGTGAGATGGGATAAACAATGTCAAATCAAGGTGTTCAAAATAAGGATCAAACGCGAGAGCAAATCGAAAAGCAAGACAAAAAAAATGATGTGGAATTAGGCAATGATTTTCAGATTGGAAACTCACAGTCACAAAGCCAGAAAAAAAGCGGACGTCAAGTTAATAAAAAATAGCCTCTTAATGGGGTTATTTTTTTCGGAATGACGAGCGATTTGAATGAGTAATAAAGAAACCATAGGGGCTGTGCTTTTATGACAAATGAAATTGTGATTGAAGAATTAAATACATTATTAAGAGGAACCTATATGGGAATTCGTTCGTTTGAACACTATATTCAAAGGGTGGATAATGAAGAGTTAAAGAAAACCTTTCAGTCTATGCAGAAAAATACAAAGCTTGACGCACAAAAAATAGCGGAACGAATCCAGAATCTAGGTGGAGTTCCAGCTGATGATGAAGGTGTTTCTGGTTCAATGCATAGCTTTATGCATAAAATGACACTCTCTGATGATCCCCAAAAAATTATTGACGATGCTTTAAAAGGGTTAAAAAACTATGGGGTTCAATATTCAGAAAAACTGATCGCTGGTGATTTAGATCCAGAAAGCAAACAAATTGTCGATGAAGTCATTGATACGAACCGAAAACATGTGGATCAGTTAGGACAATTACTTCATTAGATAATAGACAGCAGTAAAGGCCACACTTCTAATTGAAGTATGGCCTTTTTATCAATAATGTTAAATTAACCCCTTCAAATCCTCAATAAATTTGAGCACTTGATCTTCCTTCGTTGCCCAAGAGGTAACTAAACGAATAGCGGAGTGATCCGCATCCACCTTTTCCCAAATATGAAAAGAATAATTGCTTTGTAGCTCTCTAATTATTGGGTTCGGCAGAATAGGAAATATTTGGTTCGATGGAGAGTGGGTTAGAAACTTTATATTTGCTTTGCTTAGTTCATCCCTAAGAATCATCGCCATTTTATTAGCATGCAAAGCCAAATCAAAGAACAAGTTGTCCCTAAATAGCTCAGAAAACTGGATGCCAAGGAGTCTTCCTTTTGCAAGGAGAGCTCCTTTTTGCTTCATATGAAAACGGAAATCTTCCTTAAGAAAATCACGGCAAATCACTAAAGCTTCGCCAATTAGGGCTCCATTCTTCGTTCCACCAATATAAAAGGCATCCACTAAGGAAGCCAAATCGTTCAACGTAAGGTCATTTTCTGAAGAACTTAGAGCCGACCCTAATCTAGCACCATCCATAAACAAAATCAGATTATTCTCGTGGCAGAAATCACATAGTTGCTCGAGTTCTTGTTTTGTATAAATCGAACCAATTTCCGTTGAGTTTGATATGTACACTAGCTTAGGCTTCACCATGTGCTCGTCTGTATGAGCTTCTAGTACGGCGTTAATATTTGCTGTGGTTAGCTTGCCATTATCAACTTGAACCTCAATAATTTTGTGGCCTGTTGCTTCAATCGCGCCCGTTTCATGAGTAGAAATATGACCAGAACAAGCTGCAATTGCGGCTTCATGCGGTCTTAAGAAAGCTGAAATCGCGGTCAAATTCGTTTGTGTCCCGCCTGCTAAAAGGTGGATATCCACATCCTTCCGTCCGATTCTTTCTTTTAATAATTCAACCGCTTCCCGGGAAAATCGATCCTCCCCATAGCCATCCTCTTGCTCAAGATTGGAATCGATTAAAGCCTGTAAGATTCGTGGATGTGCGCCTTCGCTGTAGTCGTTCTTAAAGCTATACATTGGTTAGCCTCCGTCTTCACTTATTTCATTTATATTATTATCGTAACATATCATTTAATGAAGCTGAACTATCTTTCAGTTATTTCTAAACAATCAAATTAATTATCTGAAGGACAAAAGCTATTGGTTTAGTTGTGAAAATGTCCTTGAGCGGGCTTTTCTTGGACAAATGCTATTGGGAAACACGCGTAAATGTCCTTAAGCGGGCTTCTCTAGGACAAATCCTCTTGAAAAATTCGCGTAAATGTCCTTGAGCGCGCTTCTCTAGGACAAATCCTCTTGAAAAACTCGCGTAAATGTCCTTGAGCACGCTTCTTTAGGACAAATCCTCTTGAAAAACACACGTAAATGTCCTTGAGCAGGCTTTTCTAGGACAAACCCTCTTGAAAAACTCGCGTAAATGTCCTTGAGCGCGCTTCTCTAGGACAAATCCTCTTGAAAAACTCGCGTAAATGTCCTTGAGCACCCTCCTCCAGGACAAATTCTAACGAAAGCCCACGTAAATGTCCTTGAGCAGGCTTTTCTAGGACAAATCCTCTTGAAAAACTCGCGTAAATGTCCTTGAGCGCGCTTCTTTAGGACAAATCCTCTTGAAAAACACACGTAAATGTCCTTGAGCGCGCTTCTTTAGGACAAATCCTAACGAAAAACTCGCGTAAATGTCCTTGAGCACCCTCCTCTAGGACAAATTCTAACGAAAACCCACGTAAATGTCCTTGAGCACCCTCCTCTAGGACAAATCCTAACGAAAAACACGCGTAAATGTCCTTGAGCACCCTCCTCTAGGACAAATGCTCACGAGAAACCCACGTAAATGTCCTTGAACGAGCTTCTCTAGGACAAATGCTATTGGGAAACTCGCGTAAATGTCCTTGAGCGGGCTTCTCTAGGACAAATCCTCTTGAAAAACACGCGTAAATGTCCTTGAGCACTCTCCTCTAGGACAAATGCTCACGAAAAACTCGCGTAAATGTCCTTGAGCAGGCTTCTCTTGGACAAATCCTCATAAAAAACACTCGTAAATGTCCTTGAGCGAGCTCCTCTAGGACAAATCCTCATCAAAAACACGCGTAAATGTCCTTGAACGGGCTCCTCTGGACAAATCCTCTTGAAAAACTCGCGTAAATGTCCTTGATCAGGCTTCTCTTGGACAAATTCTAACGAAAAACCCACGTAAATGTCCTTGAGCACCCTCCTCTTGGACAAACGCTCTCCAAAACTCGCAAAAATGTCCTTGAGCACCCTCCTCTAGGACAAATCCTCATAAAAAACCCTCAAAAATGGTTTCAACCAAGCTACAATGAGCCAATTTTTGTAGTTGCCAGCGCCCCAGCTTGATTGGCAATTTCAAGATATTCTTTCAATTGAGATTCATCCGCAGGAATTCCTTTTTCATGGAAGCAGTATAAAATAGCTGCCATAAAGGCATCTCCTGCCCCTGTTGTATCCACCGCATTTATTTCTATTCCGGGTACCGCTATTTTTTTTCGGTCGTGAACCGCATAGGCCCCTTTCTTTCCTTTCGTTATAAACAGAAATGGGATGTTCCAGTCGGATATTTTGTTAAGTGCTTCTTCGATTGTTTTCTCTTCTGTCAGGAAAAACAATTCGTCGTCAGCCATTTTGACGAGATCGGCTTGTTTTATAAACGAACAAATTGTTTCCCTGCATATTTCTTCACTTTCCCACCGCTTCAAACGAATATTCGTATCGAATGCCACTAATGTTCCGCATTCCCTAGCATAGTGTAGAGCAAATACAGTCGTTTTTCGCGATGTGGGATGAAACAATGTACCAGAGCCAAAGTAAAATATTTTTCCTGATTCAAATGGTTCTTTTGATAGTTCTGTTTCGGTCAGCCATTCATCCGGAGTTTCGTTTATGTAGGAATGAAAGTATCGATCACCATGTTTATTTATATGTACGTATACACAACAGACCTTTTTGGCCGCAGACTCAACACAAAAATCGAGATTGACTTGCTCTTTCTTAAGTTCCTTCTCGACAAAAATGCTTGTTTCATCCGTTCCTAATTTACATAAATAATGCGTAGGAATCCCATATCTTCTCGTTCCCACCGCCACATTCACCGTGGCTCCCCCTAAAAAAGGCTGAAATTTTGTATTTGTTAAATCGAGAGAAATTAAATCAACAAATGCCTCTCCAAGTGAAATAACCCCTTGCTTCTTCAAAAATAGTGCCCCTTTCTTCTTTAAAACTTAAAACCAGAACCAGAACTAGAACTTTTTCCAAATGAAAAGAACCTGATCTCCTTCAAGATTCAGGTCCTCATTATTATTTACCCTTTTATGACATGATAACACACTACCAGAATGGCAATTGGAGCTACATAGCGAATTAAATAAAACCAAATATTGAATAACCCTAAAGGTATTCCCCCGCCCAATGATAATTCTTCATATAAAGCTGACTTCTTTATTTTTAACGGTACAAAAATCGAAATTAATAATGCACCAACCGGCATCAGCACATTACTTACCAAATAATCGGCTCCATCAAAAATAGTCTTACCAAAAACGAGGACTTCACTTAAAACGCCAAATGAAAGGGCCGATGGAATACCGAAAACAAAAATAGCAAGTCCCATTATCCAAGACCATTTGGCCCTTTTCTGAATATCGCCTTTTGAGATTACCGATACAATAATTTCAAGCATGGAAAAGGCAGACGTAAGTGCTGCAAACAAGAATAAAATTAAGAAAGCAACGAAAAAGATTATTCCAAATGGCATCTGATTAAACACATTTGGCAGAACATTAAATAATAATACCGGACCAGCATCCGGCTTCAAGCCAAATGAGAACACGGCAGGGAAAATAGCAAGTCCAGCCAAAATGATAATAAATAGGTTTAAGCCAACAATCGATAAAGCAGAACCAACTAAGCTTTCTTCCTTTGATAAATATGAACTATACGTAACCATAACGGAAACTCCCACACTTAAGGCAAAGAAGGATTGTCCTAATGCAAAAAGAATGGTTTCAGCTGAAATTTGCTGAAAATCGGGTTTAAATAAAAATGTGACACCCTCCATCGCTCCGTCTAAAGTTAGCGATCTTACGATTAAGGCAATAAAAAGGATAAATAAGATCGGCATCATAATCTCACTAGCTTTTTCAATTCCTTTTTGAACTCCTTTTGCGACGACAAAAATGGTGAAGATCATAAAGATAAATTGTACAAATACGCTGCCATAAGGATTTGAAATGGTTGCCCCAAACAATTCCCCATACTCTGATTGAGTCAGTCCGCTAAGCTGTCCAGTGATCGCTTTCCAAATATAAGCAATAATCCATCCACCAATAACACTATAAAATGAGAGCAATATAAAGCATGTGATCATTCCTAAGTACCCAATCAATTGCCAATTCGATTTCGGAGCAAGCTCTTGGTACGCTTCGATCGCATTCTTTTGTGTTTTGCGTCCAATTACAAATTCAGCAATGAGTAAGGGAAGGCCTAAAAACAATGTAAACAATGTAAAAATTAGAAAGAATGCTCCTCCACCGCTCACTCCAGCGATATAAGGAAACTTCCATATCGCTCCAAGCCCAATGGCTGATCCTCCCGCTGCTAAAATAAAACCAATCTTTGATGACCATTGTTCCATATTTTTCAAAACTTCTACCTCCAAAAGATTAAAATAAAAAAAAGTCGTCCTACGTATTGTATTAACGTAGGGACGACTTTTATCGCGGTACCACCCTAATTGAGAATATGTCACCATATTCCCCAGCTTAATTGTCGATATCGAGACAACCCGCCTTTTTCTTCATAGGTCGAAAAAGATACTCCAGGAACGAAATTCATCTTGTTATCTGTACTAGTTTTCACCGCCCACTAGCTCTCTGCAATCAAGGATAAAAAGACTACTAAAAAACCTATCACCGTGTTTTATTATTTTAATATTTTTTAGGATACATTAAAATCTAATAAAAGTATATATTTTTTTATTAAAATAAATAAAATTCGGATAAATTAATTATTTTAGAATAAAAATAAATCAAAACTCTACAATATCAAATGAGATAACTCGATTGGTTCTCGGATTATAAACAACATTCCCTCGAACTCTAATTCTTTCCCGCGGTGATTGTAAAATAAATTCAAAGGTTTCCCTCGTTTGCTCTGCGGAGACCTGGGTTTTTCCAACAGATTTATAATCAATAATGTTATAACCTGGATAGGCCGATTGTGTAACCTCGACTAAGTATTTCCCCCATTTTTCTTCCGCTAAAGCTGGTGATGGAATAATATCAATATTAATAACACCTAAGCTCGGGTTTGCGCCAAGTGCTTCAAAGGCTCTGCGATGCAAATTTATTCGATTTGCAGGGAATCCCGCAACCTGGTCGACTACTGTTACAATAATTTCTCTAGAACCAGGTGTGGTAAGGTTTCTAATTTTAAGCGTCTGTCCACACTTATAAGGAGAATTTGCTCCAACCGCCGCAGTCAAGTATCGATTAAGTGACCACGGGATCCCGCATTTTGTTACCTTTCCTCCCTTTGTCCAAGTAGCCTGGCCTCTAACCGGTTGCTGGCGGTCTAAATCATTTGGATATCCAAATGGAACTCCATTAAAATCATAATATGGTAGCTGTGCATATGGATGTGGTTGAATGGAATCATACCCATAATGATATTGGTTTAAATTTGGCCAATAACGATAATAAGAATTCATACCTTTTCCTCCTGTCTAAAACGTAAACTTTCATATAACTTATGCCCCAACAAGGTTGATTTGTGACAGGAAGTTGGTATTCATGGGCGATTTGAAGTTGGCAACTTGTTCAAAAAGGACGGGTTACGACGTTATAAATTATTCATCTAACCCATTAATTTCGTAATTATTTTTCCCAGGTTCTTTTCTAATTTGGAATCCGCTTTGTCCTAACTCAGTATTCATTTTTTCCGGTGACTTGATCCTCTCGGTAAGAACATGCCTCAGCTTTGTAGCACGATCAAATTTCTTTTCAAATCTTTTCTTATTCATATTGATCGTTACAATGTGTCCAGAAGATAAATACACATCCGTTTTGTGTTTATCCGTTTGCTTATAATCCACTACATGTGCCTGTGCAATCCAGATACAATCCTCATTCGAAGGAGAGTTGCTTGGAAACCAAAAGATACCAAGCTGACTGCAAATAGAAATTGGCAGCATACTTATATTTCCGAGAATCGATTTAGCTCCTGAGCTGGCACCCTTTAGATCCTTTGCAAAATATAACAAACTTTGATTAATTAATTTTCTAGGGGACATCGCTACTAAAAATATTAGTTTTCCTTCAATGACACAGGAATACAAATACCCATTTTTCTCGTACATGGGAATAATCACACTTGTTTTTGTATTAATTACATAATTAGTTAATATCTCCATCTTTTTCACTCTCCATTCGTTTTCATCTTTCCATTTTGAGTAAATTAGGAGTATACTAACACTAAGAGTTGGTATACTCCAGCTCCCCAACCCTTTGGCGAGTGTCTGGCAGGACTTTGCCGCTAAAGGGTTTTTATTTTGCTTTTTTTCACATCAAACTCACCTCCTTAAATTCCATTATGTTCATTTTTAGAGGTTCTATGTTGAAGAGTATTTATATATTAGTGGTTTCACAGTATATTGAAATTCGGCAGCAGTGATTTGTTGTTAGAATTGGTTAGCTAAGGGATTTTGTATATAGATGTGTAAGGTTTTATTGGAATAAGAATGACAATCTTGGAGAGGTATTTCCATGTATTTTTTATTAAAAAATGAGTTTTACTGCGGGAATAACCTTACGATGTAGTTTGATTTATTGAGGAGGTTTATCAGAGAAGTTTGCAGGTGATTTAACGAATGTCATCGTTGAACTTATTGTAAGCTTCATCACCTCCTGTACATTATAAATTATAATTTATTTTATCGAAATACCATTTTTTAATTTTTAAGGAAGAATATTCCTATACTCTACCCTACCCAAATCACCAAGTATTGACATCTTTTTCAATTAAGATATAATAATTTATTTCCTCAAAAAAACAGAACAATTTTTTAGGTTTCTTATCTGAAGAATGAACTAATTTCTAGTTTTTTTAATAATTTCCCCTTCAAAAATTTGCTTTTTCAACAGTCCACAAATGAAAAACACCGCTTTTGCCTATTTTCAGAAAAATTTCACAAATCTATTTTCAGGTTTAATTTTTCATATTAGAACAAATGCCTCTCTTTCCGATTCTGAGCACTCCAAATATATTGCAGCCAATGTATAGATTCATGAATTTTCCAATTCTGTTATTCATTTTATAAAATCCTTTGGACATACTATTAATATTTAATTGGAATTGGGAGGATGTAATATGGCAACCCAAGAAAATACATTATCGATTATGGCCTTAGGTGGTATAAATGAGATTGGTAAGAATATGTATGTTGTCCAATATTCCAATGATATCGTGATTATTGACTGTGGAGGTAAGTTTCCGGATGAGAGTCTGTTAGGAGTAGATTTAATTATTCCCGATATTACCTACTTGGAAGAAAATAAAGAGAAAATCCGTGCATTAATCGTGACACATGGACATGAGGATCATATTGGTGGGATTCCTTTCTTTTTAAAAAAATTAAACGTACCTATTTACGCAACACGTTTTACATTAGGCTTAATTGAATTAAAATTAGACGAACATCGACTCACAAGGGATACGAAGCTCGTCCAGATTGATTCAAATTCACTGCTTAATTTTGGTGAAATCGACGTATCCTTTTTCAGAGTAAGCCATAGTATTCCTGATTGCCTCGGCATTGTGTTTCATACACCGGAAGGAAATGTGGTACATACCGGGGACTTTAAATTCGATTTCACACCCGAGAACAATCAATATTCGGATATTCATAAGATGGCTAAAATCGGTGATGAAGGTGTCTTAGTTCTGATATCTGAAAGCACCAATGCGGAACGAACAGGCTTAACTCCATCCGAGCAAATGGTAGCTAAGCATATGGACACGGCCTTTATGAATGCACAAGGGAAAATCTTTATCTCGACTTTCGCATCCAATATAAATCGTGTTCAACAAGTTGTAGAAGCAGCCATAAAGACTAACCGAAAGATAGCCCTGCTCGGCCGAAGTATGGTCAATGTTGTTTCGGTTGCGATTGAACGCGGCTACATTACGATTCCTGAAGGCATGTTAATTGATGCAAATGAGATAGATAAACTGGCTCCTGAGAAGGTTGTTATTCTATGTACCGGAAGTCAGGGTGAGCCCAATGCTGCCCTAGCCCGTTTAGCGACAGGAAACTATCGGGATGCCTCCGTTTATCCCGGTGATACGGTAATTTTTGCCGCTTCCCCTATTCCTGGCAATGAAAAGGATGTTTCCCGGATCATCAACAACTTATTTGAGCTTGGTGCTAAAGTTATTTATGGGTCTGGCAGCTCCACCGGAATGCACGTTTCTGGACATGGCTATCAGGAGGATTTAAAACTAATGCTCACCTTAATGAAGCCTACCTATTTTATTCCGATTCACGGAGAATATCGAATGCTGCACCATCATATGTTGTTAGCTGAATCCGTTGGAGTAGAGCGTGAAAATACTTTTATTATTAAAAATGGGGATGTTGTCGATGTTAATAACTCTGTTGCTCGTCAGACTCGAAGCATCCCTGCCGGCGATACTTACGTTGACGGGGTAAGTGTTGGTGATGTCGGGGAGGTTGTATTGCGGGACCGTAGACAGCTTTCTGAAGATGGAATGGTCGTTATTGTTTTAACATTAAGTAAACGTGATCTCAAAATCATTCAGGGTCCAGATACAATTACGCGCGGGTTTGTTTACGTTAAAGAATCAGAGGATCTTCTTAAAGAAATTAATGATCTTGTAAAAAGAACCGTCAAAGAACTTCAAGGAGATAACGTACGGCAATGGAATGTCATAAAACAAAGTATTAGAAAGTCGGTTGGACAGTATTTATTCAAACATACAAAAAGAAAGCCGATGATTTTGCCTATTATTATTGAAATTTAGGTTTAAGTCGGTAACGTGGAGGCACCATCCTGATGGATGATGCCTTTTAACATTTTCAACAGTCTTCAGTGAAGGGCTCGACAATTTTCTCTATAAAAATCGAACGCATGTTTGTATAATTATATAGCGAGGAGGTTTTGTTTTGCATATTAATTTAAAGGTACATTTGAATATTGAAGGAAATCGGACAATGTGCGGAGGAGATTTTAAAGTTTGGAAAGAAGACGATATACCTAACTTGGCATATCAATGGATCAAAAAACTTAAGATGGATACCGGCTGTCGTAAAACTGTGATTGAAAAGGTGACTTGGGACAATGAAAATGACATTACTGAAAAAGTAGTAGAGCTAGGTCATGCACCAATTCCACAGGATACATTGCAGTTTTAATTTTTTAAAATTGTTGTTTTTAAAATCAAAAATGACGTGTTCCAATCAACACGTCATTTAAAGCAATTAACCACACGGTAGCATGAAATTGGATATTTTATAGAGCTTTTTTAATAAAAATACTGATTTTTTAGGCAGAATGATAAAGTTTTCCCTTAAAATCCTCTTTTTTTGAGGATTTTCCACTTTTTCATCAAAATATTTGCTCGCGGGAAGGTCGTTATGCTCATCTAAATGTGGATATGGGACATTTCAGAAAATATATGGGACAACTTTTAAATTTTATCGGACAACTTTTGAAATATATGGGACAACTTTTAAATTTTATCGGACATGTTCCGAAATTTATCGGACAACTTTAAATTTTATCGGACAAGTTTTGGATTTATGCACTTGTTTTTATATTTATGCTCATGTATGTATATGAATCTTATTTCCAGAAAAAACTAACCACATCAATTTAATAATAAGGACGGAATTGTATGCTTAACAAGGTTATACTATGGACGATCTTAATTGCTCCGTGGTTCACATTATTCTTTTTAAACAAAGAGGACATTAAACGTTTTGCCCCACCAGCTATATTGGCCTCATATTTAATGATTATTTATAACGTGATCGCAAAAAACGAAAATCATTGGGTAATTAATGAGAACATTATCCCTTGGCTGAAACCCTTATATGTTTCAGGTATTTTTGGTGGTTTCCCAGTCCTCACTTTATGGATTTTTTATTTTACATATGGAAGGTTTTGGAGATACCTTATTACGAACATCATTCTGGATTTCCTGTTTGCAATTTTTCCGTTCCATTATTTGTTTCATAATATTTTAGGTATTTACACGCTAGTTAATATTACTCCATGGGAACGTTTTTTTCTTTTCGTCACATTTGCGATCATTTTATACGGATTCTACAAATGGCAGGAATCAATATTTAAGCCCGCTTTAAAGGAAAAAAGTAGCTCATGATTATTTATTACCATAGAAAAGAGGGATGAATTTGGGATTCTCCGTGTTTTTCTTTGTTGCTTGGCTCGTCTCAGTTATCTTTGCAGTTATCCAAAAAAAAATATCTCTATTAGAAAATACCTTTATCATATTAATTATCCTCATTATTAACGTGAATTGGTCATGGATTATATTTGAGGAATTTAAATTCATTAAAATAACCAACGAACCAATTAATTACACAGCTTTCTTATTACATAGAAGTATTACTATTCCTTTGATTTTAGTGACACAATTAAATTTCCTGCTTCATTCAAAATCGAGAGTTAAGTCCTTAGTGACCATACTTGGCTCGATTTCCCTATTGGCTCTAATGTCAACTCTATCCCTTTATTACAACATTACTCACTTCACCAGATGGAACTTTGCATATGAAATTTTATACTTTATCGCGCTTCACTTAATAGCCTACTACTCCTATAAATTATTCCGCAAATTTGTGATTAGAGAGGTCAAATTCACATGATCTTATGGGACAGCTTTGATAAAAACGAAATAGCCATAATGGTGATGAATGGCTTTGCTTATATCCCAATTTTTCTTTTACGTAAAAAACTTCCCGCTGATATCACAGTTGTAGCTCTAGTATGGGGATTTACAATTGGGATTCTATTTGATTTTACAATTGGCGGTGGTTTAATGGATTTTTATAGGTTAAATGATTCAAATCGCTATGAATTATTTGATCTAGCCTATCATTTCTTATTTGCTCCGTTTGGGTTTATGTTTATTTATTTGTATGAAAAATTAACGATTACTAAAAAGACACTGATTATTTATGTAATCGCATGGGCCTTTATCGGTATTGGAGCGCAGTGGGCTTTTACTAAGCTGGACATCCTGCACTTTCAGAACGGTTATAAACTTTCTTACTCTTTTCCAGTCTTTTTAGTGATTCAAACAATAACGGGTCTATACTACCGGTTAATAAAATCGAGATATAATTAACTAGGTCGGATTAAAAAAATTGCTTATAAACAAAAGGTATCCATTCGGATACCTTTTAAATTTTTATAGAAATTATAAACACTTAGATAATCACTACGATCTTTTAAAACGGTCCCTAACTCGTTTAAGTCTTGCATGATATTTGAGAATATCCAAGCGGGCCTTTTCTGCCTCAGGTGAAATCGGTCTTAACTTCTCCAGTTCCCAGTAATCAACAATTACGTCTAATACTTGATCGAAATATTCCAAAGGTCCATAATTAGCTTCTTTTGCGATAATTGACATTCGATCTTCGAAGTCGGGCATAACAGTGCCTGGCATTTGGAAATTCATGATGACATAACCAAGGTAATAGCAATAATTAGGCTCAAGCTGTAAATGGAATTTAATTACATCGCGATAAAAAGCGTAATGGAGAGTCTCGTCTTTCGCCAACCTTCTAAGGAGACTTGCCAATTCTCTATCATGCTCCCCCGCAACTTTGGCGACATTATTATAAAACACCATCGTCGCCAACTCCTGAAGGGATGTATACACCATCGTTTCAAACGGTGTATGGAAATTCGGCTGCCAGCCGCCTTCTACCGTTTGTTTATGCAATTGATGCAGGCGTTTTGGATCGGTGTTTCTTGTAATTAACAGATAAGTTTCTAAGAGATTAGAATGCTGATCCTCTTCTGCTGTCCATGTATGGACAAAATCCTTAATGACTGAAAGGGATCCTTTGAATGTTTGGTCAAGGTGTGATGTAAACCACGGCAAATTTACCTCTGTCAAAAGAGCAGTCTCCACAGCAGTCACTACACCCGGTGGAAGGGTTACCTGGCTTGGATCCCACGGTACTCTTCGAAAATCCTGAGCTTTGTCCCAAGGCAAGAAATCATGGTAGCCCCAATCAATCTTTTCCGCCCTTTTCTTGTGTTCTTCATACAGTTCCTTCAATTTTGGTTCAAGTCTAAAATCTAAATGATTCGTTAACAATTTTTACCTCCCGGAATTTCCATTATTATTAATGTGTTAATAGTATTTTGATACATTAATTTTACTTTAAAATTCGCTTATTGTCTCTTTTTAAGATAAACAAATTAGTTTCAGTACAAAGGAAATAGTAATCCATTCATCAAAAGAGGGCTGGTTTAAGGATACCGAGGGTTTTATAATTCGGCCGAAAAAAATTAAAGCTGGCTCCACCAATTATCAATCAGTCCGTGCCAGTTATAAAAAAGGGTGCTTCTTGGCGCCAACGAAACGCTGCCAAAATCATCATCATTAAATACTTCTGATCCGATCACGTGTATAGCATTATGAAGGGATGAAGTTTGTAAAAACCATCCCAACTCATCAGACGAACTAAATGATTCCAAATCTCTAGTAATTCGATTTTCTGCTTGTTGTAGTCTCCTGCTCCACCGTGGATGACTTTTAATTTCAAGAGGAATTGACGACCATGGCTCTACCATTCTTGGATTCAGCCCTTGGGTATTGTACCACTCTAAAGCCCTTCTTAAAAAATCACGATGAAATTCAAGGAATTCTACTCCATCACCAGAACGTACATCCATCCCCATATTCCCATGCCAAATTTCGTGCTCTCTAAGAAATCGTTGTGGAAAATTCGGAATTATCGCCATTGTTATCTCCTTTTTAATATTTATCTTATTACGGGATGGTAGATTTGTTTGTATGATTGTCCTTTATTACAAATCAGTAATAAAAAAAATCGAGTGTAAAAATCATTACGATTTTACACTCGATTTCTTTTATAAAGCATTTATGAATTAAGACTATCACTTTACCTGTTTAACTAATAGAAGCTTGCTTGTTAAGCCACCCGCCCATTTTTGCAAAAAGAAGCATAAACACCACAGACATCGCAATTCCTTTTATAAAATTAAACGGAAGAATGCTTGCTACAATATATTGACGAATTTCTGGGCCGCTCATGGCTGGCATGTTTAAGAAATATGTGTAGGCTGGTAGAATAACAAAATAATTAAGAACACTCATGCATACTGACATCAAAATTGTTCCTAGAACTAATGCGATCGTCATGCCAGTTTTTGTTTTCATTTTTTTATAAAAATAATAAGTTGGCAGGATATAAAGCAGACCTGCGAGGAAGTTTGCAATATGCCCAACAGGTACGCCCGTTTCGCTGCCTTTTATAAAATAGTCGAGAATATTTTTCATTAATTCAATTAATACACCAGCTGATGGACCAAAGATTAATGCACCAATTAGTGCTGGAATATCACTAAAGTCAATTTTCAAAAAAGCTGGAAATGGCGGCACCGGAAAATTTAGAAACATTAAAATGTACGCAATGCTGCTTAACATTGCAATTGAAACTAATTGTCTAACCTTGATCTTTTTCATCTTACTCTCTCCTTCTTTAGAATCCATCATTCTTAGAAGGGAAGTGTTAGCAAGCTACCAATCCAATAAAAAACCCTCAAGTTTAATAACCTGAGGGAGTTTTTAAATAGAAGGAATGCTCAATAAACGTTTAATTTGTTTAAATTTAAACGCTGCTAAACCTCCATCTTCTCCCATCCAGACTATACTGTCGGCTTTGGAATCACACCAAATCCTGCCTTAAAAAGGCTCACGGGCTTAGAGAATTACTTCTCAACACCGTCGGTCGGGAATTACACCCTGCCCCGAAGATAGAAACTATTATTTTTTAAGCTTATTATAATACAAAGTTTATACAGATGTGAATATGTTTGTCGAAAAAACTTACAAACAAACTGTTTTTATAGGTTTCTAATGAAGTATAGAGGTGCGTTTTGGAAAATTTTCTCACAAAAAACTTTTATATTGTTTCGGAATCATTTATAATGATTTCGAGATTCACAAACTAAAGGTAAAGGAGGCGAAAAGAATGGCAAAAGCCTGTGGTTGTGGAAACACAAAAAACCCTAATGGAAACTGTGATGGTTCTCACGCAAATAAGAACAGTAAAAACTAATGAAAAAGGCTGTCCTAAAAGTAGCATAATGCAACTTTGGACCGCCTTTTCAGTTCAATTCCTGTATGGAATAATTCCGGCTATCCCTTATTTTTATTCTCTCGTTGCCTTATCCAAGTAAAAATTGATAAAACTACAGACAATATGATCATAAAAACAGGCATTGCTACGGGCTTTTTAATCATGTAATCCGATACCCACGGAAATAACCAAACTTTAATCATGGAAAAAACTCCTTAACATTTCCTATGTATTTTTTGCTTTCAGCACAACTTTTTTAATTAATGTGACGAAAAACAATAAAATAGGAAGTACCCATAAAAGAGGAAGCCATAAATTGTAAGGGAATATATCAAAGGCGACTTGTATATGTTGTTGAAAATTTAAAGATACACTGTGACCTAACATTATAGCTAAAAGGGTAACAATAATGATGATCTTTCGATTATTTTCTGTCTTTGTCAGCAACTGAATGGCTCGAATTGAAAAGAACATATGAAGTGATACTTTAAAAAAAGCCGAAATAAGAAAAAATAAAATACCAAATACATCAAGATGTTGAATGAACTCTGCTATGCTTATTTTTGAAATTAAGGTATACGTTGGGTAGTTGCCGGAAGTATATAAAAAGCCACTTAATCCTGTTATAAGCATCAATTGAGTTATTAAAACAACAGTTCCTGAAACAAGGGTTGCCATAATTGTGGTTTTAACAATATTTTTTTTCGTTGCATTCACTAGCGGCCAAATCATGGCCATTTCTAAAGTTTGCGCAAATCCTTGACTCGCACAAAGTGGGAAGGTAACTTTCCAGATCGGAGCCCATCCGTTTTCTAAAACGGGTTGAAGCTGCGCCACTTTTAAAAGACCACTTCCAATAACTAAAAAGATAATTATGATAAACATTAGTAAAAATATGGGTAAGATGATTTCGCCAACTCTTGCTAAAACCTCTAAACCGCATATCTGGCTATAAGTTAAGATTAGAACAAATGTAATAATTATAGCCATCTTAGGTGTTTCCACCATAATGAGGGAGGTAATTAAAAATTTTACATCATTTAATCCTCTCCCCATTTCGTACAAAGATAACATGGGATATAGCCAAGCAATTGGGGTTCCAAGCCATTTTCCAAGCTGTGACTGGAACCATTCAACTAAGGTTAAACCTGGATTAAAATACATTAAAGCGAGATATAGGCCAATTATAGCCAAGCCTAAACTTGTTGAAATTATTGTAACAATCCAAGCATCTCTACCTGCTGCGCTACCAAAACCAAAAATGATTGTAGTTCCTATTTGAAAAAATGTTGTAAATACAAATAGTTGGACTAATGATATACGCTCCATATAAAACACCTATAGTCTTTCAATAATACCTTTACTATTCTCCAATTATCTCCAAAATAAACAAATATCCCCTAGCCACAAAAATTCACATGTATTTAAAATATAAGCGATACCGGCCACGTTTTGATTTATTTGGTCAATAAAAAACACTTGTGAAAAAATCCAGATCAC
This sequence comes from Neobacillus terrisolis, assembly GCF_051233475.1. NCBI lineage: Bacteria > Bacillati > Bacillota > Bacilli > Caryophanales > Bacillaceae > Neobacillus > Neobacillus terrisolis. The sequence goes on along the minus strand of NZ_JBKFGH010000026.1, from coordinate 65,703 downwards.
AAGTGCCTTTTTGTATTTCTTCAATTATTTCCCGTCTTTCCCCATCTGAGGTGGTTCTTCCATCCAACCATTTTTAATCATAATTTTTCCGCCATGATGGGCATATTCAAAAACATCTTTCATGAAAATAGTCATTTTTGTTGGTAAATCATTTCGTAAACTAAAAGCAGTTCCTAATGAATTGCTTCCCATAGAAAAACTACAAAACATACTTGTACAATACATCATTAACTTATCGGAAAAGGGAGCCACTGTTGAAGGGGTTACATTGCCACCCGATGGTTCAGGGGACTGTATACCACTTTCTAATAAGGTTTCGCTTAATTCCTTTACAATACTTTTTGCAAGTTCTGCTCCTTGATGAAAGAAGTTTTTTACTTCTGTTTCATTTGCACATTGAGCAAAGCCGAGAATCATCTGCATCCCTATGACATTTGATTCAATGGAATGATGGAGATGCGCAACTTCAACGGTATTTAAGGTCCGTTTTTCAGTAAATGGATTCATGGCGAGTCCGCTTAAATAACTGGTATCTTTAACAAACTCAATTGAATTTGGCATTGAAACATAAGGAGCTCGAGCAAGCATTCCTTTTTCAAGCAAATATTGGGTGCAAAGATTGTAATATTTTTGAGTCATGGCAGTAAGTTCTTTAAACAATACTATAATATCTTCACGATATGCCATCGTTATATTTAGTGCATGCAATCCCATGCTTATTTGTTTTAGTAAGCGAATAAACATGATGTCAAAACCGTTATCATATAACTTTGGCACCTCTTTGTTAACATCTTGAGAAGTGAACCCTACAGGTATAACAGCACCCTCATTTTGTAAAATCGCTGTTACTTTGCCAACATAAAGGTCAATTTCTCCATATAAATCAGTCATAATACCCTTCGCTTTTTCGTCATCCGCTTTTTCGATAAAATATTCCAACATGCGTAAAATCATTGTTTTTTCTTGATATGTAAGCCATAACGTACCAAGTTCGGATGAAGTAATTGCAGGTTTCACTGGCATAAAAAAACCTCCTTAAGATTTTCTTCTTAGCTTGAACAAAAAATATAAAAAGAACTCATCATTTAGAGTAAATTTTTCATAAATCCCTTTTTGGATATTAATCCTTTCCAAAAAAAAAGAATATCAAACACTATATTTTCAGTGTTTGATACTCGGTTCACAGTTTAACTCAAAAAGAAAACTGCCCATATGGCAGCGAACATCTTTTTTATTTAAAATTGATTCGATTTAAGATTTTTGCTTTTTGATAATGGAAGATTGATTTAGATAATTCAAAAATGGTTCCGTTTGCTAAACAAACTGTATTTTCAATTATCAATGCTGGATCTTGCGGATTAACTTGAAGCAGTCTCGCACTTGCTTCATCAATTTTTTCGCAGTTAATGACTTTGTCAGCAAAAGCAATGTTTAGTTTTAAGTCGTCAATTAGGTAACTATAAATAGAACTCGATGCAATATCTTCATTTAAATATGGCACAATATCTTTTTTAAAGTAACTTATCTCAATGGAGAAGGGTTCATCATCTACCATTCTTAGCCGCTTAATAAAATAAAGTTTGGTTCCCACATCACATCGCAATTGCTTAGCTTTTTCTTCATCCGCTTCTAGCACTTGTAATTCCAGGATTTTTGTCTCAATTGATTTTGATATCAAATCTTTTGTTAGTCCTCTAAGACTTCCTAAATTTATATAATCTGTAACAGATTCTTCCCTAAGAAACATTCCGCTGCCTTGCACCTGATAGACAAGCCCACGATTGACAAGCTGATGAATGGCTTTTCTGATCGTATTTCGGCTTACATCAAAAGCTTTGATAAGCTCATCTTCTGTCGGCAGCTTTTTCGATTGATTAAATTTCCCTTCTTGAATGTCTCTTTCTAAACTGTCAGCAATTTCTTTATATTTTACAGCCATATAATCTCCCTGTTTCCCGTCCTAAATCATTTGCTGATTCTATTATACACAAAACCTCTTGATGAAAATCAAGAGGTTTTGTTTTCCCTACAGCTCTTCTCCCCGCGTTTCAATAATGTGCTTGTACCAATGAAACGACAGCTTTTTCTTTCGATTTAAATTGTCATGATGATCCACATATATAAAACCGTACTGCTTTTTATAACCGTTTAACCAGCTTAATAGATCTATGACAGACCAAGCATAATACCCTTTTAAATGGATCCCTTCTTGAATGGCGCGCTTAACCACCTTTAAATGTTGTTCAATATATTTAATACGAGGAACATCGACAATTTCACCCTCAATAATGGGATCCTCATCACCAAGTCCATTTTCCGTTACGTACATTTTGATATCACCATAACGCACTTTTAACATATGAAGCCCGTCTAAAAATCCTTGAGGGGATATCTCCCAGCCCCATTTGGTATACGTTTTATCTTCCATTTTGACTGTCCGATAAAAGGCATCAAATGAAGGATTGCCGGGGGCCAAGGTGGAAGTTTCTCTCGAATGTTTCAAGGATGAAACCACTTCTTGATTTTTTTCAACTCGAATCGGCTGATAATAATTTAGCCCAATAAAATCATTTTTGTTGGCATTTCTTTTTAACGTATCCAATTCTTCTTCTGTCCAGCTTGGTGTCCAGCCTTTTTCTTGTAATTGCTCAACCACATAAGATGGATATTCCCCTTTTAAAATGGGGTCATAATACCAAAACGTTTCATATTCATTGGCATGTCGAGCAGCTATTATATTCTCTTGTTTATCATCTACACTGTATGCTGGTAAGAAAACATGCGTTATCCCAATCTCTCCATATTGATTCAGTTCTTTATAAACTTCCACAGATTTTGCATGGGCATAAAAAACGTAATGTGTTGCTTGAAAGTATTTATTCGGATCGTTTTGGATACCAGGTGGATGCGCACCCTTTAAATAACCTAAGCCACAAAACATAACCGTTTCATTAAAGGTAATCCAGTGTTTGACACGGTCTCCGAATGCCCGGAAGCAGGTTTCTGCATATTTAACGAAGGCTTCGGCTGTTCGCTTATTTGTCCATCCGCCATCTTCTTCAAGAGTAATAGGCAAATCCCAATGATACAACGTAACAAATGGAACAATCCCGTATTTTAAACATTCATTTATCACATTATTATAAAATTCTAAGCCTTTTTCATTCACTTTTCCGTCTACGCTAGGCAAGATCCGAGCCCATGAAATGGAAAAACGGTATGATTCAAGTCCCATTTCTGCCATTAATTTAATATCTTCTTTGTAACGGTGATAATGGTCGATGGCTACATCTCCATTTGTGCCCTCAAACGTTTTTCCAGGTATTTTTGAAAAAACATCCCAGTTCGTAACCCCTTTACCATCTTCATTCCATGCTCCTTCAATTTGATAAGAAGCAGAAGCTGCGCCAAATAAAAAATCATGTGGAAACTTCATTAATCTGTCCTCCAATTTTTATACCAATCAACAAAATTTATAGTTATATATTAAATTTATAGGTACAAATCTAAAAATGATTGTACACTTTTTCTCGACATTTGACCACATATAATTCATTAAATATCACTGATAGTATTAACTGCGATAGTATAAATAAATCGGAGTGCCTTTAATAAAAACTGAGACGCAATTTAACTGACTTTAATAATAAAAAAAGAGCTATTCAGCTCTTTCTAAATAAAACTATTTCTAAAAACGTATTACTTACACCCACTTCGTTCTACCTGATAATAAAGGGATAATCGACTAAACATTTTTCACATAATCTTCTTTTATTATTCCGTAGTAGATTTTATCATCGAATTCATTTATTTCTTTGTCAAAGAACGATTGTCTTAATACTCCTTCATATTTCATCATTGATTTTTGCAGGACTTTCCCTGATGCAATATTTCTTCCCCTATGAAAAGCCTGTAACCTGTTTAGTCCTGTTTTTTCAAATGTAAAACTAATTAAAGCGGATAGTGCTTCTGATGCATATCCCTCTCCTTGATAAAATCTGCTGATACAATACTCTACATCTGCAAAACGATGAATTACGTTCATTTCACAAAATGCTATTTGTCCTATATTTTCATTTTTCTCTTTCAAAATAATGGCCCATCTATAAAATTCGTTACTAGAATACGATGCTATCCAACTATTAAGGAATTCAACAACTGATTCAATACTTTCATATACTGGTTCACCATAATTTGATTGAACCTCTTTGTCATTAATCCAATTTTTAAACATATCACTAGCGTCTTCTAGTGTGAACCTTCTTAGGAGAAGCCTATCCGTTTCGATTGTCTGTGTACCTATATTCATCAAATACAGCCACCCCGCAAAAAATATTTACTTTTACATCAGTTTTTTTTGCTACAAAACTTCTCCAATACATCGAATTTTGATTAATGAAATTCTTTGGTGTTAATTTCTAATTCCTTAAGGTGGAGTTTTCCGTAAACAAAATCTCCTTTTGAAAAATGCCAAACAACCTTTGTATATGTTCCTATTTTTTGCCCATTGATTTCTTTGTAATCGCTTATCAGGACAGACCAGGGGACCTTACTATAGGAATTATCTTTTTCTTGATACAATTTGTCTTCTGAGGTAAATTGAGTCAATTCCCCTTTTTGGTTGAAGTACAAAATCCCAGATACTATTAGTTCTTTATCATTAAATGTTGCTCTTATTGTTAAGGGATCGATCTCCTCCCAAGTAATCCTTTTATCTACCAGTGCAGCTGGTGTAGTACACATTTCACTTAGAAACACTGCAAGCTCACTTTGATCCATTTCGGGTCCAGTACCTTCAATGATTGTATACACCCCCCCGATTTCCCCTAACATTTTCCCTTTTCCGCTTAAATAACTATCTAAACCAAATACGGGTAAAACTCCCACTTTTAGTTTCATAAATGATAGTCTAGCAGGTTTTTTGCCAAAGAAATTAAACTGTTCTACTGTCATTTTGGACCAGCCATTTCCCATATTAAATTGGCCTTCAGCTGAAATCCGCACGTTATTTACCTTCTCCGCTCCGATTGTCCCAGTATACTTAAGATATTTTTTAACAATTAAAGGGAGATTTTGGACATCCTTTTCATGAATAAATTCAGTCTCTAACTCCATTGTTTGCTTAACTCTATTAGTGGCCTCCCTTATGTAAGTCCTTTTTAGCCCTTGTGATTGATAAAATAGAAAAGCACTAAGAACGACAAATACGGATAAAACGATGAAACTTTTCACCGCAAATACCTCCACTCTTTTTCCAAAAATAATAAAACGTCCAACCCATCACTGTAGAATACAAATGATGTGCGGACGTTGCCAATGATGCAATAATCTCTATAGTTAAAATACAATACTACTTATTAGACTGCAAACAGTAGCCATTGTTATTTTCAGAAAAAAAAGAGTGTAAAGAATTAAATAAATTGTATTAATAGCTGGTTAAACTTGTCACGTTCTTCCCAGAAAGGGCCGTGACCGCTATATTGAAACGGAACAAGTTGAGAATTTTTTATTTTTTGGTTTATTTCTTCAGCCTGTGAAAATGGAATAACTTTGTCATGAATCCCGTGAATAATTAAAGTGGGGGCAACGATTTGTTGAAGGTCCGCATGCAATGTCTCATCCCTTAATAAAACAATAATTGCCGCGGTTGACCAGCTTGCAGCCTGTAATCCCATTTGAACAAACCATTTAGAGAAAGGACCAGTTATATACTGAAAGAAAAAAGTATCGGATACTCCCTGCATCATTTTAGGCCGGTCATTTAACGTTTCCTTAAGCAGTGTATTAGCAGTTTCTGTTGTATAACCAACAGGAGCTGCAGCGTCAATAAGGACAAGCTTAGATACTCCATAACCATTGTATCGAGACATATATCGAATGGCGATCGCCCCACCCGTAGAGTGTCCCACCAGTGCAAAATTATCTAATTGAAGTGAATCCACCACAGAACGGATATCATCTGCCAGCCTGTTATAGTTGTAGCCGCTAATTGGTTTATCGGAATTACCAAAGCCCCTCCAATCTATACCAATACAGCGGTACCCCCTTGCCGGTAGAACATTAAACTGATATTCAAACTGTTTATGGCTTAACGGCCAACCATGAATAAATACGATCGTCTTGCTGCCCCCTGGGTTAATATCTTCGACAAATATATCGACACCTGGCTCTACAGTAACAAAGTATCCCATGAAGATTCCTCCATATTTATGGCTTCAATCATAAGATATTCCTTATTGTAAAATAGGTGATCGCCTAATTCAGTTGGTCAGTCACTTGCTTCCTAGATGAGAATATAGAATATGCTTTTCATTATCCTCTTCCAAAGTGAAGAGACACATCATTAAGAATCGTTTTTCCATCTATCTTCTTAACTAGCATCAGTTGCCTCGAATATATTCATATTGGTCCTCTTTTGTTTTTCTTTATTTTATCATTTTCGATAGAAATCCTTCTAAAACGGCATATTTATTTAAAAAAATTAAATTTTTTTGAATTTTTTAAAAATAAATATTGTTATAGTATATCATTTTCATTTATAATCTGTTTTATAACAATATTTAAATGAATATAGGGGGACATTTAATGAATAATGCTTTAAACGTTGTTGGAATCGAAACCATTGATCCGAATGCAAATCTTCAAAACTATGAAGAAACAGTTAAAGAAATGGACTGGAAAAAAGTTGAACAACACTTTACCTGGTCTAAAACTGGAAGCGTTAACATGATCTATGAAGCAATTGATCGTCATACAGATGAAGGACGTGGCGATAAGACGGCTTTTATTTATAGTGACAACAATCGTAATGAAGAATACACTTTTTCTGATTTAAGAAATTTATCTTGTCGATTTGCTAACGGCCTACGTTCAAAAGGTATCGAAAAAGGCGACCGTGTGTTTATTTTCATGCCGCGCAGCCCCGAACTATATGTAGCTATGTTAGGAATTATCAGAATCGGAGCCATTGCTGGTCCGATGTTTGAAGCATTTATGGAAGAAGCTGTTAAAGATAGATTACTAGACAGTGGTGCAAAGGCCGTTGTTACAACACCTGAACTTCTTAAACGAATTCCGGTTCAAGATTTACCAGAATTGCAATATGTAATTTTAGTTGGGGCTGACGAAGCAACAGCTGAAAATCAGCTTTTATACCAAGATTTAATGAAGAGCTCAGATGAATATGTGATCGAATGGGTAGACCGTGAAGATGGCATGTTGTTGATCTATACGTCAGGTTCTACTGGAAAGCCTAAAGGTGTTCTTCAAGTACATGACGCGATGGTTCATCAATATTTAGCAGGTAAATGGACATATGATTTAAAAGAAGACGATGTATATTGGTGTACTGCAGACCCAGGCTGGGTTACCGGGACATCTGCTGGAATGTGGTCCCCTTGGTTGAACGGAGTAACGAACGTACTTCGCGGCGGCCGTTTTGATGCAGATGAGTGGTTTGCTACTTTAGAAAAGTATGGCGTAACAGTTTGGTTTAGTGCCCCTACTGCATTCCGCTTATTGATGAGCAGCGGTGCTGAGCTTCCGAAAAAATACGATATTTCAAAGCTTCGCCACGTTTTATCTGCAGGAGAACCATTAAATCCTGAGGTTATCCGTTGGGGTCTTGAAACACTAAATTTACGTATCCATGACAACTGGTGGATGACAGAAACCGGATCTTCGATTTGTGCGAATTTCCGTTGTAATCCAATCCGTCCTGGATCAATGGGTAAACCACTACCAGGGATTAAATTAAGTATTATTGATGATCATGGAAATGAGCTTCCTCCAAACCACATGGGGAATCTTGCAATTAAACCAACATGGCCAGCAATGGTACGGACTGTCTGGAACAACCCGGAGCGTTATCAGCAATACTTCTTAAATGGTTGGTTTATCTCTGGGGACTCTGCTTATATGGATAAAGATGGCTACTTTTGGTTCGAAGGCCGCGTCGATGATGTTATCAACACATCTGGTGAGCGCGTTGGGCCGTTTGAAGTCGAAAGCAAGCTTGTTGAGCACCCTGCCGTTGCAGAAGCTGGTGTTATTGGTGTACCAGACCCTGTTCGTGGTGAAATCATTAAAGCGTTCTTAACATTGCGTCCTGGATATGTTGAGAGTCAAGAATTACTTGAGGAGATCCGCAACCACGTTAAGACAAAGCTTGCCGCTCATGCTGCACCACGCCTTTTTGAAATCCGCGAGTCTATTCCGAAGACACGTTCCGGAAAAATCATGCGTCGTGTTCTTAAAGCTTGGGAGCTTGGCCTTCCAACAGGTGATTTATCAACAATGGAAGATTAATCTTTAAATAAAAGGTGCCTGACCTCAGTTGTTTAACAGAGGATCAGGCACCTTTTATTGTCGCATTCTTTAGCAAATTACCGCACCGGGGGACTGTCCCCCGACGCAGTAATGCATTAATGTGGTGGTGGCGATGAACTTGGCTAGATTTTATATTCGTGGTTTTCTCCTGGTTTTCTTTCAAAATCAGGTGGAAAGCTGATTCGTTTATTTTTATAATATTCTTCTCGGTAATCCCCTTCAGATAGTTTGTTAAACGTTAAGAAGATCATTCTTCTTGTTGTATCTGTTAGGTTAGCTCCTGATCGATGCGGTGTATAGGAATCAAAAATGATCATATCCCCTGGCTGCATTGGATAAGATACCCAATCTAATGAATCAACAACCTCTTTCGGAAGTTCTTTAAACATTGGGCCAAGAAGTCCTTTTTGGTGTTCACCTAATGCACACTCTAAACAGCCATTCTTCTCATTGGCCTCATCTATACAAATAGCAACAGAAATATGCAACGTATGGCCAAACTCGTCCCAGCCTGCCAATACATCCTGATGCGGTTTGAAACCTTCTCCACCTGGAAGTTTAAAATTTATTTTCTCCTTATAAAGTACAGCCTGTTCACCAAACAATTGCGAAACAAGCTCTAACATCTGTTTACCATTTACTAAATCGTCAAGCTCCTTATGGTATGGAAGAAAATTTTCAATTCTATTTAATATTTTCGTTCCATCCTTCAAACTGTTCTCATAATATTTCATCCATTTTCCTTTTGTTTCAGGTAAGTTTTGAACTTCATCAACCCACTTAATTAGTTTTTCTTTCATCTCATCACTAAATAGCTCCTGGCGAGGAATAAAGAGACAGCCGTTTTGTTGCCATTTCTTAAGCTGTTCTTCCGACAAACCCTTAAGTATCATATGTTATGTTTCAATCCTTTCTTATGGAATCTATACAATATATGTAACTTACTTTATTTGTTGAAGAGTTGATTTTTAATCAGCAAAATGCTTAAAACAGATATGATTTTTTCTGCCGAAAGCTATACTATTATGAACCCAAAATCAAACTCAATTTATAAATGGTACAATGATAAGTAACCATAGCGCTTAATTTGGAGTGAGCCAGTATGTTCCATTTAGAAAAAACTCATGATCCCAGAAAAAACAAACAACTATTGGCACAAATAAATGAAGGCCAGTTCGATTTGAATGAAGCCGTTAAAGAGACAGAACAGTTGTTTATTCAGTTAAATGAGAACCGACTACCCAATTTAAAAGTTTATCCCCCCTCCACTTCCATTCCATTCACTCAAAAAACAATCGAATGGCTTTGGCGCCTTTTTTCCAAGCCTACAAGAATTTTAGATCATACTCAGATTTCGGTTGATTCTGAGGGCAACATCTACCCTGATTGGAAGGAAAAGCTGGATCAAGAATTTAGCCGACTAAATAGGAACATAACAAGAGAAGTGAATGTGGTTGATTTTGGTGCAGTAGGAGACGGAAAAACAGATTGTACGATCGCGTTTAAAAAAGCAATCGGAAATGGACAGGTTAAAGTTATTGTCCCAGAGGGTATTTATATCACAAAGGGAATACAGCTTCCTTCATGGACCATTTTAGTTGGGGCTGGTAAAGGTGTTACCACCATTAAACTGAATGATGTGGCCGTTGTAGGTACCAGACTTATCACAAACGCAAACCATTGGCGAGGCAACCACCATATTTTCGTGGGAGCATTAAGTCTAGACTGGAATGTTGAAAGGCTCGGCAATGTCGCAAAGACATGTACTTGGGGGAATCATTCAAGTTGTTTGACGTATGCAAAGGTTAAGTATGGCTGGGTAAGAGATGTGGAAGCCATCAATCCAGGTCTCCATTGCTTTGATATTACCTCTACTCTGTATAATTATGCAGGAGATGGACACAGGGCCCGGGGCGGAAGCCAGTATGTGTGGCTCGATGGACTAACCGGATTCGGCTTTGGGGACGACGGGATCACCACCCATCATAGTGATGATATTTTGATTACTTTTTCCCACATGTGCGATCCAAGCGGTCGGGCTCATCAGAAAGGGTTCTCTAATTCGAATGGGTTTGAGATCGATGACGGATCTCGAAATGTCGTGCTTGTAGGAAATTCTTCAACAAGATGCTTTGGTGGCGTAGAAATTAAAGCGCATCAAAATTCCTCGGCTGCATCAAATGTTCATATTGTCGGGCATCTTTCCATAAACGATAACCGTTCATATAATTTTCGCCATATCGGTCATCACAAAAGTACTGATGTTGAATCTAAAACTGCCTATAATATTGTCGCGACTAATTTAGTTTCTGTTGCCCCTGTCTGGTCAGATTTATATAAGGACTCCACACCACGCGGGTTAGTGGTATCCGCATATAAAAATGTTGCCATTAACCATTTCACTTTAATAGGTGACCCCGATTATGATTATCAGGGAAACCCCGTTTGTGCGATTCAGTACCGAGCAAGAGATGTGCTTCTAAAAAACTTTACCTTTTCGGGCTTTCAAAGTGCCGGTCAACCAATTAAGGTATTCGGAGGCAAGAATGGTGCGGAAGCTGTTAGGATGATGAAGATTAAGGTGGAAGCTGATAAAAAAGCAGTCGTCGTGGATTAAGGGATATCTAAGTATTACTGGCGGAACAAAGTAGGTATTTTAGCCTTTATTGAAAAATTCATGTGACCACTTTGACGTTTTTCGCTCTTGGTTTTGGTCACATAAACTCTTCATGTGACCACTTTGACAATTTTTCCTGTTGGTATTGGTCACATGACCCCTTCATGTGACCACTTTGATGATTTTCCCTCTTAGTTTTGGTCACATGAGCCCTTCATGTGACCACTTTGACGATTTTCCTTCTTGGTTTTGGCCACATGAGCCCTCCATGTGACCACTTTGACGATTTTCCTTCTTGGTTTTGGTCACATGAACCCTCCATGTGACACTTTGACAATTTTCCTTCTTGGTTTTGGTCACATGAACCCTTCTTGTTACCACTTTCATGGTTTCCATTTCGCCATTTGTCACAAGCAAGGACTCTACTTTTCATGAGACTATTTGACCACCTACAAGTCTTTTCCAGACCATCTGGCTCATTATTAACCGGCAGCTATTCAATCAGCTTGTTTTAGCAATTATTAAAATTTTGATACAATCGGTTTGAACATAATACAGTTGCTTTTTATCTATCACAATGGAGGTTAAATATGTATGGACGTTTTTTCAATCATTGCTGAGGATAAAATTCGTCGAGCAATGGAAAAAGGTGAATTTAATAACCTTCCAGGGCAAGGAAAGCCAATGAAGCTCGAGGACTTATCCCATATTCCAGAAGATCTTCGAATGGTGTACTCAGTTTTAAAGAACGCTAATATAATAGATGATATCGATCGCCTAAAGGAAGAGCTAATGACAATCGATAACCTGATTGATCTTTGTGAAAACAATGATGATTTGAATCGTCTAAAAAAACAAAAGCATGAAAAACAACTTAGGTTTGAAGCTTTATTAAATAAAAGAAAAACATTGGATTCACCTGCATCAGCATTTTATAAAAAGCGAGTGTTAGAACGGTTTAAAAACAATACAAAAAATAAATGAACTCTTGATAATACCAGAAATTGAAAATGGTCCATAGGGTCCACCCGTTAGATTTTGATATAGCCTTATCGTTTGGTTAATATATTAATTAGAGGTGGTATAATATGGAGTGGTTTGACCGCAGTTATGTGCATTTTCCATTTAAAATGTATTCTGGCAGTCATTTAACAATCATGACCATCTTTATTTTAGTAAGTATCGGAATATATCTAATTAGGGACAAATTAAATGATACAATTTGGCGAAAAGTAGAAGTCGGTACTGCTTTGTCTTTAATTGTGGTTGAAGGAACCTATCATGTGTGGATGTTTGAAAATGGAATTTGGAACGTTAGTCATTCAATTCCCTTAGAATTGTGCAGCATCAGTGTTTTATTAAGTATCGTTTTACTCATCACTAGAAAATCGATTATCTTAGAAATATTATTTTTTACTGCTTTGTTAGGCTCTACACAAGCTATATTTTTCCCTTCCTTACATTATGATTTTCCCCACTTTCGTTTTTTTCACTTTTTCTATACACATTTGATGGTAGTTTGGGTGGCATTATATTTCACGTGGATACAAGGATTTCGACCCACCATTCGATCCGTTTTAAAATTGTTTGTATTCTTAAATATCCTTATGCCAATTATGCTATTCATTAATAAGTTCACTCAAGGTAATTATTTATATTTGAGCCATAAACCTAAGCATACCAGCTTGTTGGATATTCTTGGCCCTTATCCTTGGTACATAGTATCTATGGATGTTTTATCACTCATTTTAAGTTTTTTAGTTTGGTTGTTATTTCGGGAAAAAGCAAGCTCCGTTATTGATAAAAAGCTTTCTCATGAAAAATCGATCGGCGGAGTATGAGTCAAAAAAGTGCCAATAATATTCCCGATATTTCTGGATCATAAATTAATGATTGTGGTTATACTTAAAGTATTATAAAGTGAATTTTATAATATAGAAGGAAAATGTTATTTCAATGAAGATTCCATTCTCCACTTAGAGGTGTAGTTAGCATGCGTATTAATAAATTTATTAGTGAATCCGGAAAAGCCTCCAGACGCGGAGCAGATAAATTAATTAGTGAAGGAAGAGTTACGATCAACGGAAAAGTTGCCACCGTAGGAAGTCAGGTCAATCCTGGTGATGATGTACGAGTTAGTGGAAACCCGATTCGGATGGCCAGAAATTATGTGTATATTGCCTTAAACAAACCCGTTGGAATTACAAGCACAACCGAAAAAAATGTGAAGGGAAATATTATTGATTTAGTCAATCATCCTTTAAGAATTTTTAATATTGGTCGTCTTGATAAAGAATCTGAGGGTCTTATCCTCCTTACCAACGACGGCGATATCGTAAATGAAATATTACGTGCTGAAAATAAGCATGAAAAAGAATATATCGTTACCGTAGATAAGCCAATCACTCCCGATTTTTTGAAAAAGATGTCCGAGGGAGTCAAGATATTAGATACGAAGACGCTTCCATGCGAAGTAACACAGCTATCAAAATATGTTTTTCAAATTATTCTAACTCAAGGATTAAACAGGCAAATCCGACGGATGTGTGAAGCACTTGGATATGAGGTTTATCGACTTCAACGGACCAGGATCATGAATATCCATTTAGGCACCCTCCCACCTGGGCAATGGCGTGATTTAACTAAGAAAGAACGCACGCAATTATTCAGAGAATTAAACTATGAACCAAAAGAGTGGTAAAAAAAAGATGAACTTACAGTATTCAAACTGTTGAAGTTCATCTTTTTTTCTAAAACCGTCACAATGTGCCCATTTTTTTGTAATGAATCTAATAGAATATCATTAAAAAAAGTTGTATCTTATAATTATCATTTTAACTATGAAAAAATACAAATAAACTTTGAGGTGTTTTCGTTTGGATACAAAGATGTATTTCTTTTTAGAAAATACAGTTCTTTTCCGGAGCCTTTTTTTTATTTTTTTAATAGCAGTCCCGGTAATAAATCTATTTTCGGATGAATTTAATTCCATGTATGTATTGATCGTTATTTTTTTAGGAATTGGCTATTCTTCAAAAGCAAAGTGGTTTTTAATCTTGATGAGTTTTTTTGTAGTAAGCCTTAGATCAGCTATTATTTCAGACTTTGAACACCCTTCTGCATTTATCATGCGTTTGCTGGTTTATTTGGTCGTCACCTTCATTTCAGCCGAAGTAACAAATCAATACCTATTGCAGAAGCAAAATAAGACCGAACTAATTATGGCTCTTTCTAAATTATTGGATTCAAGAGATACCTATACGGCCAATCACTCTGAAAATGTGGCTAATTATTCTTTAATGATCGCCAAGGAAATGGGTTTATCAAAAGCCCAAGCTAAAGCTATTTATATTGGTGGATTATTGCACGATACCGGAAAAATTGGTGTTCCTGAATCCATTCTCCTTAAACCAACGGCATTAACGGATGACGAGTATGAAATAATTAAACAACATCCCCTATTGGGGTTCGAATCTCTAAAACACATTTCTTATATTAAAGACTCTGGAGTTTTAGATATGATTCTCTATCATCACGAGCGATATGATGGCTCAGGATATCCGCAAGGTCTTAAAGGGACTGAAATCCCACTTGCCGCCCGGATAATGGCCATCGCGGATTCATTTGATGCTATGACCTCAAGACGCGGTTATAATGATGTATTAGATGTCCATTATGCAATAAATGAAATAAGCAAAAACAAAGGTACACAGTTTGACCCTGAAATTGCTGATGTTTTTTTGAACATATTGAAAAGAGAAGCGAATTATTCTCAAACCATTGTGAACCAACAAGCTAAAATAAACATTAAAATCCCTTAAACCTCTTGATCTAGAAGTTAGGGATTTTTTTATTTATAGAATATATTGATAGCACGCTACTGCTTCAACTTGTTTAAATCCTTCTTGGATATATAAAGCTTTAGCCCGATCGTTCTCACCATTGACGGATAGCAAGGTCCTTTTATAGGATTTTTCCCTGGCCAAGCACAACACTTCTCTTAACAACATTCTTCCTAAGCCTTTACCTTGATACTCGGGAATAATCGCGACCGGCCCAATCCACATAACTGGTTGGTCCTCGTATTCATCTTTCGCTCCCCTTATAATGCCTACGGGCTTATCCTTATGAAACAGAATTTTCATACCACCCTCGATATAACTCTCATCTAGATTCATTTTTGCCACCATTTCCGGTGTAATCGGGGTTTCATTTCCTAATAAATTCGCAAAGGCAGCATTTCTTATTTCACTCCAGATTCGTTCATCCTTACCTGGTTGATAGGATCGAATCATATAATCCTCAGGTAGTTCCATTTCTGGAACTTCCAAGTCTTCTCTTAAAAGTAGAAAGGCGTATCTTTCGATAGAAAAATTTAATTGCTCAACATAATTTGCCAAGTTTTGATTCTCAACTGTGATGAAGATAAAAAATTGATCTAACCCCTCAGTATGATTTAACAGTGCTTTAAGTAAATTGGCATAAATGGTACTATCGTCGACTTCAGCATGGAAAATTCTAAACCGCGCTTTTTTTCCTCGACGATGATAGTCATTTATGATCAGAGACGCCGTCGCAATGATCTTGCCATCATCATTTGTAACGATATAAGTGGGATTTTCAGAATCGGGTTCAAAATCTTTTAAATGATGATCATATAAATAGGATTCATCTATTTCCGCTCTATGTTTTTTACAATAGAATAAAAATTCATTCACTCTTTCCCTTTTCAAAGCCTCCAATATCATTCTTGCCACCGCCTGCGCATTAGTCTTCAACCAATTTTTTGAGTAAACAAATCAATTGATCTTCTTCATCCATCGTTAATTTATTCGTTAATCTTGTGTTGGCAGCTTTTAATATTTTGCGAAGGGTTGGGAGAAAATCAATTCCCTTTTGTGTTGGATATAAACGATAAGAACGGCGATCATTTTCATCTATCTGCCGTTCAATAAAACCAGCGAGCTCCAATTGCTTTACCGTCCTGGCAGTAGTTGCTTTATCAAAACGCAATTCAGAAGTTAGCTGATCCTGGTTCTTTCCAGGCTGCATGATAATTTCTATTAAAAAACTATGTTGGCCACCGCTGCCAATATTGTATTTTTTCAATTCTCTCGTTAAGTATTTTTGACTTTGACGGTTAATAACGGAAATAAGCTTCCCAATCGGTTGTTTTTGCATAGTGCAACTCCTAGTAAACCTCTTTTATAAAATTGTACCTTAAAATTAGTTGCGTACGCAACTAAAATAAGATAGACTCGAATTAGTTGCAGACGCAACTATTGTTTTTAAAAAATGGGGTGCTTTATGATGAATGCTCAAGTTAAAACCTATCAGGACGATTCCTATGTCCAAAGCAAACGCTGGACGATATTAATCATTTTAAATTTGTTTATTTTTATGTCTACTTTGGATGCTAGTATAGTCAATATCGCTCTACCCGTAATCTCGAATAATTTAAGTCTACCGGTCTCACAAACCCAATGGGTAGTGACGAGTTACTTAATCACGATATGTACGTTTATCCTTTTCTTCGGAAAATTAGGAGACATGTATGGAAAAATTAAGATTTTTAAAATAGGTTCTGTCGTGTTTTTGATCGGCTCGTTCCTATGTGGATTTAGTATTAACTTACCTCTGTTGATCCTTTTCAGGGCCATCCAGGCCATTGGAGCATCGATGACAATGGCAAACAGCCCGGGGATTGTCACTGATATTTTCCCGCCACGCGAACGCGGAAAGGCGATGGGGCTTACTGGAACCTTCGTCTCACTTGGGAGCATTGCCGGTCCAAGCCTTGGTGGAGTACTTTTATCTGTTTTCGGCTGGCAATCAATATTTTGGGTTAATATTCCGATTGGTGTCATTGCGATTGCAATTGGTTGGAAAATGCTGCCGAAAGATCTTAGTTTTCTAAAAGTTAAGTTGGATGTATCAGGCAGTGTCTTGTTCTCCATCTTTGTCATTTCTCTTTTTTCTGGTCTATTGCTTGGACAGCAGCTTGGTTATCAAAACAGCTGGATTTTGTTGGCCTTTGGCCTTGCATTGATTACTTTCGCCCTGTTCTTAGGAGTGGAATTGCATAAATCTGAGCCGATGCTGCAATTATCTATTTTTAAAAACACGCTGTTTTCACTTAGCATTGTTTGCGGATTTCTCGTTTTTGTCGCGACATTCTGCTTCAATATTATTGGTCCATTTTACACGCAAAACATCCTGAATTTATCTCCGCTTAGCGCGGGCTTCTTATTAATGCTATTTCCGATTACAATGGCGATTGTCGCACCGTTTAGTGGGGCTTTGTCAGATAAAATCGGCTCAGAGCTTTTGACATTTGCAGGCTTACTTGTCATGGTTATCACCCAAATTGGTTTTGCTTGGCTCGACAGTAAAAGCTCGATTTTCAGTGTAGGGTTCCTTGTTGCGTTAATAGGAATTGGAAACGGGCTGTTTCAGTCACCAAATAATTCTTTAATTATGTCGACCGTTCCAAAGCCACATTTAGGCATTGCAGGAAGTGTGAATTCATTAATTCGAAATTTAGGTATGGTGGTTGGTATCTCTGTAGCAACGACCACCCTATTCACCGTTATGAGTCAAAAAGCTGGCTATCGTGTAACCGGATTAGTTGCTGACCGTCCTGATCTTTTTATAGAGGGCATGCATGTTGTGTTTATTGGTTCCGCAGTTATTTGTCTTGTTTCAGCCATATTAACGGGATGGAGATTAGTAAAAGCGCGACAGGTGGCAGTAAAATAGAGTTGATGGTAATTTCATACAAATAAAACAAGCAGTCTTCCTGAATGAGACTGCTTGTTTTATTTTCTGTAAAAAAAATCAATTTCTCTCCCGATATTCATAAACAACTGTTACATAAGCATCAATCGTATATTCGCCCTTTTGGATCGGTGGAGTTACTGCTGCAGCTTCTGCAGTGAGCTTATAAGAAAACATTGGGTATACTTCGGGTGGCTGAACGTTCTTTTCGATTATCTTTATAGGTATTCTTTTTAATGCAGCTCCGATCGTTTGAGCCATTACTTCTGCTTTTTCTCTTGCATCATTCAGCGCTTTTTTTAGTGCTTCACGATAATAAACCTCCGGTGTTGCTACGATAAACTGAATGTTTCCGGCCCGATTTGCTCCATTTTTAAAGGCTGTATCGAGGATTAAACCAACTTTTGCGATGTCTTTAACAGTAACCTCTAACTGATGTTCTACTTGGTAGCCCCTTAAAATTTGTTTCCCTTCTATATAATCATATTGGGGCTGGATGTTGTAGATAATCGTTTTAATAGATGCTGGATCAATTCCTAACTGTTTTAAAGCTTCAATTACTCGAGTTGAAATGACGGAATTTTCTTGTTGAGCCTGGAGAAGTTGTTGATTTTCAGTTACAACACCGATCGAAAGCTTTGCCTGGTCAGGTCTCACCGTAATCTGCCCTTTGCCCTCTACTGTCATCGAATAACCATTATTGTTTCGATCCGTTTGATGCGGATGTGAAATATTTTTGTAACCCTGCATTCCGACAGGATTCATCCCATATTGCATTAGAACTCACCTTCCCAGATTCAAAGTATGAATACTTAAATGTATGAAGGAAATGAAGTTTGTATCCTCAATTTGATTAGCTCTGGTATTATTATTGAAAACACAAAAAACCTCTTCGCAATCAGTTAGAGGCTTTTGAGTGGGTTTCTAGTTCGTTTTTTCAACAGGTATTCTTATAACTGTCTTTAATTTTTCAGGCTTTGTTCTTCGTGGATCAGATAAATAAATTTCGTGATGTTGGCGAGTTTTCCCTTCACGATTCACCGTAGAAATTGCATTCTTCAAATGATTCGCTTCCGTGAAAACGTCTATTTTCTCTATTGTTGCAGGTTCTTCATCGTAATGGCCAACATGCAAAATTTGCACGCACATTCCTTCTGTAAAGGTATCCAAATAGGCCTTTGATGGATCAAGTCCAGGCTTTTTCCTTCTCACCTCATCACAAGCCCATTGAAAAACTTCTTCAGTGACAAAGTCAGGCTGACGAATCATCGACGTCCAGCAAAACAAATCTTTGTTGATAAATTCAGGCTTTTTATTATCGGACATCCACCATAATCCTTCAAGCGGAGGGACTACATAATCAAAATAGCCCGCTGGTTGATTCCCGCTTTTCTTGCTCATTTTGATTGTATAGGAGAAAGCATAAAGCAGTTCAACGGCCTGTTGATATTCTCCATTTTCGTCATTTGGATTCCCTTTGCCATCGACCATGATAAATTTCATTTCCGGAACATCAATTAATACAGGCTTTTTAGGTGGCAGGTATAGATCCTTATACTCTTTTTTAAAATCCACCTTTTCAGTTTCCATAATAAACACCCCTTAAAATATTGTTGAATCTAGGAGTTTATTCCATGTAATTCTATTTTACAGTAAGTTAAATGTAAATTTGGTGGACAAAAATCAACGGTTTATTTGTGTTTTCTAATTTATTTCAAAAAAATGTTCATAAGTAAATAAACAAGCGCCACCCATAGTCTGGATAGCGCCTTTTTATTATTTTAGTTATCCGGTTCTTCTTGAAAATGTTCATTCAAATATGGATTTTCAGTTGTTGCAAAATTAACAGACTGAAGACTAAGTTCAGCCTCCACTCCAAAATGTCCATTTTCTTGATTCTGTTCTTGAGGGTTGGTTTTTTCGCGTTTGATTTTTTTCATTTTTACCTCCAATCAATACTGGCTACGGTCCGCAGTAATATCCTTGTATGGCATAATTCTTTTTTTTGCTTCTTCGAAGGTTAAGCCATCTGTCTCTGTATCCTCCATAAAGCGGTTGATCACCTCTTGGGGATAACCATACTCTCGAAGTAATTGGTTTAATAATTCTTTTTGATCCATGGTCTACCTCCACATCCCATATTTACAAAACATAGTTTTTCACTTAACAGCTTTTTTATGTTCGTTAAATATTCCTTCTCAAAAAAGAATGATTGTTGGGATCAGATACGAAAAAGGATGAAAACTCACAGTTTTCACCCTTCCAAACATGAACCATTTTTAATTTACAAATTGGAGGTTTACGTATTTTTTTTCGATAAGTTCCAGGTCTTTCGGTATTTTCAAATACAAAATGCTCTGTCCATCAATAAAACTAGAATTATTATTTGTCCAACCTGTTCCGGTAAATTGGTTGATCGCAAAGACACTTCCTAGCTGTGAGAATTCAATTTTGACAAACTCAGGATTGATAATTTTAAGTGTGTCTCCAGTTAATCTGACCCTTATTGGATTTATCAACTTTGTAACATCCCAATCATTTACTACTGATCTGGATTTTAAAAAAACTGCCTCTATTTTTTGATCATTGGTTTCCTTCTTTTCAACAACTATCTGGTTATAAAATTCTCCTTCTTTTTCTACTTCTATATGAAGAGTTTTTTCTGAATAATTGAAGGTCCATTGTTTATTTATTAATGCAGGATTAACCTCGTTAATTCTTCCTTCTACTGCTGCATAGTATAATTCTTCATTTTCCTTCGAAAGGTCTTCACTATTATCTATTTTTTCGTAGGTCATTTTATTTACAGGAAGTAAAGTAACTATTCCAGCGCTGATCAATAAGATGACAACATATCCTGCAAATATCCACTGAACTCGGTTATTAATTAGAATTTTTCTATTATTAAAGATCTTTGCTATAAAAAATGAGATAGCAATTAGGATGAATAGGATAAATAGAAAAGGTATGAATCCAATCATTGTTTTACCTCCATTCTATTCGAAAATGCAAACGCACTGGCAAACAGGAGACACACCATGACGATTACCTTAGTGATGAACATGATTAATGATGACTCCTTAAAGAAAAATTCAAAAACAAATGATACTATTTTTGCTTCACCTAATCCTTCGTCAAGAATTAACATCCCGAAAAAACTTGCAGGCAGGATGAAAGCAAATACTTTATGAATTTGGACGAGGGTTCCTGCGAAATATCCAAGCGCACAAAATAGGAAAACGTAAAAGCTTGTTGAAGTAATCCCAATAAGGAATTCTTTTGGATTAGACATGACGGTATGACTATTTAAAAATTGTTGATCAGAAAAATAATAAAAAATTATAACTAATAGATTGGTTGATAAGATGGCAAGAATCGCTCCTAAAAACCCTACCGTTATCAAGAATAACGCATTTGAAAGATTGCTGCTCAATCTATTCGTAACAAAAGAAAAATCAATATCTCTGTTCACTTTTGTCGTTACGTTAAATGCTGTCACAAACGCCCAAATGAACGTAAAAATAACCACTATGTCTCCTGAATAATAATGGACCGACATCTCAATATTGTCACTACTCGCCCCTGACATCCCAACCCCATTAAATGAGAACAAAATCGCTAGTACCTGTATAAATACGAGATTGAAGAAAACTGGTGTGTAGGCCTTTAGTTTATAAAAATATTGTTTTTTTACCACATCAACAAGACTTGGATTGGTTAAAGACATAATCGATTCCCCCGTTCGGATTACCAGTTAAATAGATACATAGATCGTTTAAAGAAACAGGTGTTACCAAAACCCCATCGACAAAAACCTGGTCCAATTCAGCCTGAGAAAAATCGTTTTTTACTACGACATATGTACTGTCTAAGCCAACACTTTTCGAATATAAGACTTCTCTGTCATCGGCCCATTTCTTAACAACCGTATCTTTACCTTGAAAACCAATTGCCCATTCTTTTAAATCCGCTGCCGGCAGATGAAGCAATTCTTTTCCATCTTTAATCAGTAAAATATCTTCCAACAAATCCTCCATTTCGTTCAAGTGATGGGTGGAGATTATGATGTTCCGAGGATGAGCTAAGTAATCCTTTAGCAAAGCGCGATAAAAATCCTTTCTAATTCCCGCATCCATTCCTGATGTTGGTTCATCAAATATCGTTAACGGACAGTGTGCCGCTAAACCTATAATGGCAAGAAACGTACATTTCATTCCCTTTGATAACGAGGTGTAAGTCTCTTTGGTGTTAAAAGAGAAATGATGAAACAGTCGGTCGGCTAATTCCACGTCCCAATTTTCATAAAAGCTTCCTGCAACATCCAAAATCTCCTTTAAGGATAAGGATGCAGGAAGATTCATCTCATCATGGATAAAGATCAGGTTTGCAGAAACAGTTAGATTGTTAAACGGCTTTTCCGAAAAAACATTGATTTCACCTGATGTTTCCTCAAAATAACCTGAAATAATTTTTAACAGAGTTGTTTTCCCCGCACCATTCCTGCCGATGAGTCCGGTAATTTTATTTTCTTCCAGTTTAAAGGAGATGCCATTTAAAGCTTTACTATTTAAGAAAACCTTTGTCAGTCCATTGCATTCAACCACAGCCATTACTCTGCCGCCTCCCCTTTTTCTGTTGTTTTTATCATTTCAATTAATTCTTCTTTACTCACATTTAACCGTTCCGCTTCTATTACAATTTCTAATACTAAACGTTTTAGTGTTTGATTTTTTCGTTTGTTAAGAATCATTGCTTTTGCTGAAGAGGAAACGAACATCCCAAGTCCCCGCTTTTTATATAAAATCTGTTCTTCCGCCAAAATATTTAGACCTTTTGCAGCAGTGGCCGGATTGATATTAAACATATCTGCAAGCTGATACTGGGAGTATATTTTTTGATCACTTTTAAAATTGCCATTCAAAATTTCTGTTTCTAGCCACTCTGAAATCTGTAAATAAATCGGCTTCGTGCCATCAAAAATTGGAAGCAATCCTTTTTCCTCCTCCCTGATATAGTGCATTAGTGTTGTAATGTAGTATATACTATATTGTTAATATACACAATAATTTTTGAAATGATTTCCATTCGATTATCCAACAAAAAAACGCTAGAGCTTGTTAATATAGCTCCAGCGTTTTTTATAAGATTGCTTCTTTTTTAATGATCATTGTCAATTCAAGTAAACACCAAATGTTACTTAAGTGAAATGGAAATAAGCTTCGTTTCCAAGAATTCCTCAATCCCATGATGTCCACCTTCACGGCCAAGTCCACTTTGCTTAAAGCCTCCAAACGGAGCTTGCGCCACTGAAGGAAGACCGTCGTTTAAGCCCACAATTCCATATTCCAATTGTTCACTCACTTGAATTGCCCGGCTTAAATTTTGGGTAAACACGTAGGCAGCAAGCCCAAACGGCGTGTTATTTGCCCTCGCAACTACTTCTTCTGCTGTTTTAAAAGTAGCGATTGGTGCCAACGGGCCAAATGTCTCTTCGTTCATACAGAGCATATCATCCGTAGCATTTATCAACACAGTCGGCTCAAAGAAATATCCTCCATTTATCGAAAGTCTGTCCCCACCCGTTTTGATTTTTCCACCTTTTTCTACCGCATCAATAATTTGATTTTCAACCTTGTTTAGGGCAAGTTCATCAATTAGGGGGCCAATCGTGGTCCCTTCCGCCAAGCCATCACCAATTTTTAGTTCTCTCACTTCTGTTACATATTTCTCTGCAAAAGCATCTACAATGGATTCCTGAACATAAATTCGATTAGCACAAACGCAGGTTTGTCCCGCATTTCTAAATTTAGAGGCGATCGCTCCCTGAACTGCTTTATCTAAATCTGCATCGTCAAAAACAATGAACGGGGCATGCCCGCCTAATTCAAGGGACACTTTTTTCACGGTATCTGCAGCACCCCGCATTAAGATTTTCCCAACCTCAGTAGATCCTGTGAAGGTAATTTTTCTTACACGGTCATCTTTAAGCCACACTTCGCCAATTTCCTTCGGATCACCCGTGATGACCGTAAACACTCCCTTTGGAATGCCTGCCTTTTCGGCAAGTTCTGCTAGCTTCAAGGCTGTTAAAGGGGTCTGTTCTGCTGGTTTAACCACTACGGTACAGCCTGCCGCTAAGGCTGGCGCTGCTTTCCGGGTTATCATCGCCGCAGGGAAATTCCATGGTGTGATTGCAGCCACAACGCCAACCGGTTGTTTCAACACAATAATCCGTTTATGTTCATGGGAAGCTGGGATGGTTTCCCCATAAATTCTTTTCCCTTCTTCTGCATACCAAGATACAAAACTATTGGAATAAACGACTTCACCAATCGCTTCCTTCAAGGGCTTTCCTTGCTCGCGTGTCATGATTTCACCAATTACTTCCTTTTCTTCATCAATAAGCTTGTACCACTGCATTAAGTGTTCGCTCCGCTCTGCTGCTGTCATTTTCGACCAATTGGAAAGGGCCTCGTAAGCTGCATCCACTGCCTGTTTTGCTTCTGACGCTCCACCATTTCGCACAGAAGCAATAACTTCCCCCGTTGCTGGGTTGACTACAGAAATTCCGGACAAAACATCTGATTCAACTGATTCTCTACTCATATATGATTGGTTTATTGTCATTTTCTTTTCTCCTATTCTGTAAAATTATAGAATCGAGGAAACCAACTAGATCGTTTCCTCGATTCATTGTTTAAACTATTATTAAAGATTAGAAGTTGCAGGAATTCTTCCTAATTCCTTTCGTTTCCCCATACTAACTGGCAATTCATCATTTGAATAGGTTCCCGTCATCGCTTCAGGATGTTCTACCTTATTAATAAAGGCTCTCGTCCGTTCATGCTTAGGAAAGTGGAACAACCTCTTCGGATGTCCTTCTTCAACAATGACGCCTTTATCCATAAAAATAACCCTGTCACCGACCTCTTCGGCAAATTTCATTTCATGAGTCACGATGACCATTGTCATCCCTTCATCAGCAAGCTCCTTCATAACATTTAATACTTCCCCAACCAGTTCGGGATCAAGGGCAGAGGTTGCTTCGTCAAATAGCATGACGTTTGGTTCCATTGCTAGCGCTCTGGCAATGGCAACCCGCTGCTGTTGTCCCCCTGAAAGTTGACTTGGATAATGATTCATGCGATCAATTAAACCAACTTTTCTTAAATACTTTTCGGCCGTTTTTCTTGCCTCTTCTTTCGATTTTTTTCGAATTTTCATTTGTGCGGCCATGACATTTTCGATTGCAGTCATTGTTGGGAAAAGATTAAATCTTTGAAAGACCATGCCAATCTCAGTCCTCAATTTTGCTACGTGTTTTTCATTATATTTTTTAGAAGGCTCTACAAAGTACTCGCCTTCCACTTTCACAAAGCCTGAAGATGGTGTTTCTAGAAAATTCAGACATCTCAATAAAGTCGATTTCCCAGAACCAGAAGGACCAATAATAACAACCTTTTCCCCTCGCTTCACTTTAAAATTGACTCCTTTTAATATCTCATTAGATCCAAATGATTTATGCAATTCTGTAACTTCGATCATCACCTCATGCATGTTTTAATAACCTCCGTTCCAATAAACGTATAATTTGGGCCATAGGTAGGCTGATTAATAAATAGGCCACTGCTAGTAAAGTATAGGACTCGATTGTTAAAAATGTTTGTGATGCGTAGGATTGTGTTCGTAATAACAACTCATTGACGGTAATGAAAGCTAACAATGATGTATCTTTAATCATCATGACCAGATAATTTCCTAGAATAGGAATGGAAGATCTGGTCGCTTGCGGCATGATGATGGACCACATTGACTGACGTTTCGTATAGCCTAAGGCTAAGGCGGCTTCATTTTGACCTTTATCGACTGCCAAAATCGACGAGCGAATGACTTCGGATAAGTAAGAGCCGTAGTTAATCCCTAAGCCTAACATACCTGCCATAAATGGACTGATTGTAAATTTATAATCCGGAATCCAAACTTGCAAGAGTAATGTGATAAGAAGCGGGACCACATAATACATATACACTAGTTGAACAAGCAAAGGGGTTCCACGAATAATCTCTAATATTGTGACCAATACACCATTTAATAGTTTTGATTTTGACAGACGCCCAAGCGCAATGACTACCCCTATTACAATTGCCAACGCAAATCCACTGATGGTTGCTTTTAAGGCAATCCACATTCCCTCTAGCAGGATTGGCAATAAATCAGATAAAGCTGTATTGAAATCTAAATTCTCGATAATGTTCATCGGAAACACCTCTTTTCAAAATTTCTCCAACACCCTGATTTTTCTATTCTTTACCTGGTACGTAAAAATCCTCATTTAATCCATATTTCTTTAAAACTTCTAAAATAAATCCTTCTTCCTTTAATGCTGCTAATTCTTTGTTAATCGCTTCAACTAAAGCCTTGTCTTCCTTACGTGCTGATGCAGCAATTTTCCCGGATGCTTGAGCTTCATATGGCGAAACCATTTTTAAATTCAACGATGGGTCCTTTTTAATACTGTAAGCTGCCACAACACCATCCGTTAAGGTTGCGTCGATCTTCCCTGTATTTGTTGCGAGGAGCAAGTCTGCTGATGAACCAAAAATATCAACTCGGCCAATTTTGCCTTCCTTTTGTAAGCTTTGAGCCAATTCTAGAAAAGAAACTCCCTTTTGTGCTCCAACTACTTTATCCTTCAAATCTTCAATTCCCTTAATTGTAGAATCCATAGGAACGACCAATGCCTCCCCCTGCTTGTACCAAATGTCGGTGAAAAGGGCGATTTTCTCTCGTTCTGGTTTTCGATACATTCCGTCAGCAACCAAGTCTATGTTTCCATTGTTTAACTCAAGTAATAGATTCTCAAACTTAACCTCTTTCATTTCTACCTTCTGAATTCCTAAACGCTTAGCCACTTCTTTGATAATTTCAGCATCAATTCCAGCGAATTCCTTTGTATCTTTGTCTATGTAAGCAAAAGGAGCATCATTCGAAGAACCAACTACTAGTACTCCTTTTTCCTTCGCTTTTTCCAACGTATCTTTTTTTTCCTCGGCTGCGCTAGTAGAATTCGTTTTACTGCTGCTTCCACAACCTGCTAGTATCGCTGGGATCAAGGTAACCATCAGGATCAATGTAATTAATTTTTTCATTTGTATGCCCCCATTATTATTTTTTATTTTTAAGTTGATAGATTTTCTTTTTCATAATGTCCCCTACTACCCTACTTCCTTTCCTTCTCTTTTTTGAGGTTAACATGTATTTTTTGAATATACTAACCACATGTCAGATTTTCTTACATGGTATTTTTATAAGATTAATAGGTTAACTGGGTAAAGGGCTTTTTTTGCCCTGCTTTTCTGCCATGAAGGTAAAAATATAAGAAAATACACGCTAACACTACGATTGCTGCTATGACATATACACCTCTAAAACCTACGATAGGAATGAAAAACCCTAATAAAAATGGGCCTATCCCAATCCCGCCATCGATAAAAACAAAGAATGTGGACGTAGCCAGTCCCATCCGGTGACGTGGCGATACTTTTACCGAGATAGCCTGTGCACTTGACAGAAATGTTCCAAAACCAATTCCGACAAAGGCTGCAGAAATTAAGAGAAAAAAACCGTGTTGTGCCTGGCTAAGAATCGCCAGTCCGATTGAGAACAATAGGAAGGATGGATACATCACGAAATTCTCTCCTTTTTTATCAAACCATACACCTGTGAACGGTCTTGAAATTAAAATGAATAAGGCATATACAATAAAGAAAAAGCTGCCGGCCTCAACTAGACCGATTTCCATTGTATAGGAGGTTAGAAAGCTTAGAACAACGGAGTAGCTTAAGCCCATAAAGACGCTAATGAAGGCAATGGGAAGTGCATTCCATTCGAAAAAGCTGGAGAACTTGATGCCTTTCAATTGCTTAACCTGTTCTTTTGAAAGCTCCATTTTCGGTACTTTTAAAAAGAAGGAAGAAAGGAAGCATATCGATAAAATCACGGTGCACACGATAAAAATAGAGTGGAAATTAGCTATTTGAGCCAAGTACATTCCTAAAAATGGACCAATCGCTGAAGCGAGTGTCGTACTCATCGCATAATATCCCGTACCTTCCCCGCGCCGCTCATCCGGAATAATTCTTGAAATAATCGTTCCCGTTGCAGTGGCTGCCACTCCAAACCCTGCCCCATGTAAAAAGCGAACAACGAAAAGGAAGAATAAACTATTAACGATAAAATAGAAAAGAGTCGTAATAAAGAAAAATATTAAACCGAAATAGAGCATCCTTTTCATACCAACATGCTCGATTGATCTTCCGGCAAAAAGTCGACCGATAAGTGCACCAAGAATGAAAATACCTGAAGCCAGTCCCGCCTCACTGGGGGACGCATCGAATTGATCGGTAGCATAAATCGTCATGATCAGCATTAATAAATAATAGGTTAAATAGATAAAGAAATTTGTTAAAGAATTAATTAAGAAATCCTTCGTCCATAATCGCGGTTTATCCATCTTCCTTTCTCCTTTGGTTAAAAATAATAAATTTACGGCTTACTTTTGGATATAACCGGTATAAGCAAGCATATTGCATGCTTATACCGGAATGAATTAAACATTCAACATCGGCTTAGTTAAAAGGTTTTCAATTGAAATGTATGGATATCCATGGGCTTCCGCTACGGATTGATAAGTCACATTCCCTTTGATAACATTGATTCCTTTAGCTATGGCCTTATTTTCTAAAGCTGCTGCTTTATAGCCTTTGTTTGCAATCTGTACGCCATAAGGCACTGTCACATTGGTTAATGCAATCGTTGAAGTACGAGCAACCGCACCAGGGATGTTTGCTACAGCATAATGGATGACTCCGAATTTTTCATAGGTTGGGTTGCTATGGGTGGTAATATGATCAATCGTTTCGATGGAGCCTCCTTGGTCGATCGCAACATCAACGACAACTGAGCCAGGCTGCATGGCTTGGATCATTGCTTCGGTTACAATTCTCGGTGCCCGCGCCCCTGGAATGAGTACCGCACCGATTAATAAATCAGCGTTCTTAACAGCGGCTGCAATATTAAAGCTATTGGACATCAGCGTGTTTAATTTTCCTTGGAACAGATCATCCAATTGCCGAAGTCGATCTACGTTTGTATCTAGTATTGTTACATTTGCGCCTAAGCCTAATGCCATTTTTGCCGCATTTGTTCCAACTATCCCACCCCCGACAATCGTTACTTCAGCAGGTTTCACACCTGGAACACCACCCAACAGGATCCCTTTCCCACCCTTATGCTTTTCAAGATACTGTGCCCCGATTTGGACTGACATTCTGCCAGCTACTTCACTCATCGGCGTTAATAATGGAAGTGCCCCATTATCGAGCTGGATCGTTTCGTAGGCAATCGCGATTACCTTATTATCGATTAATGCTTTTGTTAATTCAGGTTCAGGCGCAAGGTGAAGATAGGTAAATAGAATCATGCCTTCACGGAAGTAGCCATATTCAGATGGTAGAGGTTCTTTTACTTTCATGACCATATCCGCTGACCAAACATCCTCAGCAGAAGTTACGATCACGGCTCCCGCCTCGATATAATCGTGATCAGCAAAGCCGCTGCCAATACCTGCTCCCGCTTCAATCCATATTTCATGCCCGTTTTTCACAAAATCTGTTACTCCTGCTGGTGTAATGCCAACACGATTTTCATTGTTTTTAATTTCTTTTGGAATTCCAATTATCATGGTATCCACTCCTTTTGTTAGTTTTAGTAGAAAAAAATTTAGCCTAATAGCTCTTGTTCAACTGCTGAAATGGCATCATCTAATATTTGGATCAATTGATCAATCTCTTGTTTATTTATAATGAGCGGTGGAGAGAAGACGAGCGTGTCTTGATCAAAGGTCACCGTACGAATAATTAAGCCTCGTTTGGCTGCTTCGGTAACAATCTTCGGTGAAACATGTGTTTCAAAGCTTTCACCAGTCTGTTTATCTTTAACAATTTGGATTCCACCCATCAGGCCTAGTGCCCTTACATCACCAACAATTTGGTGTTTTTCCTGAAGATATTTGAATCCTTTCAAGAGCTCCTGCCCCATTAGTCTTGAATTCTCAACAAGATTATCTCTTTCAATAATTTCAATATTTTTTAAGGCAACACTGCAGGCGGTTGGATGGCCGCTGTACGTATACCCATGAAGCAGTGTTCCATTGGATAGTTTGATTAAATCCTTATGAACCTTTTCTGATAGGAGTACTCCACCAAGTTGCGCATATCCACTGGTGACTCCTTTAGCGAAGCACATTAAATCAGGTGTAATTCCATAATGCTCAACCCCAAAGAATGTCCCTGTTCTCCCAAATCCTGTAATGACTTCATCGGCGATCATTAAGATTCCGTATTCGTCACATATCTTTCTTACCTCTTGCAGATAACCCTCTGGAGGGAGGTTGACTCCCCCGGCCCCTTGTACGGGCTCCGTGATAAACGCTGCGATCGTTTCTGGTCCTTCTTGCTCAATCACTTTGTGAAGTTCTTCAATCGATGATCCATCAACATAATAGAAGTCAGGCGCTAACGAGTTGGTGAAATCCCGAAATGGCTTTAAGCCTGTTGCACTCGTTGCTCCCATGGCAACACCGTGATATGACTTTGTACGGGAGATAATTTTCTGGCGGTTCGGCTGCCCTTTCAAAATCCAATAATGGCGGGCTAATTTAAATGCCGTATCATTCGATTCAGACCCACCGGAAGTAAAGAAAACAGCGTTTAAATCTCCTGGTGCGATTGAAGCAAGCTTAGTTGCTAAGCGAATCGCCGGCTCATTGCTAAAAGTTGTAAAGCATGAGCTGAATGCAAGCTTTGACATTTGGTCATAAGCGACTTGGGCCAGTTCCTGATTTCCGTGGCCGATGTTAACATTCCACAATGAGGACATTCCGTCGATGACTTTTTTTCCTGACACGTCGGTTAAATAAATTCCCTTTCCTTCTGTAAAAATAAAGCTGGGTCCCTTCTGTTGCTGATCGACCAGTGATGTAGTTGGATGAACGAAGTGCTTTTTATCTAATTCAACTAATTCTTCTGCCGCTGTTATTTCTTTTAACATGTAAACACTACCTCTCTCTATAAAATTTTGATTTTACTAACTTAGTAGCAAAGTTCATGCCAAAATTGAATTTGTTTAAAAATAAGGGTTTTATGGGTTATTTTTTTGGTGGTTGATTCATTTTTGAATCATTTTTAGCGATTTGTGATTCATTTCTTGATTGTAAACCCTTTAATGATTTATATTTGAATCAACAGAGTGTGTTTGGTAGGTTTTGGGTTGGGTTAGATGGCTATTGGCCGTGCTCCTCTCATATGCTCACGGGCTGATATTGATTACGTTTTCGGTTTCTTGATTGGACTTTGGTCTGTGGGGGCAGCTCTATTGGCCACTTTTTCGGGTTCTGGTACTGGTTTTGGCCAGTGAGACCTCTCTATTGGCCACTTTTTCGGGTTCTGGTATCGATTTTGGCCAATAAGACCTTCTCTATTGGCCACTTTCTCGGGTTCTGGTACTGGTTTTGGCCAGTGAGACCTCTCTATTGGCCACTTTTTCGGGTTTTGGTACCGGTTTTGGCCAGTGAGACCTCTCTATTGGCCACTTTTTCGGGTTCTGGTACCGGTTTTGGCCAGTAAGATCTTCTCTATTGGCCACTTTTTCGGGTTTTGGTACCAGTTTTGGCCAGTAAGACCCTTTCTTTTGGCCACTTTCTTGGGTTCAAGTGGTTTTTCTGTGGAGATGCTTTACTGACCTCTTTTCGGTTTCTTGAACAGGTTTAGGGCAGTAAAATACCTTTTACTACCACTTTTTCGGTTTCTTGAATGGTTTCAGGGCAGTAAAACCGCTCTACTAACCCACTTTCCATTTTCTAGTTTTGATTATGCCAATAGAACCACCCAGTTCATATCTCAAATTCGGAGCTATTAATAGACTCGTATTATAGAAAGAGAGAGATTTTTATGAAGAAATCGATCGAAAGAAAGCTTTTGGATTTAATTATCGAAACGTCCAACAACAACATCACCATTGCAGATGACAAGGGGTATATTTTGTATTCAAACCCGAATCATTGGTCTATTTACGGTATTACGCCAGAACAATACAAAGGAAAAACTGTTTATCAGTTACAAGACGAGGGAGTTTTATCTCCTTCCATTACCGTAATGGTCCTTAAGGAAAAGAAAAAAATGCAGGTTATGCAGAATACGCGGACGGGGAGAGTCATCATGACGATTGGTTATCCGTTATTTGATGATGACGGAAAGTTAATATTTGTTATCAGCTATTCTCAAGATCAAACAGAGATTAGTAATCTGCAAGACCAGTATGAGCAGCTCGAAAGAAAACTAAAAGGATATCAAGCTGAGGTTGAGGAGCTGCGCGGGAAGGAAGGCATTCTTTATCGAAATAAAGAAATGGAACAAATCGTCAAAACAATTCAGCGCGTGGCCAAAACGGACGCAACCGTTTTGCTTTTAGGAGAATCAGGCGTCGGAAAAAGCATGTTTGCCCGTCAGCTTCATAATCAAAGCACTCGCCATAAAGAGCCCTTTATTGAAGTAAACTGCAGTACAATCCCGGAAAGTCTGTTTGAATCGGAAATGTTTGGCTATGAGACCGGTTCGTTTACGGGAGCGCAAAAACAAGGGAAACAGGGGCTGATTGAACAAGCACATAACGGAACGTTATTCTTGGACGAAATTGGGGAGTTACCATTAGCCGTGCAAGTAAAATTATTAAAAGTATTGCAAGAAAAGAAGTTTATGAGACTAGGTGGAAATAAGGAGCGCCATATCGATTTCCGATTAGTAACGGCAACAAATCAAAATTTAGAGGAAATGGTTCAGCAAGGGACTTTCCGGCTCGATTTGTATTATCGGTTAAATGTTATTCCGCTTCATATTCCTCCGTTACGGGAGCGAAAGGAAGATATCGCCTTCTTAATCAATCATTATCTCGAGGAGATTAATAGGAAATATGCAACTAGAAAAAAACTGCATCCCTCAACGTACGATATTCTCATTCAATATGGATGGCCCGGAAATGTTCGTGAATTGGAAAATATTATTGAACGGTTGATATTAACAACTGAGGAAATGGTCGTTTTCCCAAACTCCCTTCCCTCTTCGATTCTTGGGCAACGGCAATCCGAAGGAAAAGATGCTTCAATAGGGATTGACCAAACAATCGGAGAGGATCAAGATCTTAAAACAGTTTTAGAAAAAGTAGAAAGGCATATGTTCCAAAAAGCTTACAAACAGTGCAAATCCACATACGACATGGCCAAAATGCTTGGAATAAGCCAGCCATCGGTTATCCGTAAACTTAAAAAATATAAAGAGCAATTTTAAAAGGACTAGAAACGTAAAACCTGCTAAACAAAGCAGGTTTTTTTATTTATCACAATTCACTGTCAGATTTTCTAACACGACACTTGAACGGTAATCAATTAAGTTTAAGATTAAGACATTAATATTATTCAAATATTTCGACAAAAAATTGAATCAGGTGAACATTATGCATTTAAATGTTGAATTAAATCAAAAACAAACATTGAATCTAAAGCTTAACCCTGAATTGCGGCAATCAGTTAATATTTTACAATATTCTTCACTTGAACTCGTAGATTATCTCCAACAACAATCGGTTGACAATCCTGTTTTGGAGATAAAAGAACAAACGAGGTATGAAGAGGAATTCAACTCCTCCAAAAAATCAGCAGTAAGTTCTGATTACAACCCCATTATTCATTGTTCAGATACAAAGACATCACTCGAAAAGCACCTAATGGAACAGGTGATGACCTTACAAAACACTACACCTTTGCAGATTAAAATATTAAAATTCTTGATTGGCAATTTAAATCATCATGGCTTTTTAGAAATTGAGCCCGCGATAGCCGCCCGCATTTTTTCCATCCCCTTAACGGAAATAGAGCAGGTAATTACTATTTTACAATCATTTGAACCAATTGGGGTTGGAGCAAGAAACTTAGCGGACTGCCTGCTGATCCAAATGCGAGCCAGCACAGATTATCCTTCGCTTGCTTTTCTCATTGTTGAAAAACATTTAGCTGATCTCGCTTCAAAAAATTATCGAAAACTCGCCAAGACACTCAACGTAAGTTTACCAGAAATACAGGAAGCAGAAGATTTTATCAAGACCCTTAATCCACGCCCTTGCAGTGAATACCACCATGAAATGACACAATATATTGCTCCTGATGTCATCATTGCGTCCAATCAAAATGAGTATGTAATCACCGTAAATGATACGTTGATGCCAAAAGTTTCGATCAATTATTCCTATCAACTTGATCAAAATATGGAGAGCGCCAATGATTTTTTAAAAGAAAAATATCATGAAGCAATGATTTTATTGACCGGAATTACCGAAAGAAAACGAACACTTTACAAAGTAACTCAAGCTATTGTCGAAAGGCAAAAGGAATTTCTTCAAAAAGGCCTAAGCGGACTAAAACCCATGACGCTGAAGGACATTTCTGAACAACTGGGCTATCATGAATCAACAATCAGCCGTGCAACAAGCAACAAATATATTCAAACACCACACGGTCTCTTTAAGCTAAAAAGCTTGTTTACATCAGGAATCAACCGTGCAAACAGTCTTGAGACTGATTCATCTACTTCAGTGAAGGCAAAAATAAAAGCTTTGATTGATCGAGAAAATAAACAGAAACCATTTTCTGATCAAAAATTAGTTCAACTTTTAGAGAGACACGGTATTCTCATTTCACGCCGAACGGTAGCAAAATATCGCGAGGAAATGGGGATTCAGGGGTCTACTAAGAGAAAGAGATATTAATGTATTAAAATTAGAGACAGGTGAAATTTCCTGTCTCTTCAAATTACCTGCCAAGAGAAATACTAATTAATTAATTAATTAATTAATTGCTTTGTTTGAAACCGCTCCAAAAGTCCTTTTAAGGAATTTTCTAACCTTTGCTTAATCTCGTGATCAATGAATGAAAGCTGGTCTTCCTTGTAGCTAATTTGATTATCCTGGAAATACACGCCGTTTAGTATTTCCTGACTGCCCAGTACCGAGAATACTGGCTTGAAAGCATATTCTAATGATAGAAGATGTGCAATGGTCCCACCTGTAACAACAGGCAGAACCGCTTTATTTTCAAAGCCCTTTTCTGGAATTAAGTCTAAGAATGCTTTTAATGCTCCTGGAAAGCTTGCCTTATAAACAGGACTTACAATAATGACTGCATTGGCTTGCTGAATTAATGTAAGTTTTTCTTTAATCACTGGACTATTGAAGTTAGCAAATAACAAATCTTCAGCGGGTAAATCGCGAACAGATATTTTGCTAACCTTTAGCCCTTCCTCTAAAGTTTTGTTTTCTAAAAATGTGGAAATGGCTGATGATCTTGATGGTTGAGATGGACTACCTGAAATAATAACGATATTTGACATTGTATATACACCTTTCCTCTTCCGTAATATTGTTTATGAATAGGGTGTAATTTCCGGTTTTGGTCATTAAGAACCCTATTTCCAATTGCGGATTTTTATAGTCTAATTGGATCATGCAGTGTAAGGATGGTTACTCTCTAAAAAATGCTTTAATTTTATTGAAAGACCGCCACTTCCGAATCGAATAATATCATGGTGATTCGATTCATGGTCTTCCTTTTTAACAAATTCCAAGAAAGCTAGAATGGATCTCCGGCGGAGAATAATCGGAACGACCCCTTGATCATAAAACCATTTATCGATCGTATTATAAATGCCTTTGTTCAGCTTATATTTCTTTTGGCACCATAGGAAAAAATACAAATCAGGTAAGTCTAGATATTCAGGATTTTTTACAACTCCACCCATTTTTCGCTCAATTAAATCTTTTGTGCTTAACTTGATATCGACCATAAATTTTTCACCCCTCACTGTTTGTAAAATTAACGAGGCACCAGGACATCACTTTATAGCGCCTCTCTTCTGAATTAATTAAAATTAACTACAAAAGGAAAAGCCTATGCTTGTAAAGTTTTTATCAGCTTTGCTTCTTTTTGTCTAACAAGCGGCAGAACTTTTTCTCCGAATGCCCGGAGCTCTTCCTCATAGTGAAGAAATCCTGTCAAAACAATGTCAATTCCAATTTTTTTCAATTCAATGATCTGGTCCGCAACTTGTTCGGCCGTTCCAATTAAACCTGTCTTGAATCCATCATTATATTGAACAAGATCTTCAAACGTTGATTCAGACCACATTCCTTTTCCTTCAGGTGAAGATGCTCCGGCAGCTTTAACTGAATCTCTAAAACCTTCTACTGCTTCGACATTTGCATTCTCCACAATATCGCGCAATACTAGTTTTGCCTCTTCTTCTGTATCCCGAACGATAACAAAACCATTTACTCCAAATTGAATTTCATCTTTCCCATTTGCTTTTCTTAACGCTTTGACTTCGTCAATTTGTGCTTTTAACTCTTCAAGGGTGCCACCGTTCGTGAAATACACGTCGGATACACGCCCGGCCATTTCTTTTGCCGCCTTTGACGTTCCGCCCTGAAAGATTTTTGGAGGATTTATTGGTTTTGGCTTTAACGGCGCATCATTTAATCGATAAAAATTACCGCGATAGGTAGTTGAATCTTTGGTCCATAGGCTGCGAAGAACTTCGATAAATTCTTCCGAGCGTCGATAGCGCTCGTCGTGATCAAGCCACGGTTCCCCGTAACCGTTAAACTCACCTTTAAACCAACCACTTACGATATTAATAGAGGCACGACCATTGCTAATGTGATCGATCGTTGAAATAATTTTTGCCATCACCCCAGGATGCCAAAAGCCGGGAAGAACCGCAGTAATGATATTGATTTTTTTGGTTGAGGCAGCAAGCGCTGAAGCTAGTGCGGCGGCTTCTAACTGATTTTCTGCCCCGTAGCTTGCCAAAAAACGAGTTTGTAATAAAACATAATCAAATCCAATCTCTTCGGCAATTTGGGCATACCTTTTATTATCCTCGTATGACCAGCCAGTTTTTTGAGAAAGGTTCGAAATAACCAAACCTCCGCTAACATTCGGTGCCCAATAGGCAAATTGTAATCCCATGCCTTTTTCCTCCTTAATAATAGTTAATAAAAAAGAGGCCCACATCAATCCTTTGTTAAGGATTGACATGAGCCTCCGGTGAACCAGTGGGCAATTTTGGATATTAAGTAATATATTGCTATTGATTATAGTATATTTACATTATTCCTATAAGTCAAGTTGGTTTTATAAAAATATTAATTTTTTTGAAAACCGTTCGGGGGGCCTACTTCTACACGAATTCTTCCGGCCTTTTTTTCATTCATGAGCCGTAGGCCGTGCATTTATCGGGTATGAAAATTAGGTAGAATTCCCGTCCAAATGATTATTTAAGTGCCAATACTTCCTTCAATTTTTCTCCAAATTCCCGTCCGAATGAAACACATATTTCTTCATCGTCCGGAGCTAATTCGATCTTTAATCCGTCCTGAATAATGGTAGCACCAAGTTCAGTCAATTTATCAGAAAGGATGTTAACCGCCACACAAAACTGATCGTAAGCCGTGTCACCTGACCCAAACACTGCAGCAATCTTCCCATTTAGATTCAAACCATCCATTTCTTCGTAATAATCTAAAAACTCATCTGCTAGCTCACCGTCTCCATATGTATAAGAACCGAGGATAATCCCATCAAAATCTTCTAATTCCTTTGGTTCTGCAGCTGGTAACTCCCGGATTGTAAGGTTGACTCCAGTTTCTTCAACACCTTTTCCAATTAGCTGGGCCATTTCCTCTGTATTCCCTGTCATACTCGCAAAAACTAAAATTACATTTGCCATTTCGTTCTCTCCTTCTAGTTGCCTTTTCGATTTCATTATTATTTTAGCGATAATGATAATCATTATCAATAGGAAAACGCAATATTTTTAAAAGAAAGTTAGTTTTGGCGTTATGGACATCACAATATGCAGCAAATCTCTTTTACGATCGCGTGGGTTAAAGCCATGCGGACACAGAGGACCTTACTTTGATAAAATTACCCTTTTTTTTGATTTAGCTGACACAGGAGACCTTATTTTCATAAAAACCACTGAATTATACCCGCTAACTAACGAATAACGGCTCTGGTGTCCTTTAACCTATAATAAACGCCGTTTTTACATGAAATAACGGCATTGGTGTCCGCCAAACATGAACGACACTGATAATGGGCAGGGATTCACCAACCCCAGTGATTGTCCCCTAACAAATCGTGCGCACCAAAAAATACAAATTAGAGCACTTATTTTAAAAATAACAATAAAAAATGACGAACAAATTTACATACAATTTGTTCGTCATTTTTTAATATTTGGAAATCGCAAATGGAACCTTTTAACAACAAACTGCCTCTTTAACAATTATTCATGAAAATTCGTACCATCTGTTGTAGCTTTGATAATCCCGGCACGAATGACAAAGTCTCCGAAGTGCTCGCCTTCGTTTCGTTCCTTCGCATAGCGCGGAAGAATCGTGCCAAGCTCGCTTAAAATCTCTTTCTCACCGATGTTTTCGAGGTACATTTTGCTAAGGCGGCTTCCGTCATGAGCTGCACCAAGATACATATTGTATTTGCCTGGTGCTTTTCCAATAAAACCGATTTCACCTAGTGCATGGCGGGCACAACCGTTAGGACAACCAGTCATCCGAATCGTAATCTCTTTGTCGCGCAGACCGTTTTCATCGACAATTCCTTCGATTTTATCAATTAAAGTTGGTAAATATCGCTCTGCTTCTGCCATTGCTAAACCACATGTTGGGAGCGCCACACACGCAATCGAGCTGCGTCGAAGCGCAGAATAATGCTTACCATCCGTTAAACCGAATTGTTCAATCAACTCATTGATCTTTTTCTTTTTTTGGCTTGATACATTAGCAATGATAACGTTTTGATTGGACGTCAATCTGAAATCACCTGTATGGATTTTCGCAATTTCATGCAATCCTGATTTTAACTTATAATCATCAAAATCTGCTACACGACCGCCTTGGATAAACAAGGTAAAATGCCATTTTCCACCGACACCCTTTACCCAGCCATAGCGATCTCCATTGTGGTCGAAGTGAAACGGCTTGGCTTCAGCAAAGCTCCAGCCAAGGCGATTTTCCAATTCATATTTAACATTTTCAAGCCCCAGCCGATCGACGGTATACTTAAAGCGAGCATTTTTCCGGACAGAACGATTCCCGTAATCGCGCTGAATGGTGATGACTTTTTCTGCGACATCATATAACTGGTTCGGTTTACAAAAGCCGATTACTTTCCCAAGCTGCGGATAAGTCGCTTTGTCACCGTGTGACATACCCATGCCTCCGCCAATTAACACATTAAAGCCCACCAGTTTGTCATCCTCAACAACGGCAATAAAGCCAAGATCCTGGGAAAAGACATCAATATCGTTGGAAGGAGGAACGGCAATGCCAATTTTAAACTTCCGTGGCAAGTAAAGCGGGCCGTACATTGGTTCTTCTTTCACATCCGGTGTTCCGGCCACTTTCTCCTCATCCAGCCAAATTTCGTGATAGGCTCTTGTTCTTGGCAGTAAATCATCACTTAATTTTTTCGCCCATTCATAAACTTCTGCATGGAGTTCAGACTGATACGGATTGGAGGTACACATTACGTTCCGGTTTACATCCCCGCACGCTGCAATCGTATCCATCAGTGCCCCATGGATTTCTTGAATCGTATTTTTCATATTCCATTTTAAGATTCCATGCATTTGAAATGTTTCACGTGTCGTCAGCTTCAATGTGCCATTGCCATACTTATCAGCGAGTTCATCCATAACCAGCCATTGATTTGCTGATGCCACTCCCCCTGGCAAACGAACACGCAGCATGAATTGATATGCGGGCTCAAGCTTTTGCTTTTGCCGTTCATTTCGAAGATCACGATCATCCTGCAGATAGCTGCCGTGATGTTTCATCAGGCGGTTGTCATCTTCGGGAATTCCTGCGGTAAGCCGGTCCAGCATGACTTCCTTTAGTGTACCGCGTAAATAATTGCTTCGCTCTTTAATCCCTTCGACATCGCTCGGCGGCCCGTCTGGGGCTGTTAAAATTTTATTCACCATGTTGGAATATCTCCTTTCACTGCAAAATCAGTATACATCGCGCTGGTAGCGTCTTTGCTGTTGCATTTCAGCTAAATAGCTTTCCGCTTGTTCACGGTTCATATTGCCTTCTTTTTCAATTATTTCAATTAAAGTTTGGTGAACGTCATGCGCCATGTTTTTCTCATCACCGCAAATGTAAACTGCTGCTCCGTCTTGAAGCCAGTCGAACAATTCCTTGCTGTGTTCAAGCATACGGTGTTGAACATACACTTTTTCCTCTTGGTCACGTGAAAAAGCAACATCCATTTTCGTCAGCACACCGTCTTTGATCCACTTTTGCCATTCTGTCTGGTAAAGAAAGTCGGTAACGAAATGCTGATCCCCGAAGAACATCCATGCTGCACCGGTCGCTCCACTTTCTTCACGTTCCTGCATGAAAGCTCGGAACGGTGCTACTCCAGTTCCAGGACCAATCATAATAATCGGAGTTTCTGGATTGTCCGGAAGCTTAAAATTATCATTGTGCTGAATATAAATCGGAAGTGTATCGCCCGGCTGCAAGCGCTCTGCTGCTAAAATCGAGCAAACTCCTTTACGATTACGTCCATGTGTTTCGTAACGGACAGCGCCGATCGTAAGATGCACTTCATCCGAATTGGCGGATAAACTGCTTGCAATCGAATAAAGACGGGCCGGCATTTTGCGAAGAATCGAAACAAAGTCTTGAGCCGAATTGCCCCAAGCTCCAAAATCACGGACGAAGTCGAGCAAATCACGTCCGTCTATATAGGCTTTTACTTTTTCTTCATTACCTGGTTCTAAAAGCTTTTGTAAATCCTTATTGTCAGAAAGCAGAGCCACTTTTTCAAGAAGCGGTTTTGTTAAAACGGTTATTTCAAAATAGGAAGTTAGAGCATCCTTAAGTGTTTTTGTCTCATCTTGTTTATTTAAGGTTACTGTTTCTTGCGGATTATATTTCAACTCCTCAAGTAACATGTCAACTAACTCTGGATCGTTTTCCGGATAAATTCCGAGGCTATCACCTGGTTGGTAGGATAGGCCCGAACCTTCAAGCGATAATTCAAGGTGACGAGTCTCTTTATTAGACCCACGACCGTTTAAATTTATATTTTCTAGTACTTCCGCTTTGAACGGATTGGTTCTGGAATAAGTTGATTCGATAACTTGAGTTGCTCCAGTTGAGGCTATCGCAGCAGAAGTTCCGCTTTGTCCTTCCGTCAAACTTGAAAGTACACCTTGGAGCCATTCAGCTGCAGGCTCATCAAAGTCAAGATCGCAGTCGAAGCGGGGATAAAGCCGGGTCCCGCCAAGTTCTTCGAGTCGTTGATCGAATTCTTTTCCAGTCTGACAGAAAAATTCATAAGAGCTGTCACCAAGTGCCAAAACAGAATAATGGAAATGATCCAGTTTTGGAGCCCTTTTACCATGAAGAAATTCGTGGAAAGAAAGAGCATTATCCGGTGGTTCACCCTCACCATGGGTGCTGACGACAATAAGAAGATTTTGGACTTTTTTAAGATTATTCGGTTTGAAATCACCCATCGATGAAATGATAACCTGAAAACCATTTACCTCTAGCGTTTTGGCTGTCTTTTTTGCAAGACCTTGGGCATTGCCAGTTTGTGAACCAAAAAGGATGGTTACTTCTTTTGGAGTTGTTTGCCCAATCGGTTGAGCTGAAACTTCTGTAGTGTTACCTGTAGTTGTTGTACCCGGAACAAATACGGCTGCCTGAGTTGCGGCCAAGTAACCACTTAACCAAACCTTTTGCGATTCAGTTAAGGTTGGCAGAAGCCGATTAAGAAGCTCCGCCTGCTCATGATTAAACGGACTGTTTTCTACTTGTAGTTGCAACAATATCCACCTCACTAATGAATATAAACTTATCGTGCGCAAATTTAGTTTTACGATTATGGTTAACTTGTCTTATTCTTTTTTTAAAATAATGATAGTTTTATAATATACACACAATTCCTATGTGTCAAATAGGTTTTATTATAATTAAAAATATTTAGTTAATTTGTTGGGGCTAAAAGGGGCTTGGTGTAAGGACTGCGTGGGTGCATTTGATCTTTTAGATTTATACCATAAAGGGGTAAAGATGGGCATATAGGGGAAACTTGTACCATATATCTTGAGACTTGTCCCATATAATTTGGAAGTTGGACCATATATTTTTAAAGTTGGTCTATATATTTTTAAAGTTGGTCTATATATTTTTAAAGTTAGACCATATATTTTTTGAAATGTCCCATATCCATATTTAGATGAGCATAACGGCCTTCCCGCGGGCAAATATTTTTATAAAAAAGCAAAAAATCCCCAAAAAAGTGTTATTTAAAATGAAATAACAGATTTTTTATCGAAAAATAACCAATTTCATCATAAATCCAGGGCAATTCTTCAAAAAAAATTGATTTTTTATAAAAATCACCCCGAAAATTAACAGAAATTGCATCATAAAGAACAGAACTGGGTTCAATCTCAATAATGCGAATAACAAAATTAAAAGAGGCAGTCCCCCAACTATTTTTGGAGACTGCCTTACAAAGTCGAATCTAACTTGGAAATCCTTCAGATTGTATATACCGTTCACTAATGATGGTTCGGTGATGCAATTCGTGGCCGGCAATAATAAATGCAAGGGCACGAACACTCACTTCGTGTTGATTCGCTGTTCCACGACGAAGCCATGCGTCAGTCGATAAACTTTTTAATAAAGCTAAAGTGGACTTGCGGACTATTGTAAATTGTTCTAATAGTTCTTCCAGAGTTTGTTTGTCAAATTCTGCATGTCGAACATATTCGTTCTCATCGAAACCTGGGAGTGATAATGTTTCCCCGCGCGCAATCGCCAACAGTCGGTACGCCATGATTCGCTCGGTATCTGTCATATGACCGAAGACTTCCTTTATGCTCCATTTATTAGGACCGTAACGAAACTCGGCCTGGTTTTCATTTAAGTTTTTAAAAAGTTTTACAGTATCCTCCAATTGCTGATGTAATGTCTCGAAGATGTCACCTTCGGGAACGGCATTTATGTAGGGTCCATAATACGGGGCGAACTCGCTAGGGTCCATTTGCTTTTTCATGTATATCTCTCCTTCCACCTTTTATCTTTTATTTTACCTGTATGATTGGACTATTTCATCTTTTGTCTAAAGAAGATCTCCATAAAAAAACAAGGTCACCAAAACGGAGCCTTGTTTGTCATTCTTCATTATGCAGCTGAACTTTTACCCTTTGACTCTTTCTCTTTGAAAAGGAGCTGATCGACTGAAAGCAACTGACTGCCAGTAATAGCAATCGCCAATGACATCGCAAATAAGGCAATATCTAATTCATACCCAGCCATTTGCCCATTTCCTAAAAAGCCAAGTGCCAGCTTTACTTTTATCGTTGCTCCAAGCATTAATATTGCGAATAAGGCAGATATTACGCGGCTCCCTAGTCCTATAACTAAAGCGATG
Source organism: Neobacillus terrisolis (assembly GCF_051233475.1). Classification (NCBI taxonomy): domain Bacteria; kingdom Bacillati; phylum Bacillota; class Bacilli; order Caryophanales; family Bacillaceae; genus Neobacillus; species Neobacillus terrisolis. The sequence goes on along the minus strand of NZ_JBKFGH010000026.1, from coordinate 22,339 downwards.
CCCCCGACAGTTTCTAATATAGCAACACCGTAGGCTAAGAATCCAGGCAATCCAATACTGCCGAACCAGCCAACTGTATTTTCTATTCCCCCTTGAAACTTAGCTAACCCGTGTACAAAGAAGGTTAATCCTAATACTACCCGTAAAATTAATGTTCCAACCTCATGATTTCTCATTGTTTTTCTCCCCTTAGAAGTAATTATTTTTTATATTAAGAACATTATCCAAATTGCCAAATGCTATGGCTTAGATTTCCATAACGATAACTGCGATGCAGCAATTTGGCTGTTCGATCTTTGTCAGCTGCACCCATGGCGTAGAAAATCGGTATAAAGTGTTCAGCCCCATGTGGCGGAACGGCAAACTGAGCATTTGGTGCTAAAGTCGAATAGTTGAACAGTGACTCTAAATCCCAGGCTGTAATATGTTGTTCTAACCACTGATCAAATGCCAGCGCCCATTGATCCACACCATCTTCTTCCCCAAATCGAACGGCACGAAGGTTGTGAACCGTTCCGCCGCTGGCAACAATTAAGATATCCTTTTCTCTCAATTCCGCTAACGATTTTCCAATTTTGTACTGCTCCTCTGGGGTTAAGTTGGGAGCGACGGACATCGAAATGACCGGAATATCGGCGTCAGGGTAGAGCATACTTAGAATGACCCACGCCCCATGATCAAGTCCGCGTTTACGATCCACTTCAAAAGGAATCCCCTGATTCGCTAACATCGCTTCTATCTCTTTAGCAACTTTCGGCTCCCCTTTTGCCGGGTATTTAATGCGGTACATTTCTTCAGGAAATCCATAGTAATCGTAGATCGTTTCATAGTCACTTACTTCACTCACCTGTTGGACACCCGACTCCCAGTGAGCAGAAAACACAATAATAGCCTTCGGACGCTGCAGCTTTTCCCCTAACTCATTTATTAATTGGGTATATTCATTTCTTTCAATCGCCAATAGCGGTGCGCCGTGAGCAATAAAATAAGCTGGAATCATCTTTTCATCCCCCTTTTTGTCTTTTTTCTAGTGTAACACTATATTCTGTTCTGATATATTTTACGTTTTGTTTACTAATATGAATATTTGTTGTTTATAAGATAACAATTCGCACTCTAGATTGTCAATGGTTTTTTTGCTAATATAAAATTAAGTTTTTTATTAGGAAACATTTGAGGTGGAAAAATTGGATATTGGATCTAAGATTCGTGCAATCCGGAATAGAAAAAAAATTACGATTGCCCAAATGTGTGAAGGGACCGGCCTTTCAAAAGGGTTTATCAGCAATGTTGAAAACAATAATACATCTCCATCTATTAATACTTTGCAGACCATCGCGAGCTTTCTTGATGTTCCACTCCCCTACTTATTGCTGGAAAAAAAGCAGCATATGCGGGTTGTTAGAAAAGAAGAAAGAACGCATTCCGCTTTAAATAGTTTAAAAATCGAACATTTAACATCGATTGGTGGATTAAGGCTGATGAGTGTTGAATGTCCTCCAGGCGCTTCCATGGGTGAAGCGATTGCGCACCAAGGGGAAGAATGCCATTTAGTGTTGGAAGGCAAAATTCTTGCCCAACAAGGCGAAGACTCGGTGATTTTAGAAGAAGGTGATTCGTTCAGCTGGCATGCCAGTGTACCGCACTTTGTGAAAAATATCGGGGATAAAAAATCCGTCGTGTTAATCGCGGTTTATTCAGATACGGAATTGAATGATGTTTTTTAACTATTTTTTCTGATGATAATTATTTTAAAATATTCCAATAGAGGCTGGCTCAATGGTGATTTAAAATGACTAATTGAGCCAGTCTCTTTTATTTAAAACCGGAAACAAATTCCTTATAACCAACGGTCCTGCTTTTACAAACCCTTAAAGTTTTCATAATCTTTTAACAATTCTTTACACCCCCTTTATTAACATCGTTATATTACTAAACTTATAATCAAGATAGTAAAATATTATATCGATTAAAGGGGAGACTCACATTGGATCGTCGTTTATTTCTAACATACGTAGGAAGCAGTACTGCCGCATTAGTTGCAGCATCAACCGGAATTAGTACCTTAACAGGAAATGCTATGACAGCAAATCATTTAATGAATGGACAACCTTCTGGAACTGGAAAGCCATTAACCGCACCGTTCAAACCGGTAAGCCGGACTTGGGAGGACGAATTAATGCTTCCTGAAGGATACAAATACAATATCATCGCCTCTTATGGTGATGTCATCAATTCAAAGGGTGAAAAATTTGGAGATGCTGCAGACCTTACCGTCTATTTTCCAATTGATAGCTTAACAGGCGGGAATAATTCTGAAGAAGGCTTAATCTGGATCAATCATGAATTTCCTGAACCTGAAAATTATCTGAAACTGCTAGGAATGAATCCAGCCAACTTTAGAAAAGAAGATCTTGCTAAATATCCTGATCTACTAAAAATGGAAAAAGAAGCGGTTGGCGGATCGGTTATCCATGTTAAGAAAGAAAATGGTGAATGGAAACTCGTTCAAAATGATACATACAACCGCCGTGTCGATGGGACAACCCCTATCGAATTAACCGGTCCTGCTCGCGGAAGTAAAGCTGTTAATGGGGCAACTAAGGTCGAGGGTTCTCTTGGAAACTGCAGCGGTGGCCGGACGTTATGGAATACCGTCTTATCCTGTGAAGAAAATACTGAATATGGCAGCTCTTATGGTTGGCCAAATTTCGATAATAGTCATTATGGCTGGGTGGTCGAAGTAGATCCGTTTGATCCTAATAAATCTGTTCGCAAACATTCTGCACTTGGCCGTTTTGCTCACGAAAATGCAGCAATGGGATTAACAAAGGATGGAAGAGTAGTTGTATACATGGGCGACGATAAAGGTGATGAGTGTTTCTATAAATTTATTAGCAGTAAACCGTTCAATCCTACAAATCGCGAAGCAAATTTCGATATTTTAGAGAGCGGAACTTTATATGTCGCTAATCTTAGCAAACAAAAATGGGTAGCGCTTGATCATGCAACCAATCCTGCCCTTCAAAGTCAATTTGCTGATCAGGCTGCAGTATTAACGAACGCACGAGCAGCTGCAAAAGCAGTTGGTGGTACAAAACTTGATCGTCCTGAGGATGTAGAAATTCACCCGCTTGATGGAACGGTCTTCTTAGCCTTAACAAATAACTCCGGTCACGGAAATTTCCATGGTCAAGTGATCCGTTTTGCCCCTGCTAACAGTGACCATGGCAGTGATTCATTTACGTTTGAAGTATTTATTTCTGGTGGACAACAGAGCGGTATTACCTGCCCGGATAATCTTCATTTTGACAGCAAAGGGAACCTTTGGGTTGTTGAAGACTACAGTGCCACTGAAGATAATGTGTATGCGGCTTATAAGAACTGCGGTGTGTTCATGATTCCTACTGATGGCAAAAGCTATGGAATCCCGCACCAATTCGCATCAGGTCCAAAGGGATGTGAGATGACAGGTCCGTGGTTGTCACCGGATGAGCGTACTTTATTCTTAGACGTTCAGCATCCTGAGACATGGAATCCATACCCTGGTCAGCAGTTTGGACGCTCTTGCTTAGTTGCAATACAAGGCGGAAGCTTTAGCAAGTAATCGACTAGTCAAACAACTAATAGGTTCGACTAATATCTAGAAGGAGGTGCTTTCCATGCTGCAAAACATTGGGATTCCCGGTTTAATATTGATTCTTGTCATTGCGCTCATCGTTTTCGGCCCGTCAAAACTGCCTGAACTTGGGCGTGCGGTCGGGTCCACTCTTAAAGAATTTAAAAAATCAACGAGAGAATTAGTATCCGATGATGAACCTAGCAAGGTGACCACGAAAAACACTGAAGAAAAAACCGTTTAGTTCAGGAGATATTATGTAAGATGCAGGATAGCCGTGGCTGCTTGCATCTTCTTTTTAATGAAGGAGGTTAAAGATTGTGAATCAAGATATGGACCTTATTGGTCATTTTGAGGAACTGCGGAAGCGGATTATGATTACCCTTGGTGCTTTTATACTGCTTTTTATACTTTCGTTTATATATGTAGAGGATATATATAAATGGCTTGTAAAAGATCTGCCTGTAAAGCTTGCCATTCTTGGTCCAAGTGATATTTTATGGGTTTATTTACTGTTAGCAAGTGTTGTAGCGATAGCAGGAACAATCCCGATTGCTGCTCATCAGGTTTGGCTTTTTGTTCGGCCCGCTTTAAAGGAGCATGAGCAAAAAGTTACGTTATCCTATATTCCGGCTTTATTTCTATTATTTATCGTTGGAATAAGCTTTGGCTATTTGGTCATATTTCCAATTGTGTTTCAGTTTCTGCTTTCCTTATCAGACGGGGTGATGATGAACTTTTTTACGACGGAAAAATACTTCAAATTTGTCGTTCATATGACGCTTCCCTTCGGATTTCTATTTGAACTTCCGGTTATTATCATGTTTTTAACCAGTATTGGAGTATTGAACCCTTACCGTCTGCAAAAAATGAGGAAGTATTCCTATTTTATCTTGATTGTTACGGCGGTTTTTATTACTCCTCCAGACCTTCTGTCAGATGTCTTGGTCGTAATTCCCCTACTGTTTCTTTATGAATGCAGTGTTTTATTGTCAAAAGTGGTATATCGACGAAAGCAAAAAATGGTGCCAGTTGCGTAGTATTTTTATATTGATTGTTTAGTATACACAATTGGGATAGGGCTATTGGTGACTGATTTTCTGATACGATTAGGATTTCGGTCTCCAATACTGGGGATTAGTTCCCTTTTTGTTGGAGAGCATCATGATTTAGGGCACTAACTAGGGCATTAGTTCCCTTTTTTAAAAAAATCTTCATGGGTTAGGGCACTAATGGAAATTCTTTCTTTTTACAAAGAGTAAATAAAAAAATACACCAAAACATAAATAATCCCCGACCTAAACCTCAAAAAAAGCGCAGTGCACTGAAAAACCACATAGTGCCCTGCGCCTTATTTTATCAAAATTAATTGGTCACCAAATAATCGACAAGCTTCGCTTTCGGCGCCCCAAAAATTTCCGCTTCCAGTCTTCTTCCTGTTGGAGTCGCAGCAAGTCCACCCTCGGCCGTTTCGCGCAACGTAGCCGGCATGGATTGGCCAATTGCGTACATAGCACCAATCACTTCATCACACGGAATTCTACTCGTGATGCCTGCTAATGCCATATCTGCCGCCGTCAATGCATTCGAAGCACCCATTGCATTTCTCTTGACGCACGGAACCTCAACGAGTCCTGCGACCGGATCACAAACTAATCCGAGCATGTTTTTTAAGGTGATTGCCATGGCTTCTGCTGATTGCTGAGGTGTACCGCCTGCCATTTCAACAATTGCTGCCGCCGCCATTCCTGCAGCTGAACCAACCTCTGCCTGACATCCACCGGCTGCTCCTGAGATTGATGCATTATTGGCGACGACAAATCCGAATGCAGCTGCCGTAAACAAAAATTCTATCATTTCCTGCCGAGTCGGATTGAGCTGATTCTTCACGGCAAATAATGTACCCGGAACAACTCCTGCCGAACCTGCAGTCGGAGTGGCACAAACGACCCCCATCGCAGCATTTACTTCATTTGTGGCAACCGCTTTACTGACTGCGTCTAATAGCAATGGTCCAGACAATGCTCGCCCGCTATTGATGTAATTTTGTAGTAAAACTGCGTCTCCACCTGTCAAACCGGTCTGCGATTTTACTCCTTTAAGCCCGCGTTCTACCGCTTTTTCCATAACGGTTAAATTGGTATCCATTTTTGCAATGATCTCTTCGCGAGTTAAACCTGAAATTTCTATTTCCTGCCGTATCATAATCTCGGCGATTTTCACTTGATTTTGTTCTGCTAATTCAACAAGCTCGGCTACATTCCGAAACATGGCTTGTCCTCCTGATGCTCGATTTTTTCTGTGGTAAGCTCCAAATCTCTGCCAACGCTCTATTAGTTTATTTACTCGACCATCCTAATTACTTTCTTAACATTCTCAAGCTCTTTTAGTTCCTTAATTACTGCGTCCTCTATTTTCTGGTCGACCTCAATAACCATTATCGCCATTTCACCCTTTTCTTTTCTGGCAACCTCCATATGACCGATATTGATTTCATATTTTGATAGAACAGTCGTTACCGAGCAAATAATTCCATAGCGGTCCTGATGAATAACGAGGATCGCTGGATCTCCAGAGAGTTTCAGCTTAAACGAATTAATCTCCGTGATTTCAATTGTTCCACCACCGATTGAGATACCGATCACTTCAAGTTCATTTTCATCATCATATAGATTTATTTTTACCGTATTCGGATGCTCCGGAACCGCTTCTTCTTCTATAAAAATCACTTCTAATCCAGCCTTTTCAGCGATTTCCAACGAATCTGGTATTCTTTCGTCAAACGTATCAAAATCTAAAAGCCCGGCCACAAGTGCCAAATCCGTCCCATGTCCTTTATACGTTTTAGCAAATGAACCGTAAAGAGAGATTACGGCCCTTTTTGGCTGTTTTTCAAATAATGTTCGGGCTACCCGCCCAATACGGGCTGCGCCTGCTGTATGTGAGCTGGATGGTCCAATCATGACTGGACCAATGATGTCAAAAGCTGAACGATATTTCATCACTACCGCTCCTTTTCTTTTGTTAATACCTTGGTTAACCTACTAAATTATATTAAAATAATTTTTCGCCTGCTGAATCATACCATATTTATAATAGGATTCAAATAAAATTTTTATGGGAAATCGCTATTATTGTTTACGCAACTGAAAAGTGCCATGAACCATTCTTATTTTGGTCCATGGCACCTAATGAACAAGATAATCCGTTGATTAACCATTGAAATTGCATTTAAATCATTTAACCCCGGGCTATGCTCGTTTGGCATTTCAGGTAACACGAATTATTCTTACAACCATTCTTTTTCAAAATAAAAGAAGCCAAGTCTCACCATTAATGTGGTCTTGGCTTCTTCGATTATTTCGAAGCTTCTTTTAATATACTTAAATCAATCAAACCGTCAATCTTATTACTTGGGATATAGCCCGCTTCCTTGCTGATATCCGCCATCTCTTGGATAACCTTCTCATTTACATCTGTTGTTACAATAAGACGAGAAAACGCTGCATTCACTTCATCTTTATTTAATTCTTTTCCGGTTAATTCTTTAAGATGAGCAATAACAATGTCTTGGGCTTCTTCAGGATTGTTTTGGATAAAATCAACCGCTTTTTGATGGGCTGATAAATAAGCCTTCGTTAGATCCTTTTTGTCTAAGAAATCCTTGCGGGCAGCCACCACCGTATTAGTTGATTCTTTCCCCCATGCAAATTGATCCCAATCTAGTAAAAGCTTACCGTCTGCTTGGTTTTCCAGGACATAGCCCCAAGGCTCTTGAGTTGCTGCGGCATCAACGGATTTTTGAATGAATAGCCCAGCCGTATCTGCCGGAGCTGCTGCGAACAAATCGACAGTCCCGCCGCTTGTTTTTGCTTTTAAACCAACATCTTTAAGCGCTTTTCTAAGCATAACATCCTGGGTACTTCCAATAACCGGAATCGCCACTTTCTTTCCATCGAGGTCCTTTAAATTTGAAATACCGGTTCCGTCTCTTGCTACAAGGACAGCACCACCGTTTACTGCACCAGACACGATGTGGTACTCCGGATTTTTCACGTAGAAGTTTAGCAGCGGACCAGGCCCGACTGTTCCGATATCGATTGCTTTTGTCGCCATCGCTTCCATAAACAAGCCACCGTTTGCTACTGTCTTCGTTTCAATTTTTACACCTTTGCCAAACGCTTCTTTAAAATAGCCCTTTTCAAGTGCAACGATTGTTGCAATATGAGTTAAGTTAGGAAAATAGCCAATTTTTACGGTTTGCTCCCCTTTAGCATCACTTTTGTCTTTTTCAGTATCGGCTCCTGTGCAACCTGCTAAAATTCCAATCAATAATGCAGATATCAGTAAATATACCCATGATTTTCTCAACATTTTCACTACCCCTTTTTTTAAATTTGGCTGTTGATTTCCGCTCCAGGTGCTCGCGCACCTTAGGGGGAGTCCGGGAGCCTCCTCGGCGCCATAGCGCCTGTGGGGTCTTCCGTGACACCTTCTCCCGCAGGACGTGAATAATCATCCTTGAATGAACACCGCACGATAAAATGCCTAAGCATTTTAGAGGAGTCTCGCACCTTCCGCTCCAATCAACAGAGTGTTCAAAATCAACATTGTTCTTTAGCAAAGCCTTAAAATTTCCTTTTGATTATCGCTTAACTCCCCACTTTGTTTGGACATTCCGTTCCAAGCGAGTAAAGACGACATTGTCTACAACTGTACCAATCACTGCAATGATGAACATGACGGATAGTACAAGATCCATTTGTCCGAGCGAGCGCCCCATTTCTAATAGCTGACCTAGACCTCCGCCGCCACCAAGCAGCTCACCAGCCATTAGAGCCCTCCAAGAAAAGGCCCAAGCAACTCGCAAACCAGAAATAAGCTGCGGAACTGAAGCGGGTAAAATCACGGTCCGAATGAAGTGGAACCCAGTCGAACCATATGTCTTAGCTACGCGCTGATAGAGCTGCGGAACATTTTTAAACCCGCTTGTTGCATTAACAGTCATGGTCCAAGTAGCCCCAATGGTTACGATGAACAAGATTGAAACATCGTTCAAGCCAAACCAAATGATGGCTAACGGAAACCAAACGATGCTTGGAATCGACTGCAGTGCGGTGACAAGAAAGCCAAGTGTATCCTCTACTAGCTTATAGCGCCAAATAAAATATCCCATGATTATTCCTAGAATAATAGCAATTGAAAAACCTAATAGAATACGGCCCATACTTTTCCCAATGGCGGTTGTTATTTGACCGCTCACCAGACCATTCAGTAATGTATCGAAAACCTGAGTCAGGCTTGGGAACATGAATTGCGGGAGACCGGAGAACTTAGATGTGACTTCCCATATTATCGCTATCATCGCGATGAATATGATTCGTCTTAAAGCTGTAGTCATCACCCATCTCCTCCTTTAATACTTTTTCGATCTCTTCTTGTAAAATAGATAAAATCTTCTGTTCTTTACTTAAAGTTACACTGTCTGGCATAACGCCATCCTTCATGGTTTTAACGGAAACAATCTCTTTGATTCGTCCGGGACGTGTTCCAAAAACGACCACTTGTTGGGAGAGCAATACTGCTTCGCGAATGTTATGCGTAACGAAGAAAATTGTCACCTTCGTTTTCCGCCAAATTTCGAGCAGTTCTTTGTGCAATACCATTCTTGTTTGTTCATCTAGTGCTGAGAAGGGCTCGTCCATCAACAGGATGTCCGGTTCCATAACAAGTGCTCTAGCAATAGCCACCCGCTGCTTCATCCCGCCTGATAATTGATGTGGATAGGCGTCCACGTATTTACTGAGGTGAACCATTTTTAACACTTCAAGCGCTTTTGCTTTTGCCTCACCCTTCGGCATTTTCTTAATTTGTAATCCGTATGTTACATTTTCTAGAACCGTTAACCACGGGAATAATCCTGCTTCTTGAAAGACAACCACTCGCTCTGGTCCAGGCTTCGATACCTTATTCCCTGCTACACGAATGTCCCCTTTATCCGCCTGATCAAGGCCAGCGATTAAATATAATAATGTTGACTTTCCGCAGCCTGATGGCCCAACAATCGAAACAAAGCTGCCCTTTTCAACTTCAAGATTTATATCGTCTAGGACCTTCAAATTTTCCTTTTTATCGTTAATGAAACTTTTTTGAATTCCATCGATCGTAAGATACATGTGTTTCACCTCGTTTTAATCCCAAGTAAACTTATTGGTATTCATGTATTATATAATGCTAAAATCGACCAAATTTGTCAACTATTTTTTGTAATGTTTTGATTTTTTTAGTTATTTCATTCAGATTCGCAAATCTCTATCTTTAATAATTTGGTCAAATTCTCGCCCTATTTTTCCAAAAATAAGAATTATACTTATTATTGAAAAAAGGCTTTCGTGAAGATTATTTTAAGGGGGGTAATACTTCATGAGAAAAATAACATTAACGATGCTTTTATTAATATTGGGGTTCCTTTTAGTTGGCTGTACCGACAAAGAGGAAGTTGAAAAAAAAGAAGTTGATCCTAAGGAGTTATTGCTTTCGTTGAAAAATGATAGTCCATTAGTCCCTATAGGTGACATTCCCATCCCGGAAGATAACCCGATGACACCCGAAGTGCTGGATCTCGGGCAAAAGCTGTTCTTTGATCCGCGCCTATCTGGCAATAACGAGAGAAGCTGTTCTTCTTGTCATGATCCAAATTTAGGGTATGGCGATGACCGCCCAACCTTCGAAACATATGACGGCGGTGATGGAGCTAGAAACAGCCCAACCATCATTAACGCAGGGTATTATAAAGTGAATTTTTGGGATGGACGGGCAGGTTCATTAGAGGAGCAGGCACTTGGACCCATCCAGAATCCAAACGAGATGAATCAAAAAATGGATGAGCTTGTCAAAGAATTAAAAGCGATAAATGGCTATGAAGGCCTTTTTATGGCGGCATTTAATGAGGGCATTACCGAACAAAATATTGCTAAAGCCCTTGCTGCATTTGAACGGCAAATTGTTGTAACGGATACTCCGTACGATCGTTTTTTACAGGGCGACACGAAAGCACTTAATGCTCAAGAACTGCGTGGGTTAAGCTTGTTTAGTGACAAAGCCTTTTGTTCAAAATGTCATAATGGACCAAACCTTTCCGATAATAATTTTTATAATACCGGGATTGAAAGTGATGATGAAGGCCTATTTGCCATTACAAAAAAAGCGGGGGATGTCGGAAAGTTCCGGACTGCAGGATTGTATGGAATTACTCATACCGCCCCGTACATGCGTGACGGCAGCATTGCTACACTGGAGGATGTAATTGAATTTTATAATAATGGCGGCGGTGACCACCGAAACAAAAGCTTTTATTTTAAAAATTTCATGCCGTTAAACTTAACGAAGCAGGAAAAAGCCGATTTGCTAGCGTTTTTAAAAACATTGGGCGGCGAACCGCCAATCTTTGAAAAACCGGAGCTGCCAGGAATGTAATGACCAATACCATTGAAAAAAGCGTGCTAGACAAAGCACGCTTTTGCTATGGTTCCCACACCGTTTGCTTCCTAAAAAAAATCAGTTTATTTAAGAAGGTTGCACTATTTTAAGAGATACTATTTCCGTGAGGATTGTTGGGATATTCGTAAAAGCAGTGAAATGAATCGGCTTTTCCTCCAATATTGCGTATTCTTTTGCTTCCCACATTGCCCTGTGCGAAATAAATCGGGTTAAAACGATAATCACATCTGCTTGACGTACTAATTCATAAAAGGTAGGATCCAGTATTCGAGCATCATGAGTTTGGATGATATAGCCATTCTCTTCCCTTGTCTGCTTTGCTCGGTACCCCCCTAAAATGAGGATACTCTTCCCTTGTAAAATCGTTTCAAGCGAAACTGGCTCCTCCTGATGAAGAGGTTCCTCGGATAATACAATCCCTTCCTTTTGTTCATCCGCTTCTACTTGATGCTGGGGTATTTGGTCCAGTTCAAACTTAAGTTCCTCAATCAAGCCTTTAAGCTGCTGGATTTTTAATATATCCGTTTTACTTCGGAACTCATGAGTGATTGTTGCAGTCGATTGCTCCAGCTCACTAATTCTTTTATAAGACTCCCCTAATTTTTCAGTTAAGCGTCCATTCTCCTGCTGCAATTGTTTCAAGAATTCATGTTGGCGGTCGATTGTCTTTTGTAACTTAACAGCCTCATGGATTCCTTTATCTGTAAATATCGAGGCATGTTTCTCATAAAAAGGCTTTAACTCTGTAGGAATCGGTAAGTATTGAAAAATAAACTGTGCTCGATTTTGGCCTAGAAGTCCAATCTCCTTTTTCACAGCCCACCCAAATACGGTTAGTAGTAAATAATGTCTGATCACCGCTTCATTGGCTTTCATCCAAAAGATCCCTTTTTCTTCTTCGGTTAACCCAAGCTGCTTTACCCTACTAAGCAGCTTTTCTTTCGAGATGTTTTTTGGAACTTGCGGGTAAAAGTTTTGCAAAGCGTGCCAAAGTTCTTTCCTTGTCAGCTCTTCAATATAAACATCCCATTTTCTCAGTGCTACAAAGGAATAAGCAGACCAAAAGGATTCCTCAAACCGGTGAAAAAAGTGACGATGCTCTACAGCTGCTGTTAATACCCGTTGCAGCTCCTCATGGTCCCCTAACGTTCCAAGCAAGACTAGGTCATCTATAAATCGTTCTGCTAACGGCTTGTTGGCTTGGAGATCTTTTATTAAGATTCTTTCCTTTTTAACACTGGTTTGGCATTCGTTACAAACCAATGGTTCGTCGACAACCATGATGAGAAGGTCATCAATATGACTTTCCAACGACCTTAGATTTATATTTATAGGAGATGATTGACTGCTAAAAACGGCACCATCACAGGAGGGACATTGTCCCGCAGATTGGATGGATACTTCCAGAATATCGGTTTTATATTCCTCTTCTGAAATTGGGTTTAGAAGTGGTATCGTGGTGACAAAAATCTTTTGATTTTCCTTGGCTTCTGTGTGTTTTTCAAGATTTTGAATGATTTTCACAACATTCTGTTGGGCAATTTCTTCAATTAATTCTTCCTCATTGACTGATTGCGAAAAATAATAATTTGTCTCGATCTGGACAGCGCAGACTCCACCGTTTTTTTCAACTTTTATTAAGATGTTTAAATAATCCGCACTGATTTCAAAATCAATCAGACCATAAGATTTCAATTCTTCTGCAAGTCTTGCCGCCAGCTCGGATACCACTCTTCTAAATTTTTTTTCAAGCTTATTTTTTTCATTCGCTTCGATATTCGCGATTGTTTTATCCAGCAGCGCAATAATGGAATGATCTGCAAGAGCCATTCCATACAGTTGAGGGTCTCCCTTTTTGTTCGTCCATTGATCATGATGATAGATCTCAAGTGTATCAAGAGTGAAATGACTTCTTTTATGGAAAGGGAATAATAATTCCGCTCTCAACCGCTGATTATTTTTAGTAAAATACACAAATATCTTTGTGTAAAAATGGTGTTGATGATCAAAAAAATGCACGATTGAATTTAGATCCGGTTTAACGTTGGATATCAGCACCTGTTCTTCCCCTTTTTGTTCGCTAAATTACGATGATTATTTTATTAAAATAATAACTTATACGAATTCCATAAGTCCAACTACAATTGATTTTTTAGCTGGTCACCTATGATTATCGTAAAAAATCCAGATGGGTGTGATATTTATTACATTCAAAATACCCTAATAGGTATTATTATATACCCATGTAGGTATAACGAGGAGGAATTAATGTGCACGACAAAACAAATAGAAGAGATTTTATTAAAAGATCTGGAGCCGCACTGACTGTCGGAAGCTTGATGCTGGCAACTGGTGACAAGGCTTTTGCAAACAAAAACACTAACAGTGAAAAGGGAACTCTAATTGACTTAACTGTTTGTGATGGCTGTAAAGATAAAGATACCCCCGCTTGTGTAGTTGCATGCAGGAATAAAAATCAACAACAGTTTCCGAAGGTTAATCAAGACGAGTTAAAACCATATTGGCCGCAAAAAAAATATGAAGACTGGTCCGATAAACAGGATGTAACCAATCGTTTAACCCCTTACAATTGGACTTTTGTTGATCGGGTTGAAGTGGAGCATAACGGAAAGAATGAAGAGGTTTTCATCCCCCGCCGTTGTATGCATTGTGATCATCCTACCTGCAAAGGCCTTTGTCCATTTAGTGCCATAAGTAAGGATGAACATGGGGCCGTTGTGATTGATGATGGTATGTGTATGGGCGGAGCCAAGTGTAGGGATGTTTGTCCATGGGATATACCGCAAAGGCAGGCTGGAGTAGGGATTTATATGAAAATGGCACCTGAGTATATCGGAGGCGGTGTCATGTATAAGTGTGATTTCTGTGTAGACCTACTACGTCAAGGCAAACAACCCGCTTGTGTTACCGCATGTCCAAAGCAAGCTATTACATTTGGAACAAAAGAAGATATTTATACCCTCGCTTATGCTCGAGCAAAAGAGATCAATGGCTACGTTTATGGTGATAAAGAAAATGGCGGTACAGCAACTTTATATGTATCTAAAGTTCCATTTGCCAAAATCGACAGTGCGATAAAAAAGCATAAACAAGAAACAAATGACTTATCCCCTGGCAGACCTGCGATGAATATTAAAGTAGAAAATAAGCTTGATACGTTAAGCGGGATGGCATTAGGTGCGGCGATTGCCCCAATTGCTGGAGCAACAGCTGCCGGTTTCGCTGCGTATCGAAAATTGAAGGGAGCAAACAGCAATGGAAAAGAAGAATAAAGGAAAAGTATATAGGCAGAGTCGGTCAAATCGTCTCGTTCATTGGTTAACCGCCGCTTCGATTTTTTCACTGATTATTACAGGATTTGGGCAAATGCCCGTTTATAAACGCTATAATGTCGTCAAAATTCCCGGAGCAGAATGGCTCGGTGATTATTCAATTACTTTGATCCTCCATTATATCGGTGCTATCGTACTTATTTTTATCGTTTTCTACCACATTTTTTTTCATCTCTTGCAAAAACAATTTGATATTATGCCGAAAAGAGGAGATGTAAAGGAATCGGTTCAAATCATTAAAGCGATGATTACAAAGGGAGAAGAACCCCCAAGTGAGAAGTATTTAGCTGAGCAAAGGCTTGCATACGCAGCAATAGGAATCGTCGTTTTATTCTTGATATTAACCGGATTTATCAAAATAGCCAAAAATGCAAATTTATTTGATGTTCCACAAACTTTATTAACGATTACGACCAATATTCATAATTTCTCAACCATTGGATTAATAGTTTTAATTGGAGCACATTTGCTGGCGTTTATTATTAAAGCAAATCGGAAATTATTGCCTGGGATGTTTTCTGGGTTTGTTGATGAAGATTATGTTAAACACCGCCACCCTCTGTGGTATAAGAAACTCAAAAAATGAGTGGAACATTAAATGGGAATTCAATCGTTTTCAATTTTGTCAAATTAAGTTAATAAGCATTTAATTAAATAGTAATATAATTAAATTGTTGCTAATGAAGTTCTTATCCATAAGTAGTTGCACGCCCAATAATACCCCGATAGGTTTTTAGGGCAAAATATAAGAGGAGGTTGATTATGAAAAGAATTACAGGTTTCATAATACTTTTTTCCATTCTTTTCGGGGGAATAAGCGTTTCAGCAGAAAGTAATGTAAAAAATGAATTTGATTATTCTAACCCTGAGTTTCAAGCTACCGTTGATATGCTCTCGATGGAGGGTCATGGAAATGATGATGTAGCATCTTGTAGTGTTAAACAATTATATTATCAAGAAGTAGCCGAAATGTTTGAAAAAGGGATGACAAAGCAGGAAATATTAGATTATTATGTTGAAGAATTAGGCGTTCAAGCTTTAAAAGCACCTCCTAAAAAAGGGTTTAACCTGACTCTTTGGGTTACCCCGTTTCTGTTGATCTTCCTGGTACTGATATTGATTTTCATTTTAATTAAAAAGTGGAAAAAGCTTACACCGGCCCTACAAACTGGAACCGAACAGCCAGTTACAGATATAGAAACAGAAATATATCATTCCATTATTGAAGAAGAGCGGAAACAAATTTTATAAATCAAGATTACCGAAAAAAATTCAGATTGAAACATTATAGCAGCATATTTTATAATATAGAATTAACGGCTATATTATAAAAACCATTAAGGATTCCTAGGGAGCTGTCTATAAATGCAAAAAGAAGAGTTAATTGCAAAAATGTTTAAAGCCATGGGACATCCCATTAGATATAAGATTATCTTATTTCTTTTAGATGGTAAAAAATGTGTATGTGAATTAAACGGGAACGTTGAATTTAGCCAAGCAAATCTATCTCAACATTTAAAAATTCTTAAAGACGCAGGAATCCTTTCAAGCGAAAGGGATGGGTCAAAAGTATTTTACAGTTTGAGAAATGATGATATCAAAAAGTTGGTTCATTGTGCGGATGAATTTCTGGTTCAATATATTCAATCCTTAGGTAATAATATTAGAAATGCGTGACCATTTTTAAATGGGCCACGCATTTTTTTATTTCAAGAAGAAGCTAGTCAAGATTTAGTTCCCTTTTTCTTCGTTCGTTTTCTTCCCTTAAGAAATTAATAAAATGGTTCATCATTCTAAATGGTTGTTCCTTGACTAGCCGGAAATAGGCTTCTTTTCGGTAAACGGACATGATGTCACTTTTCTTTATGCGTTCCACTATATAGTTAACACTTAGTTTGTGAAGTTCCGCTTGCTGATGCTTTGTTTCTTTTGACAGCGCCATTCCAACTGCACCTAGAACTGCGTAGAGCATCAATGCAGTCCAATTGTCATTCGTCTGTGGTGTTAAAAACAAAATTAAAAAAAGGTTAAAAAAAGAAATGATCTTTAACGGTGTAGCCCAAAACATATATTTCGACATTTTTGTCATTATTGGAGAAATATGGTTTTGTAATTGTTCCATTTCTTTTTTAATAAACATCGGCATATTGTCACTGATGAAAAATTTCATCTTAACCACATCCTTATAAATATTATTTGAAGAGAAATAAAAAATATCCTCCTCCAATTTGTGGTTAAAATCGAAAAAAGTAAACTTGGTTCTATCGCCGTGTTTGCTTTAGCTTTGGCTGTCCTCATTCTTCCCTTTTTCACCGTATTAAAAGAAAGTTAATTCAACGCAAATTACAACTAGCTTAGACATGAGTGGTACGTGTCTATGCAAAAAAAAAACGGGTTTGATGTTTTACCAAAACACTATTGATATCCTTTTTACCTATTTATATAGTATAAATTGGAAGAACGACGATTATGTGGTATAATGAATGAATAACCATTCATTTCTCATTCGTTTCGACATCCAAAAAAATCTAAACCCATACCCCTATTAATAAGAGGTGAAAACATTGAATCGTATTGGCCCAATTATTATTGTGGAAGGACCTAAAAATAGCAAGGTTCCCTTTTCACGAAGTTTGTTTATCGATTGTCAGGAAAAGGTGCTGATCGATTCCGGTGCAGACCCTAATGCGCTTCGCGAGATTGAACGGGAATACGGAGTAGAATTAATTGTGAATACTCACTATCATCCCGATCACACTACTTATAACCATCGTTTCCCTAATGCAGCTAAATGGATTAATCCGATTGAGTTCAGAACATCACGGACAATTAAAGGTGTTGCCCAGGTATATGGTATCTATCAGGAATGGGGACCAGACGGTGCAGAGCAGTGGGAAAAATCAATTCCAGCCGAATGGGTGAAAAACCTCGAAGAAATTTCGGACTTTTATGAGTATGAAAAGATTTATAATTTTGGTGGGATAAAGGTCCAATTTTTGCACACACCTGGTCATACGAAGGGATTATCTTGCCCCTATTTCCCGGACCTCGGAGTTGTCTATGCCGGGGATTATGACATGACTTCATTCGGCCCTTGGTATAACGGGACCGATGGGGATATAGAGGAGTTTATTAGGTCAGGAAATCAACTATTAACCGTTGATGCAGACACCTTTATCACTGGACATCAAAAAGGAATTTTCACCAAACAAGAATTTAAACAAGCTATGGGAAACTATCTTTCTATCATTGACAAACGGGATGAATTGATTGAAAAGCACGTTCGCCAGGGAATGAACTTTGATGAACTGACTAGTGTTGGCATTTTCTATCCTAAGCATGCACTTGCCAAACCATATTTTAAAATGTGGGAACGCATTGGAGTTCGCAAGCATTTAGAACGGTTGGGTTTAACCGTCCCTGAAACCGGGGTAAAGATTTTCACAAAATAAAGGGGCGCCATGTGCGTCCCTTTATAGCTTGTTATTTAAATTTATGTTCTAATCAGGAAATAGAAACTAGCTCTGAAACTTTTTCTGCAAATTATTTTCAAGGATAAACACAATTAGTCTTTCCCCGGTTCGAGTGCTAATGTCAGTATGAAAACTGATCACTCTCTCCCCCGTTAAATTATAGATGATCTCTTCCAGCTGTTCCCTTCCAGACTCTATTAGTTGGGCACGGTTTTGTTTTATCGATAATAAACCGTCGCTTGTTTTCGAAACATTTTGTTCTGCAGATGAAAGAATGCCTCTTAATAATACTATAATCATATTTCGCAGGATATCGGTTTTGACCAATACAGAGCCACGACCTAAATATTCTTTTTCCCACTTTGTTAATTCTTTACTAATTTGATTTTCTAAATCTCCAATCGACATTATCCTTAAAGCACCTCTTCCATTTCATAAAAAAAAATCAGCATATCTTTTATATGGTATTATAACCAAAATAATTATACCAATGTTTTCTCCAAAATTTAGATATGAGCCAATTGCCGCTATCATATTCTATGACAAAGTTAAAATGGACATCATCAAGAGGAAAGTACTTCAGGTTGAGGGACTTTTAACAAACATGCGAGTGCGCACAGCATGCTAGCTGCAGCAGCATAAAATAAGATTCCAAACCCAAATACATCAACAAGTAGGCCCAATGTTGGCGGAGAAATAATCGCTGAAAGTGAAGATACCAAATAGTACAAACCGGTTCTCGTTCCGAAACCTTGTTTTTTCCCCGTTGAGACGATGAATGGATACGCATTAATATTGATACAGGCCCAAAAGACCCCTCCAACCAACAACGTCATCCTTAACGCCAGAATTGTTTCTATAAAACTTAATACAATAAAAACAATAACCAAGCCAAGGACCCCGATTACGATTATTTTTTTCATACCGTATTTTGCCCCTAAATGTCCGCACGGAATTGAAGAAAGGACAAAACTTAACGAGAAGAAAGCTAACGAAAATGCGGAAGCACTAACTGATAAGCCTAACTCCTTAACACCATATAAGGTAAATAATGCCTCCATTCCCTGTATTGCTATAAACCAAAAGAAGATTGAGGCAAGCAATAAAATAGTCGGTACATTTAATTCATTTTTATAATCGATTTTATCACCGGTATGAGTGATATACCTAATCGCATCTCGGTTTTCATTAATATTGTAATATATTACAAATAAAGCTATTAAAAAAACAGCTGAAACAACTAGGAAAGGAATAGAAGGGTCCAATTTATATAAATAGGAGCCAACACTGAAGGCCAAGATAGCGCCACAGCCACCCATAAAGTTAATGATCCCATTTGCCTTTGTCCGCTCTTGCTCTGGGGTAATGTCCGGCATGAGTGCAATCGTCGGAGTCCGGAAAATCGCCATCGATAAATTCATGCAAATCATAAAAATGATTAATGAAGCTAAACTTTGATGAAAAGGAATTAGCCCATAAAATAAAGCAGCAATTGGGATCCCTATTAATAAAAAAGGCATGCGGCGACCGAACCTCGTTTTGGTCCGATCGCTAAGATTCCCAATATACGGTTGTAAAAATAGGGCAACATAATTATCGAGGGTCATCAAAAAGCCAATAAGTGCTGTACTGCCTAGATAATGATCAAGAAAAAATGGAACAAAGCCATTATACAATGCCCAGCCAATACTAATGCTAAAAAAACCAAAGCCTAACAACCAAGTTGTTTTCATGCTAATCTCCTCTATTCCCACTCAATGCCCGTTTCCAAGCAAAAAGGAAGTGCTACTATCTTATGCATAGTAACACTTCCATTTGCTTGTTTTTATCATCTTTCAGTTAACGTTTTCATTTTACAAAATAACAGATTGCTTACGGTTTTTGTATTTCAAGACTAGATTTGATACGATTATAAAAAAATGGATTGGAGGTGCTGGGAATGTGTGGGAGATTTACGTTAACTTCTACACTGGAGGAGATTTTAAACAGGTTTGATGTTGAAGCATTTCTTGATGAGGAAGGCTATTTACCCAGCTACAATGTGGCACCTTCACAATCCGTTTTAGCAATAATTAATAATGGCTTGATAAATAAAATGGGGTATTTAAAGTGGGGACTTATTCCGCCTTGGGCAAAAGATCCTTCAATAGGCTTCAAAATGATTAATGCCCGCTCAGAAACTCTATCTGAGAAGCCAAGCTTTAAAGAAGCCTTTAAAAAAAGACGCTGCCTGATTATCGCTGATAGCTTCTATGAGTGGAAGAGAACGGATCCAAAAAATAAAACACCTATGAGAATTAAACTTAGGAATGATGAGTTATTTGGAATGGCAGGTCTGTGGGAGCACTGGAAATCACCTGACGGAAAATCGATTTTTTCTTGTTCTGTGATTACCACAACGCCAAACGAGCTTGTCCGGGATATTCATGACAGAATGCCTGTCATATTGAAGCCTGAGGATGAAAAAGTATGGCTCGACCCTGCAATTACTGATACCCATTATCTCCATCATCTTTTACAACCGCTTGATAGCGCCTTAATGGAAGCATACGAGGTTAGTCAGCTAGTAAATTCACCCAAAAACAATTCTTCCCAATTAATTCAAAAAATTTGCTAAGTATCCAAAAACAAAAGCGAAAGCGCCCGGGTAGCTCACGACAGGACTGGAGCACATCGACTGAGATAAAGGAAACACGAAGAGCGATAGCGATTCGATGTTGACTTATCGTAGGGAGGTGGGCGAAGTACACTAGGAGCTGGGCGCTGGAGCTGGACGAGTCTAACTGTGCAATAGTTATCCACAGCTTTGAATTCTATAATTTTCTAAAACACAAAAAAGGCTAGAAAACATTTTAGTTTTCCTAGCCTTTTTTTATATTCGTTCTGCCTACTTCATCCCCGGAAGCTCTGGTGCAGTATAGATTGGTGGGTTCCCGCCAAGAGTCTTTAAAAAAGCCAAGAGATCCGCTTTTTCTTCGCTGCTTAACCCGACCGGCTTCATAAATTGCTTCATAAAGAAGCTTGTGTTAGGGTGACCGTCGCCGCCACGATCATAAAATTCGATTACTTCTTCGAGTGTGGCGATACTCCCGTTATGCATATAAGGGGCTGTATGAGTAATTCCATATAAACTTGGAGTTCGAAATCTTCCCAAATCGCCTTCAATCTTGGTGATCGTATAGCGTCCTTCATCCTCAGTTTTCGTTCCGATATTATAAAACTTGTTATCCGAAAGATTCGGGCCATTATGACAGGTTACGCAAAATGCTTTCCCCGTAAACAAATTTAGTCCACGAAGTTCTTGCTGGGATAATGCCTCGGTATCCCCATTTAAAAATTGATCGTAACGGGTATCTTTAACGACAATTTGCCTTTGAAAAGCTGCAAGGGCCTTAGCAATATTTTGCTCGGTAATCCCCTCTGAAAACGCAGCTTTAAAAAGCGCGTCATAGCCTTCAATTCCTTTTAATTCTGGGATAAGCTCGACCAATTTTTGATTCATTTCGTTCGGGTTTTCAATTGGACCCAGCGCTTGCTCTTCCAAGCTTGAAGCTCGTCCATCCCAAAAGTTTGATGTGTAATATCCAGAGTTAATAACAGTGGGACTATTTCTCGCGCCTTCAGTGCCATCAATTTTTTTAAAAGTAGGACGGTTATCACCATAGCCTAAATTGGGGTCATGACACGTTGCACAACTAACCTCGTTATTCCCAGATAAACGGGGATCAAAAAATAATGCCTTCCCGAGCTTAAGAACTTCCGGATTCATTGGATTATCTTCTGGAATCGGAATATCTCCCAGTGGCGCAACCATCGAATGATTTTGCAAACTAGCTAAAATAACCTTCGGATCCAATTCTTTGGATTCCTTTTTAGTTTCTTCCTGTTCCTTAACCTTTGTCGGTGGAGACACTTCCTCTATATTCGAACATGCTATTAAACTGATACTGATAAAAAATATAATCAGCAAACTGAGTTGTATTTTTTTCATAGCTGTATTCCCCGCTTGTGTTTTATTAGTTGCTATTCTCATTATAATTTGAGCAACCAAGAAAGAGAGGATAATAATGTGAATAAATTATTAACGGTGATAAAATTAACAATCTTTGTTTGTTTGTTAAAAGAATATCCTTTCATTTGGTAAATAATAGGGACATCATTTTTATATCAATCATCATCGGGCAAACGGGCATAAGTGGGTTTTAACGAGCATAAGTCTAATTCAGCGAGCATATCCGGGTAAAGTTGTCCGATATATTTTTAGAGTTGTCCGATATATTTTAAAAGTTGGTCTATATCTTTTTAGCCCCCTTACTAATTTGGACACCTAAATTTAGTAGGAGTACAATTTAGTCATAAGGGGAGGAGTCCACTATGAGTAAGAGAAATAGTGT
>NZ_JBKFGH010000025.1:0-11274 GCF_051233475.1 Neobacillus terrisolis | reverse complement strand
ATAAAGCAAAAATTGGCAGGCATGAGTCCGGTACAATACCGTAACCATACCAGCCAATTAGCTGCTTAAAATAAAACTCTAACTTTTTGGGGTCACATCAGAGAACCGTCCCTCTGTACTCCTATTTAGTAATTTCTAATGCGTCTAATGTTATATATGTTCCTGTGGAAGTAGCTGATTTTTGGCCTTTATTCACCAGTTTAATGGTATGGGTTCCAACACTTAAATTATTTTTTTCAAATATCGGAACTTTATAACTGGTAGTTGCTGAATAGAGATCAATAGTTTTAATGAGTTTGCCATCAATATAAATGTCCATCAGCCCCATATTTGGTGCTTTATATGAAAGAACTTTTACCCCTGTGCCACTAAAGGTATATTGCGAGTAATTACCAGCAGTTTTATTATACTTGGCAGTACCGCCGGAATGATTAATATTCGTGCTGGTACTCCAAGTTCCGCTATAAGTGATACCTGAAGTGTTTTCCTCGATTAGTCTTTTGTAAGTAGTAATGACAAAAGCATCAAGAGTAATATAGATTCCTGTTGAAGAAGCTGGTTTTGTCCCTTTATTTACTATTTTAATAGTATGTGTCCCGTTTGTAAGATTATTTATTTCAAAAATAGGGACTTTGTATTTTGTTGTGGATGAATATAAATTAACAGTTTTAATGAGTTTGTTATCTATATATATATATGCATAGCCGCGATTAGCAGCTGTAAAACTAAGAATTTTTATACCAGTACCATTAAAGGTTAGTTGTGCAGAGCTTCCTGAAGTTGAATTATACTTCGCTGTACCACCTGAATGACTACTGCTAGTACTTGTATTCCAAGTACCAGTGTAGGAAACCAACGGGTCATTCTCTTGTATTGTCTTAGTTGTTATTCTTTGAATATCTGCTTTTAACCCATACGGACCTGCTTTTGAGCTACCATAGACATCAATATAGTACTTTCCAGTTACAGCAGCAGTATATGTTATTTTTTCTACAGAAGTTAAGCCGTTGCTTGACGCGACTTCTTTAACGTAGTTACTGGTATCTGGAAATACTGTTGTGGCAGTTGGTGGGTATAGGTACAAATCAAAGTCATTCCCATTAGTTGCCGTTGAGCTTAGGTTAAGTGTAATAATATCCCCTTTATTTAATTGAACAGAATAAACATCATCATTGTCATGTAAGGAATCGAGATAATCGTTTACTGCTGTAGTTGTTAATGGTACTGCTAATGGGATATCGTCATCATTAACGGTTGGCTTGTTATTAATATTAATGCTATATTCGCCCGAACTATCAGTATTAGCATAAACAACGATATAATATGTTCCAGATTTATTAATTGGAAGTGTTGTATATTCTTCTGATATTTCATCATATAAAGATCTGATGCTACTATCAGTATAGATATCTGTGGCATTTGGCTCAAAAATAAAGTAGTCGAAATTTTCACCTTGTGGACCATTAAAGCTGAAATTATAAGTTTTTCCAGCTTGAAGATTCACAGCCAAAACATCCATGTAATCGTTGGCGTTGTCAACAGTTCCCTTTATACTACTGGTCGTTTTTAGAATACCAGGAATCCGATCGTCGAAGATATAAGTTAAAGTTGATTTCTCTGATTCAAGATTTTCTTGACCAACTGCCGTTACAGCGTATTCATATGTTTTACCCACTTGAGCAGATTTATCGTAAAAATAAGTATAACCAGCTCTTCCTAAGAAAGTGTATTGGGTTTGCCCACTTTCCTTTCGATAAACCTTATAGAAACGGGCTGATTGGCTATAATCCCAATATAGAACCGGAGTGGAGGAATAACTATCATAAGTAGTCTTAACATTTGCCGGTGCCTTTGGAGCAATAGCATGTACGATTAGTTTATCAATATTAATTGCACCACTTACTCTTGATTTAGGATCCCGTTGACCTGTCCAATCAATTCGTACACTATGCTTACCATAGTCCATTGTCTTTTTAAAAATTGATTGCTGAGTTAGAAGAGTTTTGGAATATAAAGAAACTGAACTAATAAATTGGCCATCAATATAAATATTGGCAACTCCTTGGGTATTGTCTTTTAACCCAATCCATTCAAATTCACTTCCGATAAAGTCAAATTCTAATCCTCCAGTGCTGTTAAGTTGGGAGACAGAATTTCCAGAGTAAGAGGTACCTGTTTTAGTTACCCAGTTACCATCATAGATAATTCCGATAGAATTCTCTTCATAATTACCAGGTCCATTTCCAATTTCCGTTTTTAACGTATAAGCGCCTGTCCCATCGTATGCATAAACATCGATATAGTAATCGCCTGAATAATTTGCTACAAACTCAATCGTTTCTGTTGAGGTATCCGTGTTTTCCGAAAATTGTACTATTTGTTCGAGATCATAAACGGTAGTTGCCTGTGGCGAGTATAAATATAAATCAAAATCTGTATTAGCATCTCCTGTTAAAGACAGTCTTAAAATTTCGCCTTGATCTAAATGCACTTTATAAACATCATCGAAATCATTATTTGTATCTAGAGTGCCTTTTATTTCATCATCCTCAAGAGCTATACCTGGAATATCATCATCATAAGCTTCGTGGTCATTGGTTAACGCTAGATTAGCATTTAACGTCTTACCACCGGAAACGAAGGATCCTAAATTAGCCCGACTATCACCGCTTGCCTTTAACGTATTTTTTAAATGTAAAGCATCCAATGATGGATTGGCTCCCAAAAGCATTGCTGCAGCACCAGTCACATGCGGTGCGGCCATAGAGGTTCCGCTATAAGACGCGTATGCGTTATCGTAGTTTGATTGACCGGGATAAACAAGATTTATTTTTGCTAAGCCTGCATTATTAACAGCAATGTAATCTGCATAAGGAACAGAATAAAGGTTATATTCAGCTCCATCATAAATGGTAGATGCGACTCCTTTGGCAGTTTCGTATGCAGTTCCTTCAGCAAAAACATCAAGACCTAGAGTATATTTTACGAAATAACTGGATTCATTGTTGAACAATATATCTTGTCCGCTTAGTAATAAAGATTTTCCTGTTGTATTTAAAAAATAACTGAGGTTATTAGTATCATTAGTCGTTAAGGTTGGAATATATAGCCCACCATATGCAACCCCAGAGAACCAAATGACAATGTCATAGCTTGATAGAGTAGTATAATTTGGACCATCCTCACCTGTGAGAACTGTCCACGTATCATAAGGTAAACCGGCATTAGCCAATAAGCTCGTGTATACACTTAGATAGTTGGTCTTGCCGGTATCTGACTGGTCGTCTTGGACTAAAAGGATTCTCGAATTGGGAGTAGCACCAAGATATTGAGCAGCTTTATCAAATGCGGTTTGGCGGTCGGTACCGATAATATTTTCGTAACCGAAGCCATTAAAAATCGCTTTAGAATTCCAGATGGGATTATAAATTTCGGCAGCAGCACCTAATTCCGGTCTTTTTGGTACGGTACTATAAATTTCCTCCCCTGGAGCTGCCAAATCAACAGTGTTTGCCCCATAGTTGGAAAGATAAGCTAGTTCTCCAAAACTATTAATCGATGAAACAGAAAGAACATTTGGACTTTCGAAACTTGCGGGGTAAACATGTGCTTGGTCAATATTTGCCCCTTCATTTCCGGCAGCAGCAACAAATAACATATTAGAGCTCTTAATTGCATCCTCTAAAGCCAAATCAAATTCGCCGCCACCCCAACTGTTATTGGAAATTTTTACGCCCATTTTTGTGGCATATTCTACCGCAAGGATGGCATCTGATGTAAGCCCCCCTTCAGGTCCTAAAAATTTTAGAGGCATGATTTTAACATTAGGAGCTACACCGGAAACACCAATACCATTATTTATTTCTGCCGCAAGAGTTCCGGCAACATGTGTTCCATGATCGTCAAAATCTAGAACATCAAAAACGGTATTATCAAAATGATAGAAATCCCATCCATTAATGTCATCGATATAGCCATTTTTATCATCATCGATGTTGTTATTTGGGATTTCATTTGGATTTTTCCAAATGTTGTTTGCCAAGTCCGGGTGATTGATATCAATTCCTGTGTCAATGACTGCCACAGTTATAGTGTTTGGGTTTGAACTCGTTTGAAAGGAATCCAGTGCTTCCGGATAATCAATATCAACATCTTCATATCCATATATGCCTGTGTTATTTAAACCCCATAAATAATTGAAGTATGGATCGTTAGGTATGCTTGCTGGATAGTATTTATAGTTAGGTTGAACAAATTCTACTGAAGGATCTTTTTTTAGTTCTTTAACAAGATTTTCAACATTTTTTCCTTCAGGTATCTTAACTACTTCTGCCTTAATAGAATTAAGAGTTTTCTTTTTTGTTAATGAATACTTTTCTCGCACTTGTTTGGATGAAGCTGTAGTTTTGTATTTTACAATGATCTGATTGGAAGCATATTTCTCTTTTTCTCTATTTGCCGCTTGCTTTAAAGTATTTTGGTTTTCTTTAATGGTGGATGTAGCTGTGGATTGTTCTGCTTTACTTTTTTGGGATTGATCAGAAGTAGGGGTAGTACTCTTTTCCCATTTACTTTTTCTTTCTTTGGCATTTTGAGTGTCTGCTTGCTGCTTTGCTGCAAGTTTATTGTTTTCCTTAGAAAATGTTTTCTTTTCTAAAGAGCTGTTCGTTTTTTCTGCCAGCAGATTTTGTTGTTCAGCATTTTTTAATACTTTGTCTTTTTTACTCTGGGAAGTTGTTGTTTTTTCATCTTTCCCTGCAGCAATAGCTGCATTTGAAACTACCGTGGAAAAAATAAGTAAAAACGACAGTAGTATAACAATGGGGCGGAGCCTTTTTTTCTTAAACATTAGTAGTACTCCTTTCAATTTTAAGTTTTCATTATGTAAAAGATTATGACCTCCTACTATTTTACTATTAAAATAGTAGGGGGTTCTATATATCTATCGGAATTTTTTGCTAATTTGTTTATTATTTGTATAAAAAGTGTTGCATCCATCATTGAAAATATGGAATTCTTTTTCTACTAAGTGGGATATGTGTAAAAATAAAGAAACTCACCGATTGGTGAGTCTAGGAAGATACATTTGGAGGAAGATTAAAGCAAAGTAGTGGGAATAGAGGAGCCTGTCTTGTGCTTGGTTTCAGGTTTTTCGATTACCCAGCCTGTTTCGATTAATGATTCTCGAACTGCTTTCATGATGGCCGGAGCATTGGGGGTATCGCTATGAACACAAATGGTTTCCACTGGATTTTCTTGTAAAACTTTTAAGGCTCTTACAGCCATTTCGTCTGGCTGTCCAATCTCTTCTAAGCTCCAGCCAAACATTTTTACATAGTTATCAACATATGGCCGGTCAGCGAAATATTCACTAACCACCTTCAAACCTGCTTCTTTTCCATAAAGATAAAGCTTTGAATTGGGCAGGGTGTAGATTTCTAATTCAGGATTAAAATCACTAACAGCCTTCACCGTTGTTTCAGCCATTTCTTCTTTTTCTGCTGTCATCATATAAAGGGCACCATGGGGTTTAATATGGGACATCGATGTTCCGGCCTTTCTTAGAAAACCATCGAGCGCGCCAAGCTGATAAAGGGTGTAATCGTAAACCTCTTGCGGTTTGACGTTCATCTCGCGTCGCCCGAAGCCTAGCAAATCTGGCAATCCGATATGTGCTCCGACTCTAACCCCATATTGCATTGCTAGTTCAATAGATTCTCGCATGACGCTGGGGTCCCCAGCATGAAAGCCACAAGCTATATTTGCGGAGCTAATCAGCGGCATCATCGCCTCATCCGCTCCGTATTTGAACAAACCAAAACTTTCACCCATATCACAATTTAAATCAATAAATTTTTCCAATGTGGTTCCTCCTTTGGAACAGGGGGACGGTTCTTGTGCATCTCTTCTGAGCGAAATCGCGAGGCAAAAGGACGCACGAGAACCGCCCCTACGATTCCCAAATATATACTTTAATTGGTGTTGGATTGTAATTGTTGCAAGGGTTATTTAGTTGTGAGCAGTTGCTGAGCAACACCATGGTGCTGGATTTTGCTTGAAGTTCGACGTAGCTGCCTGGAGCGGAAATCCCGTCAATAAACTCAATCCGGCCATCTTCGGTGAAGGGGACGATACAAAAGAAGTTAACGCTCGGTGGAAGATCCCTTTTCGTATAACCTTCACCATGCTTCTCCATTGTAAGCAAAAACGTATCCCGACAATTATGCATACCGATTTTATCGTGACCATAACGAACGGTATTGCTTTGAGCGGAACAAAAGCTAAACCAAGCATCATGGCATCCTACGGTATCTGCGATAATCGTTACCAGCTCTTTCCCGGATTCTGCTAGAAGAGTGGACCCGGTTTTAAGATACATATTTTCTTGCTCAGCAATCGTTAACACGGTGCTATAGTGATCATCAGGGTTCTCGGCATCGTAAAACAACGCATCGACCGACTGGTTTCCCTCCAAATCTACAATTCGAAGCACTTGGCCAGGTAGAAGCTTATGCATAAACCCATTGCCGGCCAATATCGTTTCGCTGTAAATTGCATCTTCAACCTTACGGGTACTTTCCACTTTGTTTAGTACAGGCATGATAATCCTCCTTTAATTTTCTTGTAAGGCGTAGTAGGCCCAAGTATTTTCAAAAGCACGGCGGTTTTCCGGGCGGTGATTGACACAAACGTCATTTTCATTTATTGGTGCAGAAGGGAGGACTTCCATTTTTACAGGAACAGAAGGATAGTTAATTTTAGGATCAAGGGGATTGGGTGTATTAGACAAAACGAGTAAAACATCCATTTCTGTTCTTAGTGTAACGGTGGCCCCTTTTGGAGAATGATTTTTCTGAAATTGCAGCTGTCCATTTTCATCGGTGACAATCTTGGAAAACAAGTTGACTACCGGTACCAAATCACGAGCCCCTAATCCGTTTCTGGCAAGTTCAACAATCAAATTTTCCCGGCCGCTACGAAGCCATTCGTTGCGTTCGTTTTGGTAGGTGGTTACCCCGTACTTGGCATCTGTTTTCTCCCGGGTGGTACAACCCGAAATCGGATCATGCCAGCCGAGACTATCTTCTACAAAGCTTGCTAATACTCGCCCGTTGTCGCTGAGCAGTACATGTCCTGTTGTTAAATGGCTCGTAAACTGTGCTTTAAGCGTATCGGACATCACATAACGCTCGGTTAAATCCTTCGCGTTATACAGCAACATCGAAACATTTGCGCCTTCCTCAAGCGCAGTAAACCGAATCAATTTCCCCCGTTTAATAAAACCAGACCATTTACCACCTGGAGAAAAAGTGGTGGACCAATCCTTACTCATAAAAAAACCTCCTCATAGGGACGGTTCTTGTGTTCCCATTTTTCGAAGGGAGCACAAGAACAGCTGGCTTATACTTTGAATTGCACTATCTGTTAAAAAGGAACACAAGAACCGTCCCCTTGCACCCAAACCTGAACCAACCCCTGCACCCCACCTAGTGCTTCAGCAATGAGATGATGTGTTTTTTGATTCGCATGAAGCGGTCGACGTCTACTAGTTCGCCGTTTTTGAAGAGGTGGAGGTCGGCGTTGATTTCTTCTTTAATTTTTCCGGGTCTTGCTTCCATCACGTAGATTCGTTGTGAAAGGAAAATCGATTCATCGATATCGTGGGTGATGAAGACAATTGTTGTTTTCTCTTTTTTCCAAATATCTAATAGCAGCTTCTGCATTGACTGTTTCGTTTGCGCATCGAGAGCACCGAACGGTTCATCCATTAGCAACACTTCCGGATTGTTGGCCAAGGAGCGGGCGATGGCTACACGCTGTTTCATCCCGCCGGACAATTCCTTCCCGAAGGAATTCGCAAACCGTTCAAGCCCTACAAGCTCCAAATATTTATCGGAAACTTCCTTGCGCTCCTTCGCGTTCATGCCTTTTAATTTAAGCCCGAACTCAATGTTTTCGCGGACGGTCAGCCATGGAAAAAGTGTATAGGATTGGAACACCATTCCTCGTTTCGCGCTTGGTCCATTGACTTCTTCTCCGGCAACCTTAACGCTCCCTGAGGTTGCGTCCTCTAACCCGGCCAAAATCCGGAGGATTGTAGATTTTCCACAGCCGGAAGGCCCAAGGATTGAAACAAATTCTTCATTTTTTACATAAAGAGAAACATCTTCTAAAGCTTGAAAAGTACTATTTTTAGTTTGATAGACTTTCGATAAACCGTTGATTTCAATTTCGATATTCACCGGGTCTGCTGCAATTTGGGGCTTTACTATTTTTAGCATTTAATTCCCACCTTCCACCCAAGGAAATAATTTCTTATTGGCAATCGCAAAGGCACGATCAATAATCAGCCCTAACAGTCCAATCACAATAATCCCGACAAAGATTGACTCCGTATCCAAAAATCGCTGTGCTTTCATAATGAAGTAACCGAGACCGTTATTCGCAGCGACCAATTCAGCGACAACTAAATATGTCCAAGCCCAGCCCATAATCAGACGCAATGTTGTCATTAATTTTGGAAGCATCGCCGGAATGATTACTTTGAAAATAACCTGTTTCCGATTCGCGCCAAGCGTATAAGAGGCATAAAGCAGATCCTTGCTAATACGGTTCGTATCATCTGTTACCATTAAGATCAGCTGGAAAAAGCAACCGATAAAGATGACTAAAATCTTCGCTGTTTCGCCAATGCCGGCCCACACCATAATCAGTGGAATAAACGCGGCTGCAGGCATATAACGGATAAACTCAGACATTGGCAAAATAAACGATTCAGCAAATTTAAATGTCCCGGCAAAGATGCCGAGCGGAATGCCAATTAAACATGCCAGTAAAAATCCCATAAACACACGGTAAACACTAATTCCAATATGCTCCCAAAACTCGGGGCTTCCTAATGATTGAAATAAGGAAAGAACGACGCCACTTGGAGTTGGCAGAAATACTTCGTCTACTAATTGGATAAAACTTAACGCGCCCCATCCTAGAAAAAACAACAGAAAGGTAATAATTACTCCAAATAAGTACCATTGTTTAGGGACTTCTTCCCGAATCGAC
This sequence comes from Neobacillus terrisolis, assembly GCF_051233475.1. Lineage (NCBI taxonomy): Bacteria > Bacillati > Bacillota > Bacilli > Caryophanales > Bacillaceae > Neobacillus > Neobacillus terrisolis. The sequence goes on along the minus strand of NZ_JBKFGH010000025.1, from coordinate 2,214 downwards.
GTTAACGACCGAAGTGCTTTGTTAACCTTTGGTGGCTCCATTTCATTCACCCTTTCTATTTTTTAATTAGATTTTCAACGAAGGAAGAATCTACAAAATCGGTAAAATCAGGTACATTATCCACATAACCTTGTCGTTTCAGAAACTCTGCATTTTTTTCAGCAGTATAATAGAAGGAAGCATAGCTATTTCCTTCTTTAAAAGAAGCGATATTTTCTTCTGGGCTAAACATTTTAAAGCCTTTAAAGCCTTCAGTTAATTCTTCGACTGTAATCCCGGCTTCTTTTGCGATAATTTCAATCGACTCGTCAGGGTTTTTTGATAAGTAATCAACAGCGTCAAACCAAGCGTTTACAACCTTTTGAAGTTCTTCCTTCTTCTCTTTCGTTACGTCATCGCGAACGACAAACACGTCAGACACTAACCCAGGATAATCAGCAGATGTTACAAGCTTATGTGTGTTTTCCTTAGCAACGGCCTTGCTTAAGAACGGCTCCCAAAGGCCAGCGGCATCGATGTTGCCTGACAGAAAGGCATTGCCTGCATCTGGCACCGTCATGTTAGTAAATTTAACATCTGACTCCTTCATACCGGCATCTTCAAGTGCCGTAAGCAAAAAGAAATGTTCAATCGTACCAATTTCTGTCCCGACAGTCTTTCCTTTTAGATCCTCAACCTTTTTAATATCGTTTGTAGCCACGATTCCATCGCCGCCTAGCGAGTTGTCGGTGATAAAGATGGTTTTCAAATCGATGCCTTTATCCATAGGAGGAATAGCATCTAAAAGAGCTTGGGTATTTCCATCAATTTTTCCGGTATTCAATGCGGATAAGGAATCGGCATAAACAGGGAACCAAACTAGTTCCACATCGACACCATACTTATCGAAATATCCTTTCTTATCGACTAGGTGCCATAAATACCAGCTCGGCAGGGCGCTAAACCCAATTTTGATTGTTTCTTTTTTGTTGTCTGATTCACTACCTGAAGCTTTTTCCTTTGAATTCCCACAAGCAGCTAAGAACATCGAAAGGGCCAATAGAATGGACAAAAATGCATACCTTTTTTTCATTATTGATTCCACCTCATATTTTTAATTTTTATAACTAAAAAAGGATAAAAGTCTGGGAGAATTGATCTCCCAGGCTTTTATCCTTCCGTGTATACAGAAAAAGTGTATGTTCTCTTCCTATACGCTCTCTCTCGGACCAGACTTAATGGAAATGGAAATGGAACAACCATTAACGGAACCCTAGACAGCTTGTTGCTCTCACCACCATTTGGAGAGCCGATATTCATTTGCGTAATGTCTCAAGTTGTTTTCAGTATAATGGGCGAAAAAAAGCAAGACAACATTTGTGTTAGATTTCCTGACATGGTTTTTGACGCAGGTGGCTTGGTGGGATGAGGGGGCTTGTGGGTGCAGGGGGACGGTTCTTGTGTTCTTTTTTGAACACAAGAACCGTCCCCCTGTTTTATAATGAAAGAAACGCGTTGTATGGGGGAAGGGAAATGGTTTCCGTTAAGTCGGTTAAAATTGATGGTAAGGAAATTCATGTATTTAATAGTGCCATCTATATTTTTGAGTCCAGCATGGGTTCTACTTTGGAATTGGATATGATTGTAAGCGAAGTGGTGTTAAAGAAATATAAGGATGAGGAAAGCCTCATTTTAGAAATAGAAATGAATGATGGTAGACTGATCAACTCGATAATGTTTGTAAAAACACTGCCAGGGGGGCTGCCCCAGCTAAATTTATTCTGTGAACTCGATGATATCGAGGAGTATGAAGATCTTAATAGGGTCAGCGAAAATGATTCCACTTTTCCGAATATCGAAGAAGGCATCACTTTAGCAGAAATTAGAAATGTGGAAATGCCAAATGAAAAAATCACTTTAAAATTGAATTTGCCTATCGACCAAGTTGAATGGTTACATAAACACAAAACAAAGGAACTGAATGATATTTTCAAGGGTTTCTTGAGTGATTATATGAAAAAAAGCACAAAGATCTAAGCTGGAAAACATGTAAGTAAATGTTCCTTAAGTAATAGATTAGCTTTGCTCTCGATACAGACGTAGTTGCGGACATATAGGCCCTTATTTTCACAAAATGTGCTGTTTTGAGAGGCTATCCGGACACCAGGTACGCTATTTGATCATAAAAAGCCTTTTTTTAGTGATTTTTATATAAATAACGGATCCTGTGTCCTC